>QAKW01000045.1 GCA_003343605.1 Clostridiales bacterium
AAAAGTGGCTTTGTTTCTGTGTGGAGCAGGTTTTGACCAACGCGATCAAATATACGCATCAGGGCGTGATCTCTGTTTATGCGCAGGGAGAGACGCTGGTGATCCGGGATACCGGCATTGGCATCGCCCCGGAAGATCTGCCGCGGATCGGGGAAAAGGGGTATACCGGCTATAACGGCCGGACCGATCAAAAGGCAACCGGGCTGGGGCTTTACCTGACCCGCCGGATTCTAAAAAAGCTGGGCCATACCTTTGCGATCGATTCTGCCCCCGGGAAGGGCACAACGGTGCGCATCGGCCTGCAGACGGCGCGGCCGGTTTATGAATAGCGGCAAAAACGCCCAACCTTACAAACTGGTAAGGTTGGGCGCCGGTTTGTAAGGCAGATCGATGGAACCGGGGCCGCTCCTGTTGTAAAATGGGAGGCAGGGAAAGGAAGGGATGTCAAGATGACGATTCTGGAGGTAAACAACCTCAAAAAAATCTATACCACCCGTTTCGGCGGCAATCAGGTGACAGCGCTCAGCGATGTCAGCTTTGCGGTGGAGCAGGGGGAATACGTTGCTATTATGGGCGAGAGTGGATCCGGAAAAACGACGCTGCTGAATATTCTGGCGGCGCTGGACCGGCCGACTTCCGGTGAAGTGCTTTTGGCCGGGCGCCCGCTTTCCGGTGTTGGCGAGCGGGAGCTGGCCGCCTTCCGCAGGGAGCATCTCGGCTTTGTTTTTCAGGATTTCAACCTGCTCGATACCTTTTCTCTGCAGGATAATATTCTTCTGCCGCTGGTGCTGGCCGGTACCGGTTATCATGAAATGATCCGGCGGCTGATGCCGGTTGCCGAGAAGCTGGGGATTGTTCCGATCCTGAAAAAATACCCCTATGAGGTATCGGGCGGCCAAAAACAGCGCGCGGCGGTAGCGCGGGCACTGATTACCAACCCGCAGATTGTTTTGGCTGATGAGCCAACCGGCGCGCTCGACAGCAAGGCCACCGATGGCCTGCTCCGGCTGTTTGATGAGGTGAACCGTGAGGGGCAGACCATCCTGATGGTGACCCATTCCACCCGCGCCGCAAGCCACGCGAAGCGGGTGCTTTTCATCCGCGACGGAATGGTGTTTCATCAGCTTTACCGGGGGGAGGCCACCGATGGGGAGCTCTTTGAGCGCATCTCTGATACGCAGACGATGCTGATGCGGGGTGGGGAAGATGCGTAAAGGCTTTTATTGCAGGCTTGCCCTGCAGAATATCTGCAAAAACGGCAGATTCTATATTCCTTATATCCTGGCCGGTATTTTTACCGTGGCGGGTTTTTACAATACCATTGCGATCAACGCCGATCCGGCAATAACCCAGATGCCCGGCGCCCAGCATCTTAAAATGATTATGTTTCTCGGCGCGATCATTCTGGCGATTTTTTCTGCGGTCTTTCTGTTTTATACCAATAGCTTTTTGATGAAGCGCCGTACCCGTGAGCTGGGGCTTTATAATGTTTTGGGGATGGAAAAGCGGCATATTGCCGGCATCCTGCTCTGGGAATGCCTGATCAGCGGTGCCATTTGCATAGCGGGCGGGCTGCTGGCGGGAATCCTGCTTTCAAAACTCCTGCTGCTGATTCTGTTTCGGGTTTTGTTTTTTACCGTGCATTTCGGCTTTTCAATCCGGCTTTCTTCGCTCGGTATCACCGCGGCGCTCTTTGCCTGCATCTTTCTGCTTAATCTGCTGGCCAACCTGGTGAAGATCGGGCGGGCGCGGCCGGTGGAACTGCTGCAGAGCGGCCGGGCTGGCGAGCGGGAGCCGAAAACAAAATGGCTGCTGGTTGCCGCCGGACTGCTCGCGCTTGGCGGCGGGTATTATATCGCGATTGCAACCGAGAATCCGATCAAGGCGATCCCGTTGTTTTTTGTGGCGGTGCTGCTGGTGATTATTGCAACCTACTGCCTTTTTACCGCCGGCAGCATCGCGCTGCTGAAGCTGATGCGCCGCAACCGGAATTATTATTACCAGCCCCGGCATTTTGTTGCGGTTTCAGGGATGCTGCACCGCATGAAGCAGAATGCGGTGGGGCTGTCGAATATCTGCATTCTCTGCACGATGGTGCTGGTAATGGTGTCGGCAACGGTTTGCCTGTTTGCCGGAACAGAGGATGCGATCGCTAACCGCTATCCTTATGATATCAGCTTTGATACGCCGGCAGAAGAGCTACCCGACCGCGATGCCTTCCGGCAGGCCTGCGTTGCAGCAGTGGATGCGCAGGGGCTTACGATGGAAAATATTGCGGATATTGAAACCCTGAGCTTCTCGGCCGCCCGCCGGGAAAATCGTTTTGAGATGGAGCGGGCAAATATTGATTCGCTCGATGACCTCACCGTCATCGGCTTTGTGACCTGGGCGGATTATGTGCGCGCGGGCGGTGCCGGGGAAGCGCCCGGCACGGGGGAGCTGCTTGCCTGGCGGCCGCGCGGGGCCGAGGCTCTTGCAGAGATCACCATTGGCGGCCGGGCGTTTACCATCGGGCAATGGCTGGAGGACTGGACGATCAGAGGAAATTATTTTTCCAAAATATTCGATTGCTACATGTTTGTAGTGCCAGACAGGCAGACTCTGCAGGAAATCGAAGCAATGCAGCGCGCGGTTTACGGTGAGGCGGCCAGCAGTATTACCTGGAGCTATGCATTTGATCTTACGGGAACCGATGAGGAGCAGACCGGCTGCTTTGATGCGATTCAGGCGCGCACCGGCGCCGGCTATGGGGAATGCAGGGCCGCGGGCAAGGCTTCATTTTACGCTATGTACGGCGGGTTTATGTTCCTGGGAATGTTTCTCGGAACCATTTTTCTGATGGCCACGGCGCTGATTATCTATTATAAGCAGCTTTCCGAAGGGTATCTCGATCGTGAACGCTTCCGCATTATGCAGCAGGTAGGGCTCGACCGCAGAGAGATCAGAAAGATGATCCGTTCGCAGATTCTGATCGTGTTCTTTTTGCCGCTGCTGGCTGCGGGCGTGCATCTGGCCGCCGCTTTCCCGATTGTTACCCGGCTGCTGGCGGTGATGAATCTGACCAATTCGGGGCTGTTCCTGCTCTGCGCCGCGGGAACGCTGCTTGTTTTCGCCGCGGTTTACCTGCTCATTTACAGCCTGACGGCTAAAAGCTATTACCGGATCGTGAGCGGATAAAGGCAAAGGGCTGTGCTTTTTAAGCACAGCCCTTTGCGGCGTTTCTGCTGTTTCAATTTAAATTTTCGAGGCTGCTGAATTGATAAACGTCTTGATTATGCCAGATCTGATCCTCCCCCAGAGTGAAAAAGCCGCGCGTTCCCTGAAAAGCCCTGTAATAATTCCCGGGCTCTTTGAAATGTTCCTGATCGTTTAAAAACACAAAAATCAAATAGGTCTCGCCTTCTTTGATTTCAACGTGGTCTTCATAGGTATGTGTAACGCCTTCAAAGGTGCCGCCTTCGAGCCGGATCTCGATGGTGTTCGGATCATAGGGAACACCTTTGAAAACTTGATCGATCTGAAAATGATATTTGGTAAAAATTTCTGTTGCGAGCCCTTGGTTATCCGGCGGGGGCGGATCGATGCTGTTTAATAGATAGGCCTCGCTCTGCCCGGTGAATTTGCCCAGCGCAATCAAATCGGCCGTCTCAACCAGTTCTTCCTGCGAAACATAGGGATATAAGGAATTTACAATATTCTCTTTTTGAGTCCCCCAGAAATGGAGGATGATGCCGGTAATCAGGCCGCCTGCCAGCAAGCCGCAAAGAGAGATTGGGATGATCTTTTTTTTCATCAGTCAATCCTCCTTTATAATATTATATTCTTCAACATCCATAAAGATAAAAAACACCGTGGATATCATCCTGTGACAAGGAACGTTTTGAAGTTTCACCGATCGGTCCGGATTCATACATGGTTGCCTCTGGTACGGCAGAATGATCAAGGCCTATCATATGTCCCACTTCATGCGTCATACAATTTTGAATATCATAGGAGCCCGATTCCCCATTATTATCAAAAGGATAAGATACATTGATATCAATGTCTGCCTCTACAATCCGCCAGGGTCCTAACAGCGTCTTTTCTTTAAATCGGTGCGTCTGCATTAAATAGGTCCCGATATCTCGTTCGCCTTTGGTAACACGGTTTTCGTTATCTCGAGAAGTCTTATTATAAACATTATTGTTATGAGTCCATCCAGCCGAATTAACAATAGCGCTACAGGCTTGATTATTCCATGTTTGACAGGAATAATAAATGGCAGTAATTGTTGCGGGAGTAAAACCACTATAAGAGACTAAAGCAACCGGTGGATTTTTTATACCTCCTTCCACACCTATTGTATACGCGCATACTGTAATGGAAGAGCCTAAAACAAAGGAAACTAAGAGTACTAAAACTACATAAAATTTAGTTATTTTTCTCATTTGTTAAACCCTCCATTCTGGTTTGGTTAAAATATACCATAAATATTATAAAATGTCAATATAAAATGTTGGTTAATTAAAACAAATTAGATTCATATTGAAATATGTACTTAGATATGATATTTTATGAACAAATGAATAAAGAGGGAAGTGTATTTAAAATGGGATGTACGCACGATTGTGATTCATGCGGCTCTGATTGCAGCGGAAAAAATGAAACGGGCATGATGGAAAAACCCCACGAGCTGACCAGTGTAAAGAAGATGATCGGGGTTGTAAGCGGAAAAGGGGGCGTAGGCAAAAGCCTGGTGACGGCGATGTCTGCCGTGGCGATGCAGCGGCGGGGCTATCGCACCGCGATTCTGGATGCGGATGTAACCGGCCCTTCGATTCCGAAGCTGTTTGGCCTTAAAGAAAAGGCCGGCGGCGACGGGGAGGCGCTTTATCCGGTAACCTCCAAGATGGGGGTGCAGGTGATGTCGGTCAATCTGCTGCTGGAGGATGAGGAGACCCCGGTGGTCTGGCGCGGGCCAATCATTGCGGGCACAGTGAAACAGTTTTGGACCGATGTGATCTGGAACGATGTAGACTATATGTTTGTAGATATGCCGCCGGGAACCGGGGATGTGCCGCTCACGGTTTTCCAGTCGCTTCCGGTGGATGGGATCCTGATCGTGACCTCACCGCAGGATCTGGTCTCTATGATTGTTGCCAAGGCAGTAAAGATGGCGCAGATGATGAACATTCCGATTTTCGGAATCATCGAAAACTACAGCT
>QAKW01000065.1 GCA_003343605.1 Clostridiales bacterium
CTTCTTCCTCGTTCTGCGGCCGCGGCCAGAGGAATATAAAAGATAAAACCGCGGCACAAACTGCCAGCACGCCCAAAGCAGCCAGCAGCCCGCGCAGGCGCGCGGCGGGCTTGGAGGATAAATGATGTTTCCAGTGAAGCATGGCCAGTCAACTCCTTATTTTAAATTTTCGAAGGGCTTCGTTTTGGCAGCATTTCAGGCGGAAACGCCAGTTGCTTCTCAATGGTAACACGATTCAGATACTCAAAATGATTCATTTGGATAAAATAACCAAAAATTTTGGTATTATTTTAGGAATCGGACAATCTGCAATCGCCTGTACAGCGCGGGCGGCACTCAGCCAGAAAGCGTTCTCTGGTGAGGCAGCTAATATGCTCTGTGCGTATATCATTCATCAGCGCCCAGCGGATATTCTCATTGGTATGATGATATAGAAACCCGCATTTTTCCTGCACCCGGCGCGATTTTTCGTTTCCTTCGAAATATCCGCACCAGATTTTCTCAAGGCCCAGCTCCACAAAGCCATACCGCAGCAGCTCCCGCACCGCTTCGGGAATCAGCCCGCGCCCCCAGAAAGGAACGCCGATCCAGTAGCCGATCTCGCCTTCCCGGCTGCCGATCTGCAGATTGCTGGCGGCGCCGGTCATCAGCCCAACGCTGCCGGCCGGGCGGCCGGTTTCCTTCGGCACCACCGCAAAGGTGCCCGGCGCGCTGAGCACGTTTAAAATGATTTCTCGGCTGTTTTCCGGGCTGGTATGCGGTGGCCAGCCGGCCGGCGGACCAACCCGGGGATCCCGGGCGTATTCATATAAATCCGCGGCATCGCTCTCCCGCCAGGGGCGCAGAAGCAGCCGTTCGGTTTCAAAATACATGCAAATCACTTCCTTTTTTGAAATTCGCCGCGCCCAACAGCGCGGCGTTATCATTTCAAGAAATCTTTTTGGCCACCACAACCATCCGGCCGTTTTTGCGGCTGTATTCGCAGGTGGAAAGGGTGAGGAGCTTATCGCCATAATCTGCACCAACGCCGGTTTCATAAAGTGAGAGCGCTTTACACCGGGCGATAAAATCACGGAATTCCGCATCCGAAGCGGCTTGAATAAAGCGGTCGTATGCAAAATCATCCTCCGTGCCGGCGGTGGTTTGAAAAACGGCGATGATCCGGTATGTGCCATATCCGGCAAGGGTATCAAAACAGATCGTCTGATGCGTTTCGTAAAAATCCCGGCTCTGATACAGGCAGAGATCGGCAAACATAGAGCCATCATTCATATTGTGGCCGTAGAGAATGGTATTATCGCTGCAGCCGGGGTCGCAGCCCTCCGCGGCGTAGGGTACGCCATGCCGGTTCGGCTGCCCTTCGAAATTCCGCCGGAGATAATAGTTGGGGCGGTCTTTCGTCTGCATCACCGGATAATCCACCCGGGTTCCTTCAATTGAAATCCAGCCCAGAAAATCGGGATTTTTTTCATAGAGCGCGGCATATTTTTCCTGTGCGCTCTGCTCTGCGCCTTCATCGGAGGGCGCAATCAGCGCCGCCGCATTTTTAAAGTAGGCGGCGCTGGCGGTGCTCTCGCGCCAGTAGCGGATCAGCATAAAGCCGGAAAAAAGAAACAGCGCGGCAAAAAATACAAACAAAATATACCATATCTTTTTCTTCATGGCTGCGGGTGCGCCTCCTTCCTTTGGGAATCACCCGGCCCGTTTTTACCGATGATTGGTGTGAAGCCGGGAAAAACTGCTGCGGTATTGCGTGGGAGAACAGTGCTGGTGATACCGGAAAAACTTTTCAAAAAGGTTCAGTTCCTCAAAACCCAGCTCCAGCGCGATCTGGGAAATTGTTTTTTCAGGATCCTGCAGCAGGGCCTTTGCCCGCTCCAGGCGGGTGTGAATAATATCCTCCCGGAGCGTTCGGCCATAGCAGCGCTTCAGAATCCGCGTAAGATGATCGGGATGATAGCCAAAGGCGGCGGCCACCGCCTGTACGTTCAGCGGTTCGTAGGAATGGGAGCGGATATATTCATGAACCCGGGCGGCGAATGCATTCTGCGGCCCCCGCATTTCCCGCTGCACCTGCAGTTCTGCCAACAGAACCGCCAGCATATGCTCCGCCGTGCCGGCCGGATAAGCGGGGCTGGCGCCGATCTGAAGAAGCTGCCGAGCAAGCTGAATCATTGCGCCCGGTTCGGGTGCGCGGCCGGCGCAGGGAGTAGAAAACATTGCGGGCGCCGCAGCCAGTGTAAAATGAATCCAGTAAAAAGATACCGGCTCTTCTGATGTGCGCCAGCCGGCGTGCTCTATGCCCGGGTGCAGCAGCAGATAATCTTCCGGCTGCAGGGTATGGCGGGTTTGCCCTTCCCGGATCGCAACAGTGCCTCTGGTAACGAGAATCAACTCAAAGCTATCAATGATCCGCGTGCCGTGGCGCCAGGGGCCGCCCGTGGAAAAAGCACCGCCGCCGGTATAGCGCAGGCCGGAAATATCGGATTTTCTCATGTTCTCTACACCCGCTTTCCTTGTTTTCGGCCGTTTGTTTTATTATAATCGAAGCAGCAGCAAAAATCAATGTTTTATGGAGGGCGCATTCATGCAGAGAGGCAGATTTTATGATCTCACCATTACCGACGGGCTCTGGAAGGAGCGGCAGGATACGGTGCGAAAATGCACGGCTTTGGCAGTATACGATCGGTTTTGGGAAACCGGCAGAATCCAAACGCTGGATTGCGGCTGGCGGGAAGGCCGGCCGATGAAGCCCCATGTTTTCTGGGGCAGCGATTGCTTTAAATGGCTGGAAGGAGCGGCTTACCTGCTGGCCGAAAAGGAGGATCCGGCGCTGCGGGCCAAAGCAGAGGCTATGATCGCGCAGATTGAAAAAGGCCAGGCGCCGGACGGCTATTATAACTCCTACTTTAATGCCACCGGCGAGCCGCGGTATCAGAACCGCAACGCCCACGAGCTTTATTCGCTGGGGCATCTGATCGAGGCGGGCGTTGCCTGGTATGAAGCTACCGGCAGCGACCGGCTGCTGAAGATTGGCCGCCGGGGCGCCGATCATGCCGACCGGGTTTTCAGAATCGAGCAGTCGGCAGGCTTTGTGACCCCCGGCCACGAGGAAATCGAGCTGGCGCTGATTCGTCTCTATCGGGTGTGCGGCGAGCCGCGCTACCTGAATCTGGCGGAATTTTTCATCCGGCAGCGGGGCGCCAATCAAAAAGACCAGGCGGTTTTTACCAAAGATCACGGAGAATACGCCCAATCGCACCAGCCGGTTACAGAGCAGCGGGAAGCGGTTGGGCATGCCGTGCGCGCCGTTTACCTTTACTGTGCCATTGCCGATTTGGCGGAAGAAACCGGCGACGCCGGGCTGCGGGAGGCGGCGGAACGCCTTTTTGCCGATATTGCAGAGCATAAAATGTATCTCACCGGCGGGATCGGTGCCCTGCAGCAGGGAGAGGCCTTTTCAGTGCCCTATCACCTGCCCAACCGCACCGCCTATGCAGAAACCTGCGCGGCGCTGGGGCTGGCGCTTTTTGCCGGCCGGCTGGCCTCCGCAACGCCCGACGCGCGCTACGCAGACGCTGCGGAACGCGCGCTCTTCAACGGCATGCTTGCCGGGCTTTCCCTTTCGGGCGACGCCTTTTTCTATGAAAATCCGCTGGCCGTAGACCGTGCGCTGAAAGAGGTGCCGCTAATTCACCATGCACCGTTGCAGCGGCAGAAGGTTTTCAGCTGCTCCTGCTGCCCGCCGAATCTGGTGCGGATGATTCCCTCGATCGGCGACTGGATTTACAGCTTCGATGCACAGTATCTTTATGTGCATCAGTATATTCCCAATACCGGTTTCTGCGGCGGCGCAAGGGTTACACTGCAAACCGCCTATCCGGAAGACGGCCGGGTGACGGTTTGCCATACAGGCAACCGGGGGCTTGCACTCCGAAAGCCGGGCTGGTGCCGTAAATTTGAAGCCTCTGCGCCCTGGCGGGAGGAGCGGGGATATCTTTATTTTGAAACCAATCAGGTAACCGTTGATTTTCAAATGGAGCCCTGCCTGATCCGGGCAGGCAGCCGGGTTCACAACAATTGCGGGAAGCTCGCCCTGCAGCGCGGCCCGGTGGTTTACTGCCTGGAGGGTCAGGATCAGCCGGCGGATCTCTATGCACTGCGGCTGGATCCGGATGCAGAGATCCGGGTTTTACCCGAGAAGCTCGGCGGGCTGCCGCTGCTGGAAGCCGGCGGTTTGATCGTGCCGGAGCAGCAGGTGCTCTATGCCCCTTATGAAAAGCAGGAAACAACGGCCTGCCACCTGAAGTTTATTCCCTATTATACCTTTGCCAACCGGGGTGAAGATGATATGATGGTGTGGATTTTAACCAATTGAAAAAGGCCGCGAAGCGTTTCTGACGCTTCGCGACCAAAATTTTATAAAAAGTTTACCGGTGCCGCCCTTCCTCATAAGGATTATCCGAAAGCCCTAAAATATAATCGGAAGTAACACGGTAATAGCGGCAAAGTGTAATCAGACTGTAAACCGGCAGTGGGCGGATTCCATTTTCATATTGCGAATAGGTATTATGCTGAACCCCCAGCACTTGTGCAACCTGCCACTGCTTTAAATCATGGTCTTCCCTCAATGCACGCAAGCGTTCTGTATAATGCATTATGATCACCTCTTCAACAGTATAACATAGCTCATATTGAGATATTGACTTATTTCTCGCAGCGAGATATAATAATTTGGAAAGAGGTAATTTTCATGGATCAAAGAGAAGAAATTCAAAAGAAAAGTGCCAAAGAATTACAGGCATTGTGTAAAAGCGTAAAAAGGTTGAGAGAAGCACAGGGGATATCCATCGAAAAATTCAGCGCACTGCTGCATATTCCGATAAAAACACTGCAACAAATGGATGAAGAACAGAATGCCAGTCATTTAACGATCGATGAACTGGCTGCCATCAGCCGTTATTTCAATATTAGAATTTACGACCTGATGGGGATTTGAATGGGGAACGGTTTTCATCGGTAAATCCCAAAAGATAATCGGCAGACACTTCAAAATATTTGCATAAATATATAAAATAGTCTAATGGTAGTGGACGTTCTCCCCGTTCATACTGGGAATAGGTATTTTGCGCCACGCCCAGTAGCTGTGCCATATGTGCCTGTGTCAAATTATGGCCTTCCCTAAAATCATGGATTCTCTTTAAATAAATCATTTTTATTCACCTCAGATTCAGTTTACCACAACTCATGATGAGATACATCATTTTATCTCATAGAGAGATAAAATTTTTATTTCTGCAAAGTACGGCATGCTTTTTGGGAGGCACCCGGGTAAACTTGGTTCTGAACGAAGAAACGAAGAATAGCGATTTTGGGAAGCACCGGCGCTTTTACAGAAAGCCGCCGGAATCGGTAAGATCGCCTATATAAAAACGCAGGAAGCATGCGCTTCCTGCGTTTTTATTGCTTTATCCGCCAAGATAGGCTTTCTTAATTGCATCGCTGGCGGCCAGCTCCGCACCGGATCCGGATAACACAATTTTGCCGGATTCCAAAACATACGCCCGGTCGGCCACCTGCAGCGCCATTTCGGCATTCTGCTCCACCAGCAGGATCGTGGTTCCCTGCCGGTGCAGCTCCCCGATAATATCAAAAATCTGCTGCACCAGAATTGGCGAAAGCCCCATCGAAGGTTCATCCAGCATCAGCAGCTTCGGGCGGCTCATCAGTGCCCGGCCCATCGCCAGCATCTGCTGCTCACCGCCGGAAAGTGTTCCGGCGATCTGATTTTTGCGGTGTTTCAGGCGGGGAAAACGCTGATAAACATCTTCCAGGCTCTCCCGGATTCCTTCCTTGCGGGTATAGGCGCCCATTTCCAGATTTTCCAAAACCGTCATCTGCAAGAAGACCCGCCGCCCCTCGGGAACATGCGCCAGCCCTTTGGAAACCAGTTTGTAGGAATCCGTATGGGTAATTTCCTCATCCATAAAGCGGATATGGCCGGTTTTGGTGTGAAGCATGCCGGAGATGGTTTTCAGTGTTGTTGATTTTCCGGCGCCGTTGGCACCGATCAGCGCCACCACCTCGCCGGGGTGTACCTCCAGCGATACATCCTTTAAGGCATGGATCTTGCCATAATAAACATTCAGGTTTTCCACATGCAGCATGCTTTATTGCGCCTCCTTTTTCTTTCCCAGGTAGGCTTCGATCACCTTCGGATTCGCCTTGATCTCATCCGGCGAGCCTTTGGCGATTACCTTGCCATGATCCAAAACGCAGATCCCCTCGCAGATATTCATCACCAGATTCATATCATGCTCGATCAGCATCACTGCGATGTGAAAGGTATCGCGAATCCGGCGGATATTATGCATCAACTCCGCCGTTTCAGAGGGATTCATACCGGCCGCCGGTTCGTCCAGCAGGATGATGCCCGGCTTGGTTGCCAGCGCGCGCACAATTTCTAGCCGCCGCTGCGCGCCATAGGGCAGAGAGCCCGCAGGCTCCCGCGCCAGATCCGCCATCTGGAAAAAATCCAGCAGCTCCAGCGCACGCTTTTCTGCCGCGCGTTCCGCGCGCCCATAGCCGAAGCCGTGGGTAACGGCTGAAAAAAGATTTTCCCGCATCGAATTATGCAGCCCAACCTTTACATTATCCAATACGCTCATATTGGAAAACAGCCGGATATTCTGAAAGGTGCGCGCAATGCCCATGCGGTTGACCTGCGCGGTGGTTTTGCCGGCTGTGCTGTAGCCATCCAGCATTACCGTCCCCCGGGAGGGCTGATACACATTGGTCAGCAGATTAAATACCGTGGTTTTGCCCGCGCCGTTCGGCCCGATCAGGCCGGAAATTTCTGTTCTTCCAATGGTAAGCGATAGATCGTCTACCGCTGTAAGGCCGACGAAATCGATGCCCAGATGCGTTACCTCCAGAATCGGGGGCTTTTCCACATCCCGCTCGGGAACAAACGCGTTGGAAGGGTAAGGCACCAGGCGGGATTGCTCTTCATTCGTCATGGTTTTTTGCCCCCTTTTCCCTGCGTTCTTTTATCAGTTTCCAGATATTTTTCCAGTTCCAGCGGCCCTTCATTTCTTTAAACCGCGGATTTGCATTAAGCAGCATAATCAGAATCAGCAAAATCGAATAGGCCAGCATCCGGTAATCGCTGAAATCGCGCAGCACTTCCGGCAGCGAGCGCAGAATCACCGCCGCGATAATCGAGCCCGGGATGCTGCCCATTCCGCCCAAAACAACGATTACCAATACCTCAATCGACATATTATAATCGAAGGTAACCGCCTTGATATTGGCGAAATTATGCCCGTAGAGCACGCCGGCCGCACCGGCAAAAAACGCCGCCATCACAAAAACCAGCAGTTTATAATAGGTAATATTAATACCCGCGCTTTCCGCCGCAATGCGGTTATCGCGGATGGCGGTGATGGCACGGCCGTGCTTGGAGCGGGAAAAATTCATAATCACCAGAATGGTGATCAAAACAAGCACGATCGCAAAGGGCAGCAGCGTTTTGGTTTTGGAATAGATCGCACTGGTATTCAGCCCCAGCGCACCGCCGGTAATATTCAAATTGGTAATGACGTTTTTAATAATTTCGCCGCATGCAAGCGTTACAATCGCCAGATAGTCGCCATTTAGCCGCAGGGCCGGCAACCCAACCAGAAACCCGATCAGCGCGGCAGCCAGACCGCCGATGATCATCGAAAGCGGCAGCCGCAGCGCCAGCGGCAGCACCGGCTCAAGTGCAATGGAAAAAAGGCAGCCGGTAAAAAGCCCCACCGACATAAAGCCCGCGTGCCCCAGCGAGAGCTCGCCCAGAAAGCCAACCACCAGATTTAGTGAAACCGCCATCACCACATAGCAGGAAAGGGAAATCACCATATTGGAAAGCTGGCGGGAAGCGCCGCCGCCGTAAATCAGCGCGGAAACCACCGCGTATACGGCGACAACCGCATAAAGCGTAATACTGTTTTTGGAGAAGATTTTGTTCAGAACTTTATTTTTCATGCGCTTACACCTTCTCACTGATTTTTTTGCCCAGCAGCCCGGTAGGCTTAATGACCAGCACCAGAACCAACACGGCGAATACAATCGCATCCGACCAGAGGGAGGAAATATAGGTTTTGGCAAACTGCTCGATCAGGCCCAGCAGGATCCCGCCCAGCATCGCGCCGGGAATCGAGCCGATGCCGCCGAAAACGGCGGCGGTAAAGGCCTTAATGCCGGGCATCGCGCCGGTGGTTGGGCGGATGTAAACATAGGCGGAGCCAAAAAAGATACTGGCAACCGCCGCCAGCGCGGAACCGATGGCAAAGGTGATGGTAATCGTTTTATTAACACTGATTCCCATCAACTCCGCGGCTTCCTTATCTTCCGAAACCGCGCGCATCGCCTTCCCCATACGGGTTTTATTGATAAAGAGGGTCAGCGCGATCATAATCAGCGCCGTTACCACCAGGGTCGCCAGGGTAATGCCATCGATTGAAACACCGCCGGCTGTAAAGGTAGGGAGCTTGACCAGCGCAGGAAAGGCCTTCTGCTCAGAGCCGAAAATCAGCAGCGCCAGATTCTGCAGGAAATAGCTCACGCCGATGGCGGTGATTAAAACGGCAAGCGAAGGCGCCTTTCTCAGCGGCTTATATGCGAGAAATTCGATGGTAACGCCCAGTACGGAACAAATCACAATGCTGACAAACACCGCCAGCACCGGATTCATATGCGCCTGATTCACCGATGCGATTACAGCATATGCGCCAATCATGATTACATCGCCATGCGCGAAATTCAACATTTTGGCAATGCCGTATACCATGGTATAGCCCAGTGCGATCAGCGCGTAGATGCTGCCCAGGCTGAGCCCGCTTATAAGGGTTTGAATAAATTGAACCATACGAAAGGCATCCTTTTTAAAAATTTCCCGGCGGGGCAGCGAGCAGCTGCACCGCCGGGATTCTCATCTGTTGATTTACGATTTTACTTGGTGTAAAGCACGGCCACGCCGTCTTTAATAACCATAGCCTTCGCAGCTTTATTGGTTTCGCCATCGGCCTTCCAGGTCATGGTGCCGGTAACGCCCTTCACGGTGATCTGCGTCATCGCGGAAACCAGATTATCGCTGAACGTATCGTCTTTATTATCCGGGGTAATACCGGCTTTTTCAACGGCGGCCTTAACTGCGTATACCGCGTCGTAGCCGTCTGCCGCAAACTGATCGGGGGTGGCGTTATAGGCCGCTTTATAAGCGTCTACAAAGCTCTTCGCATCCGGATCGTCTGCCGCGAAAGGAGTCAGCAGCATCACACCCTCGGCCAGCGCGGGATCAGAAATCTTGGTGAGCAGGCCATCCAGCCCATCGCACCCGAAGAACGGAATATTCAGCTTGCCGTTTGCCTGGGTTAAAAAGGTGGCTGCCTCTGCCGCATAGATGGGGATAAACACCATCTCAGCCCCGGAGGAGGCAATCGCATTAATCTGAGCGGAAAAATCGGTTTTCGCCGCATCGGTAAACGATTGGGTCGTGGTAATCTCAATGCCCTTTACGGCGCATTCCGCAACAAAAGTTTCATAAAGGCCAACGCTGTAATCATTATCGCCGGCATAGAAAATTGCAACCTTTTTAGCAAGCTCGTTTTCCGCAATAAAATCGGCGGAAGCCGTGCCCTGCTGGGGATCGTTAAAGCAGATGCGGAATGCATTCATATTGGATTCGATGCAGCTCTTGGAGGAGGCGGAAGGCGTCAGCATCAGGATCCCATCGTCTACACCGGCCTGCGCTACCGAAGCCATTTCACCGGAGAGAACCGTTCCCAGCGAAACATCCATTCCCATATCCATCAGCTTGCCATAGGCGTTTACCGCACTATCGGCAACGCCTTGTGAATCCTGAAATTCCAGCTTGAAGGTAAAGCCGTTTACACCGCCGGCTTCATTAATCTCTTTTACTGCGAGCTCCGCGCCATTCTGCACGGATTTACCATAGTTGGCGTGATCGCCGGTCAGAGGGCCGATGCCGCCGAGCAGCAGCGTCTTATCGTCTTTCCCGCTTTTGCCGCAGGCGGAAAAGCAGGTAAGCACCATCGCCGCAACCGTAAGCAGGCAGGCGGCTTTTGCAAACTTTTTCATGTTTCTCAACCTCTTCTTCTCAATAAAATTTATTTCAGCCGGGGCACCCCCGGCAAAAACACAAAATAGAAAAGCGGCCTCTGCCGCATCGACGCGCGTCTTCTGGAATTCCCAGAAGGCGGCGGGTTTCAAACAAAAAAAGACACTACCCTGGCAGCAGCGTCCCTGAATATGGCAGAGCTGAGGCGGCGGAACCCGGCAGCCGCTTTGCGCCGGATACGCTTTAAACCTTCATTTTTCTGCTCCAGAATCATAAAAATTTGTGTTTATTTTATCACAGCTAGAAGTTGATGTCAATAGAATTTCTTAAATTTCTGTGAACAGCGCCCGGCGCTGCGGCGCCCGTTTTTGCGCTTATTTTTGCGGAATCAATAAAAAATAAGTATTTCAAAGTAATTTAGAGCAAAAAAGAGAAATCAAAAGAAAAACCAAAAATAAAATCAGGCTTTTGAAGGTTCTTTGGGAAATACTCTTAAAAATAATGACTTTTTTTGCATTTTTTTATTGACAAACCGATCGATAGTGATTATATTATAATCTGATAAAAATATCTTGAAGGAGAAGGTCGCGTTGGAAAATATTATCGAATTGCAGGATATTCACGTCTCCTTTGAAGGGGAAGTTATCCTGGATCATTTCAATTTGAATATCAGGGATAAGGAGTTTGTAACGCTGCTGGGCCCATCCGGCTGCGGAAAAACCACAACACTCCGAACCATCGCGGGCTTTGTGCAGCCTTCGGAGGGCCGGGTGGTTTTCGAAGGCAAGGTGATCAACAATCTGCCCCCGCATAAGCGCCAGGTCAATACCATTTTTCAGCGCTATGCGCTGTTTCCTCATTATAATGTTTATGATAATATTGCGTTTGGCCTGCGGATCTCCAAAACCCCTGAAGCGGAAATCCGTGCGCGTGTTGGCGAAATGCTGGCGCTGGTGAATCTGCGGGGCTTTGAAAAACGCAATGTAACCTCTCTTTCCGGCGGCCAGCAGCAGCGGGTAGCGATTGCCCGGGCGCTGATCAATAATCCAAAGGTGCTTCTGCTGGATGAGCCGCTGGGCGCGCTGGATCTCAAGCTGCGCAAGGGCATGCAAAATGAGCTCAAGCGCATTCAGCGCCAGATGGGAATTACTTTTATTTATGTGACGCATGATCAGGAAGAAGCGCTTACCATGAGCGATACGGTGGTTGTGATGCGCGACGGCCTGATCCAGCAGATCGGCTCGCCCGAGGATATCTATAACGAACCCACCAATCCGTTTGTTGCCGATTTTATCGGTGAAAGCAACATCATTGGAGGAACCATGATCCGTGATCTGCTGGTGCAGTTTGAGGGTGTGGAATTTCCCTGCGTCGACCGGGGCTTCGGTGAAAATGTAGCGGTGGATGTGGTTGTCCGGCCGGAGGATATCAAAATCAGAGAGCCGGAGGCGGGGATGCTCTGTGCAACGGTGGAGAGCGTTACCTTTAAGGGTGTTCATTATGAAATGATGGCGCGTTCGGAGCACTATCTCTGGAAGATTCATTCCATTACCTGCCGGGAGGTCGGCGACCGGATCGGCATGAAGATCATCCCGGAATATATCCATATTATGAAAAAGGAGGCGGGCAGCGCGAATTGAAAAAGAAACTGATTGCGGTTCCTTATTATATATGGGCGCTTATTTTTATTGTGGTGCCCCTTCTGATGATCGCATACTGTGCTTTTACCGATGCCGGCGGCTCCTTTACAACCGCCAATATTCTGCAGATCGGGAAATACGGCACGGTTTTGATTCGTTCGGTGGTTTACGCACTGATTGCAACGGCCTGCTGCCTGGTTTTGGGCTACTATCTGGCTTATATTATGGCACAGCAGAGCGAACGCACAAAAACGCTGCTGATGATTCTGCTGATGCTGCCGATGTGGATCAATTTTGTGCTTCGCACGCAGGCAATGCAGGATATTCTCGATTTGATTCAAAGCTGGCTGAAAAATGCCGGGCTTTCTTTGCAGGTGAGCAATACCGGCTTTGCCGTTGTGCTCGGCCTGATCTATAATTATCTTCCTTTTATGGTTTTGCCGATCTATACCTCGCTCGAAAAGCTGGATCCCAAAGTGATTGAAGCGGCTGAAGATCTGGGCGCCAACCGGCTGCGGGTTTTTCAGAAAGTCATCCTGCCGCTAACAATGCCGGGCGTTGGCAGCGGAATTATTATGGTTTTTGTGCCTACCATCTCAACCTTTGTGATTTCTGAAAAGCTGGGCGGCGCAAAATATAATCTGATCGGGAATGTGATTCAGGAGCAGTTTCTTACAGTTTATAATCCGAATGTCGGCGCGGCGATCAGCCTGGTGATGCTGGTTCTGATCCTCTTTACGCTAGTCATCTTCAGCTTTCTGGATGATGAAACAAAGGAGGGGATCTTATGAGGAAATGGTTTCAAAAAAGCTATATGGTGCTGATTTTCCTCTTTTTATATCTGCCGATCGCCTATCTGATTTTCTTTTCTTTTAACAGCGGCCGCTCCAAGGTGATTTTCAGCGGCTTTACGCTTAAAAACTATGTGCAGCTTTTTACAGATCAGCAGATTATGCAGGCGCTGCTCAATACGCTGATTATTGCAGGCATCGCCTCGATTGTGGCAACCATCTTGGGCACCATGGCGGCGCTGGGCATTCACCGCCTCAAGCGATTGCCGCGCAGTGCGATTATGAATATCACTTATATTCCGGTGCTGAATCCGGATATCATTACCGGCGTTTCCATGATGCTGTTTTTCTCTGTATTGGGTATCAGCCTGGGCTACGGAACGGTTTTGCTGGCGCATATTACCTTTGATATCCCCTATGTAATTTTATCGGTGATGCCCAAGCTCCGGCAGGTGGATTACTCCATCTATGAAGCGGCCGAGGATCTGGGCGCACCGCCCGGCCGGGCCTTCCGGCAGGCGTTGCTGCCGCAGATTATGCCGGGGATTGTTTCCGGCTTTCTGCTGGCGCTCACCCTATCCGTGGATGATTTTGTGGTCACCTTCTTTTTAAGAGGCGTTGAGGTTGAAACCCTTGCAACCGTGATCTATACCACAACCAAAACCCGCATCAGCCTTTCCATGAATGCGCTTTGCGGCGTGATGGTGCTGGTGGTGCTGGTGATTCTGATTATCGCCAATCTTCCGCAGAAACAAAAGAAAAAGTTGAGAGAGGAGCAAATATAAATGAGAAATATGAAAAGATTGATTGCGGCCTTCGCCGCGCTGACCCTGCTGGTACTTTCCATGAGCGGCTGTAAAAAATACGGGCCGAACGAAATTCTTTACGTCTACAACTGGGGTGAATATATTGATAAATCCGTCAATAAAAAATTCCAGCAGGAAACGGGCATTAAGGTGGTCTATAAGATCTACGACAATAATGAAGCGATGTATGCCGTTGTAAAAAATGCACCCGGGACTTACGATGTTGTTTTTCCCTCTGATTACATGGTTGCCCGGATGATTGAAGAAAATATGCTGGAGCAGATTGATTTTTCCAACATCCCCAATTTCCAGTATATTATGGATGAATTTAAAAATCTCAATTATGATCCGGAGAATCTCTATTCCGTTCCCTATACCTGGGGAACCGTGGGGCTGCTGTATAATACCCAGACTGTCACGCAGAAACCCGATAGCTGGAACGCCCTTTGGGACAGCAGCTATGCCGGTAAAATCCTGATGTATAATAACTCCCGCGATACGCTGGGCATCGCGCTGCTCAAAGAAGGCTATTCCCTCAATACCACCGATGAAGCGGAGCTGCGGGCGGCCAATGCGGAGCTCATTCGCCAAAAGCCCTATCTGCAGGCTTATGTTTCCGATGAAATTTTCAGTAAAATGGAAGGTGCTTCCGCCGCTATCTGCCCGGTTTACAGCGGCGATGCCATTACGATGATGGAGGAAAATCCGGATCTGGCCTATACCGTTCCCAAAGAGGGAACCAACCGGTTTGTAGATTGTGCCTGTATTATGAAAGATGCACCCAATAAAGAGGCCGCCGAAAAATACATCAACTTTCTCTGCAGGCAGGATATTGCAGAGCTTAATCGCGCCTTCACCGCCTATTCAACTCCGCAGCAGCAGGTTTATGAAGCCCTTGAAGATGAGATTAAAAATAACGTGATCGCCTATCCCGATGCGCAGACGCTCGCCAATACCGAAATTTTCACCAATCTCCCCCAGAAAACGCTGGAGCTCTATAACACCCTTTGGGATCAATTGAAAAACGCATAATAATACCCTGCATCTGAGTGCGGCGTTCTGCGCCCTCAGATGCAGGGTTCTTTTCAAAAAGCAGGTATTTCAGAAAAAAACAAATTTCCTATTGACAAGATGGGAAAACAGTGCTATGCTAATACCAGCCTGCGAATGCCGCAGGCCCATCAATCTGATGAGGAGAATCTTTTATGAAAAGTCTTCGCTTCGCAGCTGAAAATAGAAGCCTGTGCATGCGCTGTATGTGCGGTTGTTTCTTCATGCCCAGATACGCGCTCCGATAAGGCTTATGATAAAAGATTTTTTCTTTTGATTTTTGCAATCTGCATTACCGGAGAGCCAGGGGCGCTTTCCGGTATTTTTACTTTTAAAGCATCAGTATATGAAATAATATATTTTAGAAGGAGATTTTTGCCATGTCTAATATTTTCACCTCTGCCGATCAGCTGATCGGCAAAACACCGCTGCTCGAACTTACAAATATTGAAAAGCAACTGGGCCTTAAAGCTAAAATTTATGCAAAGCTTGAATATCTCAATCCGGCAGGTTCGGTGAAAGACCGGATCGCCAAAGCCATGATCGACGATGCGGAAAAGAATGGCCTCTTAAAGAAAGGGGATGTAATAATTGAGCCCACCTCCGGCAATACCGGCATCGGCCTTGCATCCGTGGCCGCGGCCAGAGGCTACCGCATTATCATCGTTATGCCGGAAACCATGTCGGTAGAGCGGCGCCAGCTGATGAAGGCGTATGGCGCGGAGCTGGTGCTCACAGAGGGTGCCCAAGGCATGAAAGGCGCCATTGCAAAAGCGGATGAGCTGGCAAAAGAAATACCCAACAGCTTTATTCCCGGCCAGTTCGTGAATGCTGCAAATCCGGCCGTTCACAGAAGCACAACCGGGCCTGAAATCTATGAGGATACCGATGGCGGGGTTGATCTATTTGTTGCCGGGGTCGGCACAGGCGGCACCATCACCGGTGTTGGAGAATATTTGAAAGCCCAGAAGCCCGAAGTAAAAATTGTTGCCGTGGAACCTGCCGATTCCGCAGTGCTCTCCACCGGCGTTGCAGGCGCCCATAAGATTCAGGGAATCGGTGCGGGCTTTGTGCCGGAGGTTTTAAATACTAAAATCTATGATGAAATCATAGCTGTTCAAAACAACGATGCTTTTGAAACGGGCCGGCTCATTGGCCGAAAAGAGGGAATACTGGTTGGAATCTCATCCGGCGCCGCGGCATGGGCGGCCATAGAGCTGGCCAAACGGCCTGAAAACGAAGGAAAAACGATTGTTGTTTTGCTGCCTGATACCGGGGATCGATACCTCTCCACACCGCTGTTCGCCGATTAAGCGGCAGGATGTGAACAACCTGGTTTTTCCCTTTTGAAATCATTGACAATGAGCGAAAATTAAGATAAAATAGGAAAGCTAATATATCGTATTTTCGTTGATTGCACCACAGAATTTTAAAAGGAGACTGGGGAAAATGGCTTATCAAAGAATTTTAACCATACAGGATATATCCTGTGTCGGGCAATGCTCGCTTACCGTTGCATTGCCGATTCTATCGGCCTGCGGGTTGGAAACTGCGATTCTGCCTTCTGCAGTGCTTTCCACGCACACCGCCGGTTTTTCGGGCTACACCTTCCGCGATCTGACAGATGATATTCCAAATATTGCGGCGCATTGGAAAAAAGAAGGAATTCTTTTCAACGCGTTTTATACCGGCTATCTGGGAAGTACGCAGCAGATCGAATATGTAAAACAAATCATGAATACGCTCGGGGAGAAAAACAGCATTAAAATCGTAGACCCGGCGATGGCGGATAACGGAACGCTGTATCCCGCATTTGATCAGGCCTTTGTGGAAAAAATGAAAACGCTTTGCTATGCGGCGGATATTATTTTACCGAATATTACAGAAGCCTGTTTGATAACCGATACAGTATATCCGGAAACCTATGAAGAAAATTTCATTCAGGGGCTGCTTGAAAAGCTGGCTGCCTGCGGCGCAAAAACCGTTGTTCTTACCGGGGTAGGGTACCGGCCGGATAAAACCGGCGTTATTGTATTGGAAAACCATGAAATTTCATATTATGAACATCAGCGGATCTCCAAAGGGTGCCATGGTACGGGGGATGTATACGCCTCTGCCTTTACAGGTGCGCTGCTCAGAGGATTCACCACCTTTGAGGCCGCAAAAATTGCCGCAGATTATACAGTGACCTGCATTGAGAAGACGGTGGATGATCCCTCTCACTGGTACGGGGTTAAATTTGAAAAGGGGTTACCGCAGCTGATGGCGCTGCTGGAAGAAAAAGCAGACTGCGCGTTTTAAGCTGACGGGAGCCGTACCTCTGCCGCCTGTCCGCTTAGGCAATATGGCAAACAAAGTAAAACCGATTGGGCTAAACACCCAATCGGTTTTTTTATAGGTATTTTTCAAAATATACGCTTTGCACCTGAAAGCAGCGGCCATTTAAATAAGATAGAAAATGATCGCCCGGCAGCTTAAAAGTAAGGGAACAGGCATATAACGCCTGATGACGAAACGGCAGTCCGCGATTTTGCGCGGCAGTGCCGTATTTCAGATCCCCGGCAACAGGATGCCCGATATGGGCCAGATGTGCGCGGATCTGATGGGTTCGCCCGGTAACAAGCTCGATTTCCAGTAAAGAAAGCCGTTCACTCTCCCGCAATACCCGGTAGCGGGTGATGATTTCCTTATAACCTTCCCGGGGCCGATCACAAATATCAACCCGGTTGTTCCTGCTGTCTTTTCTCAGATAGGCCCGTAATGTCGCCTGCTTTTCAGAAAATCTGCCCAGCGCCAATGCCAGATAGCGTTTTTCCACCTGCCGATATTTTACGATTTCATAAAGGGCACGGCCGGCGGCGGCATTCTTGGCAATCATCACAAGGCCGCCGGTATTCTGATCGAGCCGGTTGCAAAGTGCCGGGGTAAACGAATGTTCCGCCTCCGGATCATAATCGCCTTTCTGATATAGATATAAAAGCACCTGATTAATCAGCGTATCGCGCCCGGCGTGATCATCGGCATGAACCGGGACACCCGGTTTCTTATCCACCAGCAGCAGATTCGCATCCTCATAGACCACATTCAGTTTCGGCTGATACGCAATCGCGCGGAAATCGGTATTCTTATTGGTAAAAAACTCATCGTTTATATAAAGTTCTACCAGATCTCCCACCTTCAAACGGGTATTGCCGAGCGCGCGTTTTCCATTCACCTTCACCGCTTTTTTCCGCAGATATTTATACATCAGCGAAGGGCTCAGATTTCCGGCTACTTTCTGAATAAACTTATCCAGCCGTTGCTCCGCGTCGTTTTCTGTAATTTTAAAACTTTTCATGAAAAATGCCAGATCAGCGCCTTATGCCGGGGTTTCTTCTGAAGTGTCAACTTATACCAGAAAGCCCGGAACGGATTTGCACGTTTAAAGACCGCTTTATCCAGCGCCCGCAGATAGGTGGCCACCGCATCGCGTTCTTCTTCGGTAATCTCGATCGGGGAATAAAGGCTTTTTTCAAGGATCGGAACAATCGGTGCAAGTGCAATCGGCGCAAGCTGTAAATTATCGGCCCGGCGGGCAAAATCTTCCAGCAGCTCTCCTTCAAAAAACTTAAAGCCCTGAAGCTGCATCAACCGCAGAATCAGATAATACGCACGCCGTGTGCTTTCTGAAGGGGGGCCTTTCTGAACAGCTTTTACACTCCGGCGGCGCCAGATTTCACCTGCGAGCAAAATCCCCAGCAGCAGCAGAATAACCAGAATCACACGAAGAATATTTTTGGCAAGATCATTCATGGAATCGATTTTTAATGCACTGGCGATCATGTTGCTGATATCGTTTTTTTCTTCCTCTTCGGTAGGATCCGGCAATTCTTTTGAATATTTTACAAATCCCGGGATCTCCTCGTATACAACCTCTATGCTCGGCTGAAATTCCGGCTCTTTCTGCTCATCTACCAGCTCCAGCAGGTAGTAATTACGCTCCACACCGAAATCCGGTGTTGGCTCAAAGGTCATCCAGCCCATTCCTTCAAAATATACCTCAACCCAGGAATGAAAATTATTATCGGAAAGAGCAGTGGCATAATTTTCAAGATCTATCAGATACGGCTGGGCGTAATAACCGGTTGCCACCCGGGCGGGATAGCCCAGATCCCGCAGCAGCGCAACCATGGAGGTTGCGAAAAGAGTACAGTACCCTTCCTTATTCTCATTCTGATGCAGGAAATACTCTATATAATCATAGGCATCGCCTTCTGAGCCGTCTTCCCGAACCAGCCGCTGCCGTACAGCAGAATACTGATAATTCTCTCTGAAATAGCGCTCGATTGCCTGCACCTTTTCAAGCTTGGTTTTATAAGGCGCCGTAATCTCTTTTGCCAGATTCCCAATGATTCCTTTGAGCTGATCCGGAATGTTGGTATAATGGCGGTAGACAAACCGGCTGTAATTCTGCTCCTGGCTCATATAGGGGTCACTATCGCCGTGCTGGCTCCGGATCTTCAGGTATCCGTTCAGGGCGGTTTCAAAATTAGTCAGATAAATCTTGCTTGTTAATACCGGCGATACAACGCGAAACATATAAGATTTATCTTTGGGGTTATCATTATGCCGCAGTATCGTATCCCCTTCCCGCTCCAGATCTTCAAAATCACTCAGCGGCGCCTGGCTTGTCGCCCCGCTGGGGAGCCCCAGAAGGTTGCTCACTTTATATTTGGGATAAACGGTGATCTGATCGGTAATATAGCCCTGCTCTTCGCTATCTACATTATCCAGACCGGCAGAAAGCGGATCGCCATCGGGTGCGGTAAGCGATAAATATTTGTAAAACTGCGTATATTCGCAGAAATCATACCCCACATTCTCTTCAAAATCTTCCAGATACGCATCGTCCGGCATACTCCAGCCTTCTTCGGTAAAATCCACCGTAGTGCGGTACCGCAGATAAATCGGCGTATCGGTTTTGGCGGAAACCGTACAGACCTGCAGCTTACGCCAGCTCGGCATCATCAGGCTGAGCATCTCCCCATCTTCCATATAGCCGGCAACATGAAGCCGTTTTTCATAAGTATTCCTAAAAATCGTATTCATCGATTCTACGGCAATATTATCGATTTTTTCCCGAACCGAATCCATCTGAATGATCGGCCGCGTATAGATAATCGCCGCAGTTCCGATGGTAACAACCAGCATCACACCTGCAATAATCACGCCGAAACTGCCGTTTGTTGCGGCAAATTCCAGGCGCCGGTCGGCAGTAAGCGGCGGGCGCTTTCCTTTGCGTTTCTTTCCTTTCTCTTCTCTCTTTTGGCGGATATTGGTCCCCTTTTTCACCCGGCTGTTGCGGCGGCGGCTCATCGACTGCACAACGCTCTGCCCATAACAGCCAATCAGCGCAGAAAGGAAAATGCTGAATGCGATATAATGGGGAACGATTCCAAAATAAAAAAACGGAACCAGCCCGATAATCGGGGCAATAAACGAAACAATGATCGGAATTCTTTTAAACAGCGCCAGTGCAAACAGCATGGCGGCGATCAGTGAAAGCAAAATCACCGCCGTATAAAAATAGCGCTGCAGTACCGCCGGGTTCTCCAGGATATTTTTCAAATCCATCGTCATATAATTCAGATAGTTTGAGTAATTTTCCTGGGATCCCAGCAGATAAATCGTATAATTATAGCAGACTGCCAGCGCCCTGCCAAGCGCGGCGTACAGCTTGAAGGTCACCGGAAAAGCCACCAGCGAAAGCGCTGCAACGCCGCCGAGCACACCGAAGAAAACCCGCTTATACCAGGCAAGGGCAATCATCAGCGCGAAGGCAACCGCAGTAATCAAAATCACGGAAACCAATGGGATTCCCATATTGAGCGCAGTTGTATTGCAAAGAATATATCCCAGAAGGCCGGCATACAGCAATAAAATTTCCAGAATAACGCCCAGATAACCGCGGCCCTTCTGCATGGTAACCACCGGATTTACGAGTATGGGTTTTTGCCGTCTCATTTTAATGTCCATTATCATCTTCCAGTTCTGTCAAAGTCAATACCTTCATATTTAATCCCCGCTCCGGCTCCAGTTCCGGCCGGATCACCAGATACTGCAGCTCGCAGTTCACCCCGCGCAGATAAGGCTCCATGCATTCCTCAAGCTGATTGGGCGGCATCGAAGAAATTACATATAACGCACCGCCCTGCAAAGCGGAAAAATCCAGTTCATTAAGCGATTCACGCAGCGTTCCGGTATCGAGCATCGGAGACATGGCAAATTCTTCCGCCGCGATCATCTGCTCCTCGGGGGTTGTAATGCTCTGCAGATGAAGCATACTCTCATAATTGGCATATCCCAGCGTACTGCGTACGCCTTCCTCCGCAAGAACCGCCGTAATTTCTTCTGCAATTTCTACCACGCAATCGGTCAGCCGCCGGTTGGTCAAAAGATCGGCTTCATACGGAAACAAATCTGCGAGGATCATAATATTGTCGCAGGAATTTTCCCAATAGGTTTTTACAATCATTTTAGATAGCCGCGCCGATAGCTTCCAATGTACCTGGCGAAGCGTATCATATTCATTGAATTCTCTGATTCCGGCCATATCGCCGTTATAGTGCGTTTCCTGCCCGCCGGCAGTTACGGTATTTTCCTGCTCCTGGCGGGATGCATGAACCGGAATTTCCAGCTGCAGCGTACGCGGCGCAATGGCCACAACATTTCCTCTTGAAAAACGCTTCCGGATACTGAACAAACGCAGGAAATCATAAAAAGTGACGCTCTCCACACCAACCTTGTAAAGCCCTCTTACGCGGAACTCCAGCGGCACATCCAAATAAGTAACGCCGAACGCCCGGTAGTGCACAACCGCATAACCGGGAATCGATGCATCGCCATCTTTGCTGTTTACCAGAAGGTTAAACTTCATCATCGGGAGCATCACCGGCGTCTTGCTGTGAATGGCGATCCGAATGGAGAATTGGTTTAATCTGCTTTCCCTGGCCGGAACCGGATCCATACGAACCTTTACCAGCAGCAGGCTGATTAAAAGGCAGATCAGTGAAATCAGCGGAATCAGCAAAACCAGCGCCAGCGTAAAAAGGGAGATGGAATCATAAAGCGCCTGAGAAAAAACAAATGCGCCGATCAGCAGCCCCAGATAAATCAATCTTGAACGGGTCATAATATCCTGCTTTCTTACTTGATGATCGGTGCTTTGACCGTATCCTTCAAAGAGGCCAGCAGCTGCGGAGCGGTCATCCGCTCGATCTTCGCTTCCGGCGCCAGCATAATCCGATGTGAAACAATCGCTTCATACATTTCTGTTACATCCCTGGGGATCACATAAGTACGGCCGTCCAGCAGGGCCGCGGCGCAGGCCGCACGCATCAGCGCAAGGGAAGCACGCGGGGAGGCAGCCAGTGCAACCAGAGCGTTCGCCCGCGTTGCACAAACCAGTTCCACAATATATTGAAGCACCGCTTCATCCACGAAAATCTGCTCCACGGTTTCCTGCATGGCAATGATTTCCGCTGCGCTTGATACCGGCTGAACCGAAGCCAATGGATTTACGCCATGCCGGTCGCCTATAATCTGCGCTTCCTGCGCCGCGGTGGGATAGCCCATCGACATTTTCATTAAAAAACGGTCCAACTGCGCCTCAGGCAGCGGATAAGTACCTACATATCCCACCGGATTCTGAGTAGCAACAACCATAAACGGCTCCGGCAGATCATGCGTAACACCGTCTACCGTGACCTGCCGCTCCTCCATGACCTCCAGCAAGGCAGACTGGGTTTTCGGCGAAGTACGGTTGATCTCATCGGCAATCAGAATATTGGTCATGCAGACGCCGGGTTTATAAATAAATTCTCCGGTCTTGCCGTCTGGCGCGGTAAAGCCGGAAATATCGGTCGCCATTACGTCCGGCGTAAACTGAACGCGTTTACAATCCAGGCCGCTGGCGCGGGCCAGCGCAGACGCGGCGGTTGTTTTGCCAACGCCCGGTACGTCTTCGATCAAAATATGCCCTTTGGAAAGCAAACAGATCAACAGCAGACGCAGCTGCTCATCCTTCCCAACAATCACCTTTTTCATTTCTTCGGTGATATTCCGGCAAATTTCCTGTTCCTTACCAACGCTTTGCAATTTTTCCATGGTTTTTACTCCTCAGAATTCGGTATTTTATTGAATGCTTATTTAAGTATTTTATCATAGATACAGGGTCTTTTCAATAGAATTCAATTACTGGTCAAGACAAAAAATAGATTCATTTTTTATGCATATTGATGAATTCTAAAATTGCTTTTCTTCCCTTCTTGACAAAATCAACGAATGGATTTATTATATTAGTTAGTTAACTAATTAATTTTGGAGGAACTCTATGCATAATAAAGATTTTAAAAATGCTCCGCCTTCCATGCTGATCAATGAATTATCGAAACTTTTCAACGATCGGATGCGGCAAAAAACCGAAGCGATGGGAATGGCGGGAGGTTACCGGCGGATTTTATTCCATCTGAGCCACAGCGAGTGCCTCAGCCAGTTGGAGCTCGTGCGCAAAACACACCTTTCCGCGCCTACCATCAGTGTTTCACTGCAGCGCATGGAAGCGGAAGGGCTGGTTTTACGCGAGAACGATCCGCAGGATCTGCGTACCATTCTTGTGCGGCTTACCCCGAAGGGACGCGAAGCTGACCGCCGGGTTATTCATGCGGTTCATGAAACCGAGCAGGAAATGCTTTCAGGGATCGATCCGGAGGAAATTGACCGCATCCGGCCGATTTTAGAAAAGATGTATCAAAATTTAACGAAAGGAACCGCATTTGTATGAAACTGCTGAAATATCTCAAGCCCTATTGGTTCTGGGCTGTTCTAACGCCTCTTACCATGATCGGCGAGGTTTTGGCAGATCTTTGGCAGCCAAAAATGATGAGCGCGCTTGTAAACGAAGGCGTACTCGGCGCAAACCAGCAATTGCTGATCTCTATCGGATTGCGAATGCTTCTGATTGTTGCGCTTGGCGGCCTTGCGGGAACCTCCTGCTCTGTTTTTGCAAGCCTGGCCTCTCAGAATTTTGCCTGCGATCTGCGTAAAGATGTTTTTCATCATGTAATAGACCTTTCTTTTCAGCAGACCGACCGGTTTACAACCGGTTCCCTTATCACCCGCCTGACCAACGACATCACGCAGATGCAGAATTTTGTTGAGCAGTGCCTGCGTATGTTTGTCCGATCCGGAATGATGTTTCTGGGCGGGATTGCGATGATGCTCTCCTTAAATCTGAAATTTGGTCTGATTCTGCTTTGCGCGCTGCCGCTGCAGCTTCTGATCATGGCTCTTGTTCTGCGTGCGGCCAATCCGCTGTATACAAAAGTACAGCTCCGGCTGGATCAGGTAAATAACGTCATGCAGGAAAACGTAAACGGTGCCAGAATGGTAAAGGCATTTGTGCAGGAAGCGCATGAAACCGCGCGCTTTAATCAGGCCAACGATGATCTGACCGAAACAAACCTGAAAGTCGCCACTATTATTGCCCGGCTTTCTCCCCTGCTCTCTATCATTATGAATCTTTCGGTTGTGGCCCTGATCTATCTCGGCGGTCTGCAGGCACAGGCCAAAAGCATGCAGGTAGGCACCATTATGGCCGCGATTACCTATAATACCCAGATTCTTCATTCCGTAATGATGGTCAGTATGATGTTTCAATCGATTGCCAGGGGAAGAGCCAGCGGCAAAAGAATTTCAGAAGTGCTGGAAACCCATCCTACAATCAGCGGCGGCGCGCGCAGGCCGGAGCATCTCGGCGCCATCTGTTTTGATCATGTTTCTTTCCATTATCCCGGATTTCCCGGCCGGCCAGTGCTCAAAGACCTGTCTCTTACAATCGAAAAAGGGGAGAATCTTGCCATACTCGGCGCTACAGGTTCCGGAAAATCTTCTTTTATTCATCTGATTCCCCGGTTTTACGATGTTTCTGATGGCGTGCTGCGGATTGGCGGCTATCCTGTGCAGGAATATGATCTGCAGCAGCTCCGAGAAAAAATGGCGGTTGTTTTGCAAAAGAGCGAGCTTTTCAGCGGCAGCATCGCCGATAATATCCGCTGGGGCAACCCAAAGGCAAGTGCAGAAGAAGTGTGCCGGGCGGCTAGAATCGCCCAGGCGGAGGAATTCATTCTTCAGATGCCCGATGGATACGATACGCCGATTGCAGAAAAAGGCGCCTCTCTTTCAGGCGGGCAGAAGCAGCGCATTTCCATTGCCCGAGCGCTGATCCGTAACCCGGAACTCCTGATCTTCGACGACAGCACCTCTGCCCTTGATCTTGCAACCGAGAGTAAGCTGCGCCGGGCGATCCGAGAAGAACTGCATGGAACTACAATGATTACCATTGCCCAGCGGATCGCCAGCGTAAAGGATTGCGACCGCATCGTCGTTTTGGAAGATGGCGGGCTCTCCGCGATCGGGACCCACGAACAATTGCTGCAAACTAGCCCGGTTTACCAAGACATTTATCAATCACAAACCAAGGAAGGGGGCGTTGTCAATGGCTGAGCGAACACCGATGCAGGCCGCGATGCGGCCCGGCCGGCGCGGGCCGGTAATGGAGGTGGAAAAGCCCAAAGATTTAAAAGGCACCTTAAAACGGCTGGTTGGCTATATCGGCCGCAACCGCCGTACTTTTCTCGTTTTATTGGCTGTTACGCTGATGATCACGGGAACCAATTTACTCGCGCCTGCGCTCCAGCAGCGGGCCATCGATTCTATTGAAGGCGGCATCGCCGTTAAGTTGATGCTGATGCTGGCGCTGCTGGTTCTAACCTATCTGATGAACGCGGCGCTGACCTATCTGCAGGGGCTCTCTTCCGCCCGCCTTTCCCAGGGTACTGTCCGCACGATGCGGCGGGATCTTTTTGCCCGGCTGGTACGGCTGCCCATTCGCTATACCGATACCCATAATCACGGCGATATCATGAGCCGAATGACCAACGATGTTGAAAATATCTCCAATTCCATTTCCAGTTCCATCGCATCGCTTTGCTCAGGAGTTCTCATGGTAGTGGGCTGTTTTGTTATTATGGTATGCTATTCGCCTCTGCTGGCGCTGGTCAGTACGCTGACCATTGTTTTAACAATCATCGCCTCTGCTTTTATAACCAGGTTTATGAGGAAGTTTTTTGTCAGGCAGCAGCAAATTCTGGGCGCCGTGAATGGTCAGGCGGAAGAAATGGTATCCGGTTACCGCACGGTTGTTTCCTATAACCGCCAGCAGGCGGCAGTCCGCAATTTCAACGATACCAGCGACCGGCTAAAAAAAACAGCGATTTATGCCAATATTTTTGGCGGGTGTATGGGGCCGGTCATGAATTTTATATCCAATGTAGGCTTTTTGCTGATTGCGATTGTAGGCGGGTATCTCGCAAGCCTCTCGCCGGAAAACGCGCTGCATATTTCCGTTGGAACCATTCAGGCGTTTATTCTTTATTCCAAGCAATTTTCCAGGCCCATCAATGAAATCGCGAATCAAT
>QAKW01000039.1 GCA_003343605.1 Clostridiales bacterium
TTACCCTCTGCTGTACAATGGAAAATCAGCAGGAAGCCGACCGGCGGCTGCCGGCGCTTCTGGCGCTGCCCGCCCTGCACAAAGAAATTATTTGCGAGCCGCTGCTTTCCGACATCCATTTTCACGGCCGCCTTGCTCCCTGCATCGAGGGACTCACGGCGGGGGGAGAAAGCGGCAGCGATGCCCGGCCCTGTGATTTCAGCTGGATTCTGCACCTGCGGGAGCAATGCCGCGAGGCAGGCGTCCCCTTTCATTTCAAGCAGACCGGCGCCCGGCTGATCAAAGACGGCCGGCTCTACCGTATTCAGCGCCGGCATCAGCATCTACAGGCTAAAAAAGCCAATCTGGATTTATAACTGAAAGGAGCATGAAAATGAACCTTCCCGATCTTTTTGCATCTTCTCCGGTGGTATACGTTTTTGAAAATGAATATCAGATCATCATTCCCCTCACGGCCGAGGCGCTTTGCTGGGTAAACGTGGGCGGGCGCTGCTATTACGATCATTTTGCCGGTGTTCTGCGCTCCGGCACCCTGCTGCACCGCTGCATTGTTCCCCAGGAGGAGCTCGACCGTGCCCGGGAATATACGGTTTACTGCCGGAAGATCACCCGCGCACCCCGTATTATCCGCAGGCGGAGGAGCCGGTAAGCCTTACGGTTGCCTTCCGGCCGGTGCCGGCGGAATCCGCCCGGTTTTACCATATCTCCGATGCGCACAGCAAGATCGAGCCCTGTATCCGTGCGGCCGGGTTCTTCAAAGGCGGGCCCGATGCCCTGATCCTGAACGGCGATATTCCCAACCATTGCGGGGATATGGAAAACCGCGGGCAGATCCTGAAGCTGGCCGGGGCCATTACCGGCGGCGGGATTCCGGTTGTTTTTGCGCGGGGCAATCATGATGCCCGCGGCAGCTACGCGGAGGGGCTGGAAGAAGAGATTCCCCACCGCAACGGGCGTACTTACTATACTTTCCGCCTGGGCAATATCTGGGGACTCTGCCTTGATTGCGGTGAAGACAAGGCAGACACCAGCGAAGAATACGGCGGAACCATTTGTTTCCATCCCTTCCGGGAGCAGGAAACCGCCTTTATTCAACAAGTGATTGAACGGGCGCAGAAAGAGTACCGCGCGCCGGGCGTGCGTCACCGGATCGTCATTGCGCATCATCCCTTTTCCTTCCTGCAGGAGCCGCCCTTCGATATTGAGGCCGCGCTTTACCGTGAATGGTGCCGCCTGCTGCGGGAGCAGATCCGGCCCGATCTGATGCTCTGCGGGCACACCCATGAGGCCGCGCTTTATCTGCCCGGCGGACCAAAAGACCACCTGGGCCAGCCCTGCCCGGTGATCATCGGCGGGAAACCCGGAAGCAGCAAAGATCCCCAGGGGCCCGCCTTTACCGGCGCGGCGCTTACCTTCGCCGCACAGGGAATCGAAGTTGCCTTTACCGACGACCGCCTCGGGATCGCGGAAAAATACTTTTTTGAATCCGAGCCGGAGGAGGCAGAATGAAGGTGGCGATCATTGGATCCCGCTCATTGACGATCGAGGATTTTGCGCCCTATCTTCCCCAGCAGACCAGTGAAATTGTATCCGGCGGAGCGCGGGGCATTGATCGGTGCGCCCGGCGGTATGCCGAAAAAAATCAAATTCCGATTACGGAGTTTCTGCCGGAATATGCCCTTTACGGCAGAAGCGCGCCGATCCGGCGCAATCTGAAAATCATTGCATACTGCGATCTGGTGATCGCCTTTTGGGACGGGGCTTCAAACGGAACCCGTTTTGTGATCGATTGCTGCAAAAAGCAGGGAAAACCCATTCGGATCTATCTAAAAAAATAAGCGGCGTCAGCCTTTGGCTGACGCCGCTTTAAAATTCTTCTTTCAGCTTGCGGGTAAACAGCCGATCCAGTGCGCCGCGCGGGTCTGCCTGCTCAAAAAGGATTTGGTAAACCGTAAGGCAGATCGGTATTTCCACATGGTGTTTCCCGGCGATCTCAACCAGCGCCCGGGACGTTTCATAGCCTTCGGCCAACGCCTCATAGGCGCGCCCCTGCACAAAAGCCTCTCCAAACGCACGGTTATGGCTATAGGGGGAGAAGACCGTAGCCTCATAATCGCCCAGGTGGCAAAGGCCGTAGGCAGAAAGGGGATTGCCGCCCAACGCGCCGATCAGGCGGGAGATTTCCCGCGTCCCGCGGGACATCAGCGCGCCCTTGAGCGTGCTAAGACCCAGCCCATCAAGAAAGCCGGCCGCTATCCCGATCACATTTTTTGCTGCGGCGCCGATTTCATTCCCGATCAGATCCCCGCCGTAATAAAATCGGATCAGCGGGCTGGAAAAGGCCTCAACAAGCTTTTCACGGGTTGGCGGATCACCGCTGTCGATCACCATGCAATTGGGCACACCGCGGTAAAACTCCTGCACATGGCCCGGCCCCAGCCAGACCGCCACCCGATTGGAATCCCCGAGGTTCTCAGCGGCGACCTCGCTCAAACGCCTGCCACTGCCTACCTCAAGCCCCTTCATGCAGAGCACCAGCGTTTTATTTTTCAGCCCCAGCGGCCGGCATTCCTCCATGAACGCCCGCAGCCGCTGGGCGGGAATAGAAATCACCAGTACCTCCGCCGTTTCAACACAGCGCTCCAGATCGCTGGAGAGGGCAATGGATTCCGGCAGCGTCAGAAGGCTGTTGCTGCGCGTTTTTAAAAATGAGGTGAAATGCGCGGATCCCCTGCGGCCGTAAAGGGTTACGGCATGGCCGATCCGATTAAGATACCAGGCAATGAGAGAGCCCCACCGCCCGCAGCCGATTACGCTGATGTTGAGCCGATTTTCCCGATTCACCATTCTGGCCTCCTCTTTTTATTGAAACTGCATCTGATAAAGCTGTGCATAAATTCCGTTTTGGCGGAGCAACTGCTCATGCGTTCCCTCCTCTGCTACGCCCTCTTCTGTTAAAACCAGGATCCTGTCTGCATTGCGGATGGTGGAAAGCCGGTGCGCAATTACAAAGGTCGTGCGGTTCCGGGCCAACTTTTCCAGGCTTTCCTGCACCACCCGCTCGCTCTCATTATCCAGCGCGCTGGTAGCTTCATCGAAAATCAGAATCGGCGGATTTTTCAAAAAAACCCGGGCAATGGATAGCCGCTGCTTCTGCCCGCCTGAAAGCTTGATGCCGCGCTGGCCGATATCGGTTTGATAGCCGTCCGGCAGCAGCTCAATAAAGCCATGCGCATTGGCTTTCTTCGCCGCTTCGATGATCTCCTCCTCCGTGGCATCGGGGCGGCCGTAACGGATATTTTCCATCACGGTGCCGGCAAAGAGATAAACATCCTGCTGCACCATGCCGATCTGATTGCGCAGGCCGCTGAGCGTATAGCGGCGGATATCGGTTCCGTCAATCAGAATTTCCCCTGCAGTAACCTCGTAGAATCGAGGAATCAGGTTGCAAAGCGTGCTTTTTCCGGCACCGGATTCCCCCACCAGCGCAATATATTCCCCCGCTTTTACCTGAAGACTCACATGGGAAAGAATCGTTTTATCATGATCCGGGTAATGAAACGAAACCGCACGGAACGCAACCTCTCCCCGAAAGCGGGGGGGTTCCGCGGCGCCCGGCAGATCCCGGATCTCCACCGGAACCTCCATCATTTCCTGGAAACGGCTGAATGCCGTTGCACCGTTTTGAAACTGCTCAGTAAAGGCAATCAGCTTGCGCACCGGTTCCGTAAAATTATTAATATAAAGCAGAAAGGTAATCAGATCGGTTACCCCCAGCGCGCCGCGGGAAATAAAGATTGCGCCCGCCACCAGCACTGCAACCGTGATAAAGGTGGTAAACGCGCCCATGCCCGAATGGAATACGCCCATGCAGCGGTAGGCGTTGCGCTTGCTGGCAAGCAGCCGGTCGTTTGTCCGGCGGAATTTATCGGTTTCAACATCCTCATTTGCAAAAGATTTCACCACCCGGATTCCCGAAAGATTATCTTCCATACCGGCGTTAAAATCCGCGATCCGGATGCGGTTCTGCTTGAATGCCCGGCGCATCTTGGCATTGCACCGCCCCGCGTAAAGGATCATCAGCGGCAGTATCAGCAGCGCGACCATCGCCAGCTTCCAGCTCACCGCCATCATAATGGCCAGAGACCCCAGCAGCTTGATTATGGAAATAATCAAATCCTCCGGCCCGTGGTGGGCGAGCTCCGCGATATCGAAAAGATCGTTTCCGATCCGGCTCATCAGCTGCCCGACCTTTTCATTATCGTAAAAGCTGAAGGAAAGCTCCTGATAATGGCAAAACAGTTCTTCCCGCATGGTATATTCCATTTTGGCGCCCATTACATGGCCGTAATAGGCGGTAAAATAATTGCAGTATGCCTCCAGGGCAATCAGCACGGCCATACCGGCGGCAAATGTTAAAATCAGCCGCAGTGCCTCCTCCGGCGGGCGGTATACATAATCGCCGGTAATCTTCCGGATCATCAGCGGAATAACCAGTGTAACCCCCGCGCTGAGCATGGCAAAAAACATATCTGCCCAGAACAGCCCGCGATGCGGCCGGTAATACCCGATAAATTTCTTAATCATTGCTTCAGTTCCTTGATTCGTTCCCGGTAATCCGGGAGTATTTTTGCAATTTCCCCGTAGAAAGCGGGGCTGTGATTGGGCTGAAGGATATGGGCCAGCTCATGGACCACCACATAATCGATTGCCCGAGGGCTTTTTTCCATCAGAAACAGCGAAAAACAAAGCCCGCCCTTCTGATTACAGCTTCCGTAGCGGCTTCTGGCGGCAGTGATTCTGACACCCGCCGGCCGCAGATTCATCCGGTTTGCAAAAAAGGCTACCCTTCCGGGCAGCCATTCTTCGGCTTTTTTTCGCAGCGCGGCAATCTCCTGCTCCGTATATTCTTTTGGCGGCCGAAAGGCGCGTATCTGCCGCTCCAGCCAAGCCTGATGCGCGGCCAGAAACTGCATAATCACCCGCTCCGGGCAATGCAGCGGCGCGCGAACCAGCGGCTCCCCCTGCCGGTCCAGAGAAAGTGAAAGGGTTTTTCTTTTGGTTCTGATGATTTTCATAGCATTATTTTATCATCAATCGTTGCTAAGCGCAAGCCCTTCTGTTATAATAGGTTCAAGCCCGGTAGGGATAAAAGGTTTTGGAAGAAAAAATTTTTCTCAGGCTTTTTCTCCCTACCGGGCTCATTAAACCTAGCTCTATTATTCTGAAGGAGGGATTCCCCATCGATATTGCACTCCATTATGAAGAAGCCGGCGAAGGGTTTCCGTTGATCCTGCTTCACGGGAACGGGGAGGATCTTCACTACTTTCAGCGGCAGATCCCCGTTTTTTCCCGAAAATACCGCGTAATCGCCGTGGATACCAGAGGGCATGGCCGCTCCCCGCGCGGAACGGCCCCCTTTACAATCGATCAGTTTTCCGAAGATCTGCGATGCTTTATGGATCAGCGGGGAATTCAGCAGGCCCACCTGCTTGGATTCAGCGATGGCGGCAATATTGCCCTTACCTTTGCGCTGAACCATCCTGCGCGCATCCGGAGCCTGATCCTCAATGGCGCGAATCTTTTTCCGCGCGGCGTGCGCCTTTCCGCCCAGATGCCCGTTTATCTTGGATACGGAATCACCGCACTGTTTGCGGCAGGATCTCCAAAGGCACGCTTTAAGCATGAATTGCTCGGGCTGATGGCGCGCCAGCCCCATATCGATCCGGCGCAGCTTGCGTGTCTTGCGTGCCCCAGCCTGGTGATCGCGGGAACCCGGGATCTGATCAAAAACCGCCATACCCGCCTGATCGCCCGCGCTCTGCCCAATGCTTCGCTGGCCTTTGTGCCGGGCGATCATTTTATTGCACGGGGAAATGCCGGTGCATTCAATCGTGAAATTCTTTCGTTTCTGGAGCAGAACACCCGTTAGCAACGCGGCCTTCGGCCTGTATTCCTTAAAGATACCGCTTCGTCCACATAAGGTGGGATTTTCCTGATCTTTACAATAGAAATTTCTAATATATTTTATTTTTCTAATAAAAGCTACAATATATTAGAGGTGATTCTATGCGATTTGAAATCCGGCCCACCCGGGAAAAGGACCCGGCTGTTTATAAAACCATCTATATCAAAAAGAGCCTTGCCGATAAAATAGAAAAACTGGCCAGAAAGCATAATACCAGTTTCAATAATATTGTAATCTCCATTTTAACACAGTATCTACTGGATGCAGAAGATGAATAACGCCTGCAGCGCCTCCACTGACATTAGTATATCTTTATAAATTTATAATATATACTTGGAGGTGTTATTTTCATGAATTTAACAGAACAGGCCGCTTATGAGCTGCGGATTCATCTGCATCTATCAGAATACCGGCTTACGTTTCGCCAGCTGCTCGAAATCGGCCGGCGCTGCGGAATTGCAATACACACCTATACCGAAGGCGCCGCGTATATTCTGGAACACGGCTTCGGTGATTTTATGCAGTATCACGCCTTTACCGTTTTTGAAGAAAGCGGATACCAGATTTTCATTAACGAGCGGCTTCCGGATGAAAAACGCCGCTTTGTTCTGAGCCATGAGTTCGGGCATATCTTTTTAAAGCACACCTATGCCGGAATTATGGGCTGCAGCGATGATCCCGCATTGCAAAATGCGCAGGAACGGGAGGCCGATGAATTTGCGCTCTGTTTTCTGGGTGTTCCCTGCCTGCTGAAGAAAAACGGAATTTATGATATTCCGCAGATCCGTGCGCTGAGCAATCTGCCCCGCCGCGAAGCGGCCCGCCTTTCCGCCTATACCGCGCAGATTGTTAAAATGAGCGATCTCCAGCGGAAAATGTGCGGCTTCTGCCATTTCGACCGGGCGTATAAAGCCCGGAAAAGCGCTGCCCGCATCTGTTTTATACTTTTTGGCGCCGCGCTGATTTTGGTGCTGGCGCTGCAGGTATTCTTCCCGGCCGCCGGGTTCCGCGCCAAACTTCCCGCCGGCGAGGCTGGCTCAAGCCCATTGCCTGCCGAAACCTCGGTTTACATAACCTCTTCGGGCGAAAAATATCATCGGGAAAATTGCCCGTATCTCCGCAATCGGGAGTTACTCCAGCTTTCCTGCCTGGAAGCGGAGCAGCTGGGAAAGACGCCCTGTAAATACTGTTTTCCCCCGCAGGACTGAACATCATAAAAACCGCCTGAATATAACAGGCGGTTTTTCAATCATTTGGTGGAGACAACTGGAATCGAACCAGTGACCTCTTGCATGTCAAGCAAGCACTCTAACCAGCTGAGCTAT
>QAKW01000038.1 GCA_003343605.1 Clostridiales bacterium
TTTTCATCCCTCCCGTAAAAAGAGTCCCTGCCGGTTTCCCTTCAAAAATATTATATAACACATCCGGATCAGCGCCATTGGCAATGACGGTTGCAATCTGTTCCTGCTGGCAAAGCCAGGCCGCATGGAGCTTGGTTGCCATCCCCCCGGTTCCCAGCGAAGAGCCTCTGCCTCCGGCGCGGGCCATCAGTTCTGGTGTGATTTCCTCCACAACCGGGATCCGTTTTGCCTTTTGATCCTGCCGGGGATCTGCGGTATAAAGCCCATCGATATCCGTAAGCAGGATCAACAGCTCTGCCCGCGCCCCCCGGGCAACGATCGCAGCCAGCGTATCATTATCGCCAACTGTAATCTCTTCGGTGGAAACTGTATCGTTTTCATTGATTACAGGCAAAACACCCAATTCCAGCAATCGCCGGATGGTATTCTGAAAATTTTCATACCGCTGCGGATTATTCATATCCTCCCCGGTCAGCAGAATCTGCGCAACCGTATGGCCGTATTCTGAAAAAAGCCGGTCGTAGGTATACATCAGCTCACATTGCCCCACCGCTGCAGCCGCCTGCTTGGTAGGCATATCCTGCGGGCGTTCTTTGAGCGAAAGCTTTCCGACGCCCATTCCGATTGCGCCGGAGGAAACCAGTACCAGCTCATGCCCCGCATTTTTCAAATCACTCATCACCCGGCAAAGATTTTCAATATGCCGGATGTTCAGATGCCCTGTCTGATGGGTCAGTGTAGACGTTCCCACCTTTACCACAACGCGCATCGCCACTTCCTCCTATTTCTTTATCAAGTTATCCTACAAACGCCTCTTCCTGCACCGGGCGAGCCTCTACGGCATCCGCCCGCGAGGCGGCATTTGCCAGCATCAGCTTCAAGCGGTTCTCCTGATTTACCTTTGTGGCGCCTGCATCGTAATCAATGGCCACGATATTCACATCAGGATTCATCTCCTTGATCGGCTTCATCATCCCCTTGCCACAGATATGATTCGGCAGGCAGCCGAACGGCTGCGTACAAACAATGTTTTTCACTCCGCAGGCGGCAAGCTCCAGCATCTCCGCTGTCAGCAGCCAGCCCTCACCCATCTTCACGCCGAGGTCAATCGTGCCCCGCGCCATTTCCACCGTTTTTTCAAACGGGGTGGGCGGTGTAAAATGCCCTTCTTCCCGCATAATCGCAATCAGATCGTTTTTCTTGCGGCAGAGGAACCGGTAAGCAATTTTACTGCCCTGATATTTCCAGAAGCCCTGATGATACAGGCGGTAATCAATCAGGCCATTGTAAACGCAATATAAAATAAAATCCAGCAGGCCCGGCACAACGGTTTCAGCCCCCTCGCGCACCAAAAACCGTTCCAGGTCATTATTGCCCAGCGGCGAATATTTCACAAAAATCTCGCCAACAACGCCAACCTTGATGGCCTTGCGGGGCTGTTTTTCAATAGCGGCAAAGTCGCTGAGGATCCGGCGGTAATTTGCCCGCACTTTACGGTAAGAGATGCGTTTCCCCTGGCCGATCTCCCCGGCCAGGCGCGTGCACCAGCGTTCCGCGGCCGCTTCGGCTTCGCCGGGATGAATTTCATAGGGCCGCGTCTGATTCACAAGGCTCATCAGCAGATCGCCATAGGTAATGGCGTAAAGCATGCCGTGCAGCTTGGGGAGCGACAGGGTAAACCCCGGATGCCGTTCGATTCCGGCCAGGCTGAAGGAAATCACCGGCACGTATTCATAGCCTGCTTTTTTAAGCGCTTTGCGCAGCAGCGAAATATAATTGGAAGCCCGGCAGCCGCCGCCGGTTTGAAAAAGAACCAGCGCGCATTTATGCGGATCGTATTCGCCGCTCTGCAGAGCATCTATAAATTGACCGATTACCAGAATCGCCGGGTAGCAGGTATCGTTATGTACATATTTCAGCCCGGTTTCGGTAATGGCGGGTCCGCTTTTTTCCAGCAGCTCCATCTTATATCCATAGGTTTGAAGCACGCTGATAATCAGCTTGAAATGCATTGGGAGCATGGTGGGAATCAGCAGGGTATAATCTTTTTTCATCTCCTTGGTAAAGGGGATATAGTATTGTTCCATTCAGTGTTCTTCCTTTTCTTCCAGCGCGCCGAGCAGGCTTCTCAGCCGGATCTTCACCGCGCCCAGATTCGTAATTTCATCAATTTTGATCTGCGTATAATATTTACCGGCGCGCTCCAGGATAGAGCGGACTTCATCGGTTGTAATCGCATCGACCCCACAGCCGAAGGAAACCAGCTGCACCAATTCGGTATCGGGATGCTCCGCAGCATAGCGTGCCGCCCGGTAGAGGCGGGCGTGATAAGTCCACTGGTTGAGCACCTCTACCCGCTGAGATTTCGCCAGGTGAAAAACACTGTCTTCACTCACAACAACAAATCCCAATGAAGTCGCCAGCTTATCGATTCCATGCCCGATCTCCGCATCGATATGATAGGGGCGGCCGGCCAGAATCATAATCCGCTTTCCCTGCTCCCGGGCCAAGCGAAGTGCCCGCTCTCCCTCTCTTTTTACCGCGGCCATATAATCCTGATAGGCACGCATTCCCGCATCCACGGCCTTTTTCACCTCCCGCAGGGTCAGGCCGGGGAAATAGCCGCCAAGATAATGGAAAAGCTCGTTTGCCAGCTCACGCGGATGATTGATATTCAGATAGGGATAGAGAAATTTTGTTCCACTCAGATCTTCCATATTGCCGTGGAGCAGCTCGGAGTAATAAGCAACTACCGGACAATTATAGTGATTATCCGAGTCTTTTTCATCAAAATTATAAGTCAGGCAGGGATAAAAAATGCCATCGACTCCGGCCTCCAGCAATTCCGTAATATGGCCGTGCATAATCTTTGCGGGATAGCAGGCCGTATCGGAAGGAATGGAAAATTGCCCTTTTTCATAAGTGCGCCGGGTCGACATGCCGGATACGCGAACCGTAAAGCCCAGCGAGGTGAAAAACGCATGCCAAAGCGGCAGTAGTTCATACATTCCCAATGCCAGCGGCAGGCCGATCACACCCCGCGCCCCCTCCTTAGAGGGAAGCGCCATCAGATAATCGCGTTTAAAGGCGTAAAGATCCGGCAGTGAAGGGCCTGTTGCTTCTCCAAGCCCCAGCCCCTTCTCACACTGATTGCCGGAGATATAGCGTTTGCCGCCCTCAAAATAATTGATCGTAAGATGGCAATGGTTGGTGCACCCGCGGCAGACGGCGGATTTTGCCGTGTGGGTAAAGCCGGCAAGCGCCTGTGCGCTGATCAGCGTTGACCGGCTGCTCTTTCTGGCGTAAAGCGCCGCGCCGTAAGCGCCCATCAGCCCTGCGATAGAAGGCCGGATCACCGGATGGCCAAGCTCCCGCTCAAAGGCGCGTAAAACCGCGTCGTTATAAAACGTTCCGCCCTGCACAACAATATTGCGCCCCAGTTCCTCCGCGCTTCCCGCCCGGATCACCTTATAAATTGCATTTTTAACAACGCTGATGGAAAGCCCGGCGGAAATATCTTCTACAGTGGCACCATCTTTCTGCGATTGTTTTACAGAGGAGTTCATAAAGACCGTGCACCGGCTGCCCAAATTCACCGGTGCCTTGCCCAACAGCCCCCGCTGGGCAAATTCCTCAATGGAATAGCCCATCGCTTTGGCAAAGGTTTCCAGAAAGGAGCCACAGCCGGATGAGCAGGCCTCATTGAGCATTATACTGTCAATCGCGCCGTTTACAATTTTAAAGCATTTAATATCCTGCCCGCCGATATCCAGAATAAAATCAACATCCGGCTGAAAGTATTTTGCGGCGGTATAATGGGCGATCGTCTCAACCAGCCCATAATCCACCGAAAAGGCATTCTTAATCAGCTCTTCCCCATAGCCGGTTACCGCACTGCCGGCGATGGTTACCCGGTCGCCGAGCAGATCATAGATCCGCATAAGCTGCTCTTTCACGATCTCCACGGGATTCCCCTGATTGGAGGCATAATAAGAATACAGCAGCTCGTTATTCTCGGAAAGCAGCGCCAGCTTGGTGGTGGTGGAACCGCAGTCGATGCCAAGCCAGGCGTTTCCGCAATAGGTCTCTACCGGGGTGCTTTTCACCGATGCGCGCTGATGGCGGGCAAGAAAATCCTGATATTCCGCATCGGATTCAAAGAGGGGCTTCAGCCGGTCCTGCAGGCGGACCTTTCCCCTGGAGGCCTCCACGCGTGCCTGCAGGGCATCGATGGAAAAATGCTCCTTTTGTTTTTCTGCATACATAGAGGCGCCATAGGCGACCGCAAACCGCCCGTATTCCGGAAAAACCGCGTCGTTTTCCGAAAGCTTCAGCGTCTCAATAAAGCGCCGGCGCAGCCCCTTGCAATAATAGAGCGGGCCGCCAAGAAAAAGGACCCGGCCGTGGATCCGCCTGCCCTGAGCCAGCCCCGCGATCGTCTGATTCACAACCGCCTGATAGATGCTGGCCGCAACATCCTCTTTCCGGGCGCCCTGATTGAGCAGTGGCTGAATATCCGTTTTTGCAAATACGCCGCAGCGCGATGCGATTGGATAAATCCGGGTACAGCCCTCGCTCAGAGCATCCAGTTCATCTACCGTAATATTCAGCAGCGTTGCCATCTGATCGATGAACGCACCGGTTCCGCCGGCACAGCTTCCGTTCATCCGCTCGTCGATTCCGCCGTCGAAAAAAATAATTTTCGCGTCTTCGCCGCCCAGCTCAATCACGCAGGTCGTTTCCGGCTCCAGCTTCCGCACTACCTCTCCGGTGGCGAAAACCTCCTGAATAAAGGGTGCTTCCATCGCTTCCGCCAATCCCAGCCCCGCCGAGCCGGAAATGGCAAATGCCACCTCCCGGTCGCCTACATAGGGCCGCAGCCGCTCGAGCAATTCCGCCGTTTTTTCTCTCACCTGAGAAAAATGACGCTCATAACAATCGAAAAGAACCTGCTCTCCATCCCTTAAAACAACTTTTGCCGTGGTAGAGCCGATATCAATTCCTAAAAATAAAGTCTCCATTACCTTTCGGGAAATCCTCCGTTTCCAAACCGATTCAAAAAGGGGCCGCGGATGTAAAACCTTTCGACCCGCTCAAAAATAGTTATAGTTAAACATTTTTATTATACTTGATTTTTCGTTTGTTTGCAATGGCTGTTTTCGTTAATTTTTCTTCATCCAGCACGCAAAAGTATGGGAATCTTCCTCAAAGACAAGCCCCCAACGGCAACCCATAAAAAAAGGACAGGCGATTATGGATCACCTGCCCTTTTTCAAATCTTTACCCCCATGTCGCAGACGGTAAAAATGCTGTTGTAATCACACCCCGGCACATCCGCGGTTTTCTTTACCCGAAATTGCCTTCAGATTATGCCGGAACCGGTCGATCAGCGTTGCGGCCGGTATTTCGGCCAGGCATTCTTTTTCAGTTCTTTCAATTGCCCATTCAACCTCCCTGTTTGTCCAGTTCATATTGATTACCAGATAGAGAACCGTCAGCAGCTTCTGGTGATAGAGCTCCTCGACCAGCCCGGCAACGTATTCCGCCGTAATGTCACAGCTTTCAGGGTTACAGATTCTGTTCCAGTCTTTCTGATGATCCGCAGACCATGCAATCAACTGACGCAGCTCCTGCTCCCGCTCGTGTAGATTGAAATCGTCTTTTGAAATTTTGCTCATTTTTCTTTTCTCCTCATCTATAAACTTCCTGAAATGGCTTATAAAGCCTCCATTTCATTGTATCATAGATGCCCTCGCCCGATGTCAGGCACGCAAAAAAGCCGCCCGGGAGGATCCCGGGCGGCTTCTCCGCGGCTTTCGCCACGGCGTGGAGCTGTTGATCAGAATCGAACTGACGACCTCATCCTTACCAAGGATGCACTCTACCGACTGAGCTACAACAGCATCTGTGAAAAATAATCGCTTCATTATTATAGCGAAAAGAAGACCATTTGTAAAGAGTTTTTTAAAATTTTCATCGAAAAAACCCGCCGCCTGAAGATCAGGCGGCGGGGAACGGAAAATTTTCAGAGCTTTGCAATGGTTTCCATCACATAATCAGCAAATTCTTTACAGGAAGCGCCGCCGGCCCGGCCGGTAATCACCAGCCGCCGCTCGGTTTCATTGCAGATGGAAAGCGCCTGCTCCAGCCGGGCAGCCTCCTCTGCGCGGGCAATATGCCGCAGCAGCATGGCACAGGCTTTCAGAATACTGGAGGGATTGGCATATTCTCCGCGGCCCATTTCGATCATACGCGGAGCGGAGCCGTGGATCGCTTCAAACATCGCGTAGCGGTCACCCACATTTGCGCTGCCCGCGGTGCCAACGCCGCCCTGAATTTGCGCCGCTTCATCGGTTATGATATCCCCATAAAGATTCGGGAGCACAAAAACCTGATATTGCGTCCGGCGAGCCTCATTGAGCAGGTTGGCCGACATAATGTCAATATACCAATCTTCGGCGGTAATGCCGGGATAATCCGCCGCCACTTCATGGCAGAGCGCGGAGAAGCTGCCGTCGGTCTTTTTCATGATATTGGCCTTGGTTACAATGGCAACGTTGGTCTTTCCATTATTTTTCGCATATTCAAAGGCCGCGCGGGCAATCCGCCGGGTTCCGGCCTGGGTGGTCACCTTAAAATCCATCGCCAGCTTGCCGGGGATCTCGATGCCCCGGCTGCCCAGCACATATTCACCTTCGCTGTTTTCCCGGTAGAAAATCCAATCAATTCCCAGCTCCGGCACGCAGACTGGGCGTACATTCGCATAGAGATCCAGCTCCCGCCGCATTGCAACGTTCGCACTCTCCAGTGAGCCGCCGTGGGGCGTAGTGGTAGGGCCTTTAAGGATCACATCGCAGGCTTTGAGCGCCTCCAGCGTATCTTCGGGAATGGCTCTGCCAACGGCCGTACGCTTTTCAATGGTCAGCCCCTCGATTTCCCGAATTTCAATTTTACCCGCGGCAATTTCGTCCTTCAGCAGAAAATCCAGCACCCGCCGGCCTTCCCGCACGATGATCGGGCCGATGCCATCACCGCCGCAAACACCGATAATAATTTTTTCCATCTTGGTAAAATCTTTTGCAACCGCGCCGGCTTCCATCCGGTTCTGGCGCTCCAGCTGTTCTGTGAGCAGCTGGCGGAATTGTGTGACTGCCTTTTCAATATATTGCTCCATTTTTTATTCTCCTGTTTCTTTGGTGTAGGCAAGCAGGCTGCCTGCCTTTAAAATCGCCTTCTGCCGGTCGCTGAAAGCACAGGTCAGCGGGATCTGTTCCCCAGTTGTTTCATTTTCCAGCATCATTTCCCCGCTTTCCATTCCCTCATAAATACGACGGATGGAAAGCCGATCACCCTGATGCAGCCGGTCGTAATCTTCGGGATTTTTAAAGGTAAGCGGCATGATCCCGGCATTGATCAGATTCGCCGTATGGATCCGCGCAAAGCTTTTGGTAATTACCGCGCGCACCCCTAAGTAAAGAGGAACCAGCGCCGCGTGTTCCCTGGAGGATCCCTGCCCGTAATTCAGGCCGCCCACAATAATACTTCTGCCGGCGTTCTTCGCCCGCTCCGGAAAGCTTTTATCGCAAACACTGAAGCAAAATTGCGAAAGATAGGGAATATTGGAACGGTAGGGAAGAATTTTTGCACCCGCCGGCATGATGTGATCGGTGGTGATATTATCGCCCACCTTCAGCACCAGCTCGGCCTGAAGCGTATCCTCCTGGGGAAGTGCGTCTGGGAATTTTTTGATATTCGGCCCGCGCAGAACCTCCAGTTTTTCCGCCTCTTCCGGCGCGGCGGGCGGCAGAATGGCGCGATCATCGATCCGGAAGTGTGCCGGAAGCTCCACTTTGGGACATTCTCCCAGTTCGGCCGGATCGGTAATAACGCCGGTCAGCGCGGCTGCAACGGCCGTTTCCGGGGAAACCAGATAGACCTTTCCATCCGCCGTTCCGCTGCGCCCTTCAAAATTCCGGTTAAAGGTTCTCAGGCTGACACCGCCCGAATTCGGGGAAAAGCCCATCCCGATACAGGGGCCGCAGGCACATTCCAGCACACGCGCGCCGCTGGCCAAAATATCGGTCAGTGCACCGCAGTCTGCCAGCATGGAAAGCACCTGCTTGGAACCCGGCGAAATAGAAAGGCTCACATCCGGGGAAATGGTTTTTCCCCGAAGCAGCGCCGCCACCTTCAGCATATCCAGCAGCGAGGAATTGGTGCAGGAACCAATACAGACCTGATCCACTTTCGTTCCGCTCAATGATGCTACGGAAACCACATGATCCGGGCTGTGCGGGCAGGCAATCAGCGGGCGAAGCGTTGAAAGATCAATTTCGATGATCTGGTCGTAAACCGCATCGGGATCGCTTTCCAGCGGCCGGTAATCGCTGGCACGTCCCTCTGCCTCTAAAAATGCCCGCGTCACTTCATCGGAAGGGAAGATCGAAGAAGTTGCGCCAAGCTCTGTTCCCATATTGGTAATCGTGGCACGTTCAGGAACAGAAAGCGTCTGGACGCCCTCCCCGCCCCATTCAATAATCGCTCCGACCCCGCCTTTTACCGAAAGGATCCGCAGGATCTCAAGGCTTACATCCTTAGCCGTCACAAAATCCTGCAGCCGCCCGGTCAGATTCACGCGGATCATCTTCGGCATGGTGATATAGTAGGCGCCGCCGCCCATCGCGACCGCAACATCCAGCCCGCCCGCGCCAAAGGCCAGCATCCCGATCCCGCCGCCGGTCGGGGTATGGCTATCAGAACCGATCAGGGTTTTTCCGGGAATCCCGAACCGCTCCAGATGCACCTGATGGCAGATCCCATTGCCCGGGCGGGAAAAATAAATGCCGTATTTCCGGGCAACCGATTGGATATAGCGGTGATCGTCTGCATTTTCAAAGCCCGACTGAAGCGTATTGTGATCGATATACGCTACGCTGCGCTCTGTTTTTACCCGCTGAATCCCCATGGTTTCAAATTCCAGATAAGCCATGGTGCCGGTTGCATCCTGCGTCAGGGTCTGATCAATTCGAAGCGCAATCTCTTCTCCGCGCTTCATCGTACCGGATACCAGATGTTCTTTGATGATTTTCTCTGCGATTGTAAGTCCCATTTTTATTTTACTGTCCTTTCCAGATGTGCTAAAATATGCTTTCCTGCATTTTCCGTATGCTGCAGGATCAGCCTTTCGGCCTCCTGCGGATTATGCGCAGCAATCGCTTCAAATACCGCCCGGTGCTCCTGCACCGAATCGGCGGCACGGCTAGCGTCCTCAATTGAAGCTTTGCGATATTTCTGCACCTTTTTATGCAGCGGGGTCAGGGTATCGTAAAGCACAATACTGCCCGAAAACTGATAAATCTGCGCATGAAAGCGGCTATCCATCGCCCGGATATGATCCGCGTCCCGTTTGGAAAGATAAAACTCCTGCAAATCCATTGTTTCGCGCAATTGCCCAAGCTGCTCTTCCGTAATCCGTTCTGCGGTTCTTGCCGCGGCCAGCCCCTCCAGCCGCAGGCGGACCTCCAGAATATCGCGCAGGTCTTCTGAGGTAATGCCAAGGACCATCAGTCCCTTTCCGGTTTCCTCCAGCAGGTGTTCCTGCTGCAGGCGGCGCAGCGCCTCCCGCACCGGCGTACGGCTGACGCCCAGCGCCTGGCAGAGCTTCATTTCGGTTAAAATCTCCCCGCGGGCATATTGGCCGCTGAGGATCTCTGCTTCCAGCCGTTCAAAAACCTGATCGGCCAGAGAATAGGTTTTATGCTCGATCATCTTCTTTCTCCTTACTCCAGTTTAAAGCGCCCCGGGGCGAGCTCTTCGATCTTGGTTTCCAGCTCATGGGGGGCCAGCGCGGTCTGGCGGCCGCCCTCGTATTCCAGATCGATCCAGTCTTTCATGGCGGCAACCAGCGGATCACGTTTATCCACCGCCTGATTGCCGGAAAGACCGTAATATTCATTGATCCAGTAGGCGATTCCGGCCGTGCCGGAGGTTTTGCTCACCATCACCGAGGCCGGACGGTTTAAAATCAGCTTGGTATCGAAAATATTATAAATTTCCTCATCCTTTAAAAGGCCGTCGGCATGGATCCCCGCTTTGGTGACATTGAAGTTTTTACCGATAAACGGCGTCATCACCGGGATTTCATAGCCGATCTCCCGCTTGAAGAACTCCGCGATCTCCGTGATGACCCGGGGATCCATTCCATCAAACGATCCGCGCAGCGAAGCATACTGCATGACCATCGCTTCCAGCGGAACATTCCCGGTGCGCTCCCCGATCCCCAGCAGCGAGCAGTTTACGGCGCTTGCGCCGTAAAGCCAGGCGGTGGAGGCATTGGCAACCGCAAGGTAAAAATCATTGTGGCCATGCCACTCCAGCATCTCACTGGGTACTTCGGAGTAATGCTGCAGGCCGTAGATGATACCGGGTATGCTGCGGGGCAGCGAAACCTCGGTATAGGGAACGCCATAGCCCATTGTATCGCAGGCCCGGATGCGCACAGGGATCTTCGCCTGCTTCGACATTTTCATCAGTTCGTTTACAAACGGCACCACAAACCCGTAAAAATCCGCGCGGGTAATATCCTCCAGATGGCAGCGGGGCATTACCCCGGCCTCAAACGCCTGTGCCACCGCGGAAAGATATTGATCCATCGCCTGGCGGCGCGTCATCTTCAGCTTTTTAAAAATATGATAATCGCTGCAGGAAACAAGGATTCCCGTTTCCCGGATGCCCAGATCCTTTACCAGCTTGAAATCTTCTTTGTTTGCCCGGATCCAGGTGGTGATTTCGGGGAATTTCAGACCCAGCTCTTGGCAGCGGCGCAGCGCTTCGCGGTCTTTCTCACTGTAAACAAAAAACTCTGTTTGGCGAATGATTCCGTAAGGGCCGCCGAGTTTGGACATCAGCCGGTATATTTCCACAATCTGATCGACCGTATAGGGCTCAACGGATTGCATCCCATCGCGCAGAGACGTATCGGTAATCCAGATTTCCTTCGGCATTCCCAGCGGAACGCGCCGGTGGTTAAAGGAAACCTTCGGCACACTGTCGTAACTGTAAACATCGCGGTATAAATTGGGTTCCGCCACATCCTGCAATGTGTATTTATAAGTTTCATCCTCCAACAGATTACTTTTATTGGAGAGTTCCAGCATTGTCATTCCTCCCAATTTCGTATTAATGTATACAATTATACTTCTTTTTATATTATTTGTCAATGCAAAAATTTATGTATTTTATGCAAAATTTCCTTCTATATATTATGCAATTTTACCAGCCAAAAAGAACCGGGGACCTGGAAGGCCCCCGTCTGTATTATTTTTTTGCTCTGAAGATCAGACCCACCACGCGCGGGCCGGCATGCGAAGCAATAATCGGCCCGATCCGGTAAGTATCCGCGGGCGGATAGCCCAGCGCGGCGGTTGCGGCGGCGGTCATCTCGGCGCCATCGGCTTCATTTTCACCGTATACAACGCAATAAGGGCTTTCCGGCACGATTTCTGCCGTTACCTTGCGGATAATAAACGGGATGATATTTTTCTCCCCCCGCACCTTATCACGGGTCGTAATTTCATGATCAAAAATACGCATAATGGGTTTCATCCCAATCACATCACCCACAAACGCGGCCACGCTTGGAATCCGGCCGGAACGGGCGGCATATTTCAGGGTAAAGAGTCCGGCATAAATACGGCAGTGATCCAGCCAGTCGTTTACAAACGCCAGAATTTCTTCTGTGCTTTTCCCTTCACGCGCCATTCTCGCCGCCTGCACTGCGGCAAAACCATAGGCGCCGGTATAGGATTTGCCCTCCAGCGTATGGATACGGATCTGCTCCCGCGCCTCCGGCTCTTCTTCCAGAAACTGCTCCACGGCCAGAACGGAATTCTGATAGGTGGAGGATCCGGCCGCATTGATTAAAATCTGAATCACATCGGTATAGCCTTCCCGCCAGTATTCCCGGTAAAGGTCTACAAACTCGAAAGGGGTGATCTGCGAAGTGGTTGGCACTCCTTCGCTCCCGGCAAGCATCCGGTAAAATGTTTCATTATCCAGCTCTACACGGCTGATATATTCTTTTCCATCCAGCATCAGCTTATAGGGGAGTACACGGATCCCAAGCTCCCTCTCATCTTTTTCTGAAAGATCACTGGCGGAATCGGTTACAATCAAGATTTTTTGCATTGGTTTCATCTCCTTCTAATTTCCCACGCGCGGCTGCAGTGCGCCGCAGCATATTTCAGCCATCTCTGCGGGCGTTTCCCCGCATCCGTTTTGAATCCAGCGGATTAAAACATGGTAAAATCCGCCGGCGATAAAATGCAGCCGGTATTCTTCCTCATGCGGGAAGCTTATGCGCATATACCGGCCGATATGAAAAAGAATCATCTCTCCCAGATGCGCCTTGCAGGCGGCGCGGATTAGGCTGGCATAAAGGCCGAGCGCCTCAAACAGCGCTTCAAAATAAGCGCGGGCATTTTCCCGGAGCCCGGCAGCTTCAAGCGATTGATGAATCTGCTCTCCCATTACCTCCATAAACCGATCGAGCACTTCCTCGCGGGAGGAAAAGCTCCGGTAATAGGCCATGCGGGAAAGCCCGGCGCGCCGGGTCAGATCGGTAACGGTAATGTCGGCATAATCTTTCTCCTGCAGCAGTTCCATCATGGCGTTGACCAGCCGGTCCCGGGCGCCGGGTTCCGCACCGGCCAGATGCCCGATCGAAAAATTCATTGCGGCATATCTCCTTTCAGTAACGTTACAAGTGTAACATTGCTGAAGAGCTTTGTCAAGCAAAAAATAAAAAGCCGCGGGAAAATTTCCCGCGGCTTGCCGCCGCAATGGTGCGTCCTCATCGGCGCTGCCGGCGGCCCGCGCCGAACAGCGCGCCAGCGAACAAAAGGAGGAGCCCGCCGCTCAACAGGTCCCAAACATCGAACAACGGTTCCCCGAGCAGCGCCGCCAAAATGGCGTTGACGATCACGTTCAGGCCGGCCGCCGCGAGCAGGCAGAGGGCACCGGCATTCCATCTGTTCCGGATCCGGGAAAAGATCAACGCCGCCAGCCATAAAAAGCCGACGCCCACCGCCGCCATCGGCAGCGCGATCCGCAGCATCTGCGCCGGACGGCCGAGAAGTACGCTGAGCCCATAAAGATACGGCGCCACAGCCAGGCTGAAGGCGGCGAGGGAAAACCAAAGGCCCTTTCCCCGCACCAGCAGGGCGGGCAGCGCCACCGCCCAAGTGAGCAGCAGCGAAAGCGCAACGATCAGCGACCAGGTAAGGCGGCCGAAAACAGCCCGATCGCACACCACGCAGATCACCGCCGCGGCGAGCAGCGTTTCCGATAAAATCAAACCGGCGAGCCGCCGGGCACGGGGCAATTTGTTTTTTTGGGAGTTCATCAGGAAATACCCTCCTTTTTATTTTTTCTCTATCGTAACCCGGAACCCGCCCAAAAGGCAATCTACCGTTTGTGGAATGGATGATTTCCACAAACGGTAGAGGATTCTCACCTGAAAAAAGCAGCCGCCCTTTCGGGCGGCTGCTGATTAAAACGCTTAGTAATTCTCTTTACGTACTTCGAAATAGCTCTTCGGATGAGCGCAGACCGGGCAGACCTCCGGTGCTTTTTTGCCCATCACCAGATGGCCGCAGTTGCGACATTCCCACATTGTCTCTTCGCTCTTTTCAAAAACCTTCTGCATCTCAACGTTCTGAAGCAGCGCACGATAACGCTCTTCATGGGCTTTCTCAATCGCCGCAACCGCGCGGAACTGATAGGCCAGCTTGGTAAAGCCCTCTTCTTCCGCTTCTTTTGCAAAGGTATCGTACATATCGGTCCACTCGTAATTTTCACCCTCGGCCGCAGCAAGCAGATTCTTTGCGGTATCGTTCAGCTCGCCCAGCGCCTTGAACCAGAGCTTTGCATGTTCCTTTTCATTATCGGCCGTCTTCTGGAAAAGCGCGGCGATCTGCTCATAGCCTTCTTTTTTTGCAACAGATGCAAAATAAGTATACTTGTTGCGCGCTTGGCTTTCTCCCGCAAAGGCGGCAGCCAGATTTTTTTCGGTTTTGCTTCCTTTAAGTTCCATAATGCGTTCTCCTTTTATTTAAAAATTTTTATTGGACGCTTCGTTTTTAGAACAGGCCGGGCACAGGCAGTGAATCGCCAGCTCATAATAGCCCACTGGAAATCCCAGGCGGCTCTCCATTTCCTCGCGCAGACCCTCCGAGGGATAGTCGCGCACAAGGCCGCAGCGATCACAGATCAGATGAATATGCGGAACTGTGCTTTTATCATAACGGTCTTTGCCGCCATAGAAACTGATCTTTTTAATTTTTTCATGCTCCGCAAGCCAGATCAGATTGTTATAAACCGTTGCCAGCGCAATACCGGGCATCTCCCGCCGGGCCTGCTCATAGATCTGTTCAGCGGTTGGATGCTGATCCGATTCCTGAATCAGACGCAGGATTAATGCTCGTTGTTTGGTCATAATAATCTCCTTTTTAGAATTAGAATAATTCTAAAAATAGTATATAATTTACTTTTGTTTTTGTCAAGTCTGTTTTTGAATAATTTTCGGGAAATCCTCAAAATGCGCATATAAAAATTAGCACTCTTCAATCGAGAGTGCTAATTTTTACACTTTATTCATACTTTTGATGTTATTTTTTCATAAAGCGGCGGTATAATAAAAGCAACAAAACAAAAGAAAGGCATGAAGGTGATACCAATGAACCAGTTAAAACGGGCTGCCGGAACCTTATGCCGGCATACAAACAAACATTACAAATAAATTGAGGGAGGTCATTGATTATGTTTGAATTAATTCCGTTTGATCGTAAAAACCATCTTTCCAATTATAATCCTTTCAGAGAACTGGAGGAATTTGAGCGCAATTTTTGGAACGGCCATACGGCCGAAGCGTTTAAAACCGATATCAAAGACGCCGGAAACGCCTATGAGCTGGAAGCGGATCTGCCCGGTTTTAAAAAAGAAGACATTCAGGTAAACGTGGAGGACGGCTATCTGACCATCCGTGCCGAGCGGCACAGTGAGGCTGAGGAAAAGGATAAAAAGGGCAACTATATCCGCTGTGAGCGGAGCTACGGATCTTTTTCCCGGAGTTTTGATCTTACCGGCATCAATGCTGATCAGATCAAGGCATCCTATGCCGATGGCGTGCTGAAGCTGAACCTGCCGAAACTGGAGGCACAAAAACCGGAGGTACGGCGGCTGGAAATTGAATAATTCCCACCGCTGCATCAGGGAGGCTAAAAACCTCCCTGATTTTTTATTTTATGAGCATATTCTGGGGCGGCCGTCCCAGGCTGCGGTAATAATTCCCTGCGGCGCCATACCGGCAAACCCTGCGGGAGAAAAAGCAAATTTCAGATAAACGCCATTCAGATCCCAGCCCTCGGAATCATCAACCGTAAGTGCAAAAGCATATTCTTCGTCCTTATTTATCAGCCGCACCTGTGAACCGCTTTTAAGCAAAATTCCGTATTCGTTACAGGCGGCCACCTCTGCGTGCCCGAGATCCCCTTCCCGGCGCCGGGTGGTCAAATCCCAGATTACTGCTGCCGTATCACCGTTTTCCCAATAGGAAACATACGCCTTCCCGCCGTAAAAATCAAAGCGGCAGGAGGATGCAGTGGTTTCACTGCCAAAGGCGGCTATAATTTCCGGCTCTTCGCCCGGCTCACAGGCATAAAGCCGGTTTTCAATGCCGACAAAAAGTGTTTCCCCCGCGCGCGCAAGGGCAATATTCGAATCTGAGCTTGCCATGCGGCAAAGAACAGTCCATTCCAGGCTATTTAAATCAAGGGTGCAAAGTTCTTTTTCCCCTTTGGTTTCAGAAGTGCGCCATAAATAGGCATGATCATCCGCGATCAGCCAATCACCGCCGATGAGATGAGGGAGCGGCCGGCGCTCCAGAATTTCGCCACGTTGAAGATCCCAGCAGTCAAGATAAACGGAATCAACGCCGTCTTCCCCAGTCAATATGCTGCAAAAATACGCCGTTTGCGCCCAAACACCGCAAAAATCAACCGCGCTCGCTGTATAGGCAACTCTTGCCACTGCCTGATCGCTTCCGGCTCCGGCAAAATCGAAATAATACAGGTTGTTTTCATCGCGGGTAAATAGAAACGTTCCAGTGCGGCCTAATATCACGCCGTCCTTCAAAAGCAGTGTCGCCTTACCTTTCCCGCTCAGCGGCGCCAGATAAATGCCGCCAGATCCGTTTTGCGCAAACTGTTCATAGCAAACATATTTACCGGCCACCTCCAAAGCATTGGACTGTCGGAAGATCATACTCCCGGCGGCAGGGGTTTGATCAATCCAAAGATCCTGCGTGGATCTGCCGCCGCAGGAAGTGAGAAATAATAAAAAAATAGTTAAAAAAATAAGAAAACAGCTTATTAATGCGACTCTTTCTTTATTGATAAGGACAAAATGTAACCATTTTTGCGGGAAATTCATAATAATCTATCACATCCCAAGCTATATATTTTGGTGTTGTTTCCCAACCATCGGTAACTTTAACAAATTTAAATGTAGCTTTTACTCCAAAGGTATCAGTATTCATAATTGTATAGCCAAATGCAACAACAGCGTGATTTACATATGCGAAGGAACCTCCAAGCTCTGCCTCCTCAAAACTTAGAATAACAGGCCAAGAATAGTTTTTAATATACTTCGTTAAAAAGCTCCAACTATTTTGAGCTACATATGTTTTTCCAGTATAGCTATATGCAGAATTAACATCGAGCAGTACTCTAGTGGAACTTCCATTATAATAACTATGAGAAGAAGTCGTAGTTTTAAAAGAAGGATCAAAATATCCTTAGTCTCGTGCTTTTTTACATAAAGTTTCAAATAAATCATCATAATTTGCTGGATAGTTAGGACAACATATTGGCCTCCAATAACGCATGACATTTGCCATTGCTGTAATAAAGCAATGGTCCAGATTATATAATGTTAATCCTCCATTAAATGTTTTTCCTATATTGCTATTAAACGAATATATTTGATTGAAAGCACCAGCATTTCTCATCTGTGTTTCAATAGTGCCAAATGTTGAGCATTCTGCATTTAAGTGGCCCAAATTTCTCAACCATATCACGGGATCTTCTTCAAAAACAGCCTTACCTCCATTAGTAGTTGGTACAGCACCATTAGTCACTGCATCTCTAATTTTTTTGTTTATTTCTTTATTCCCGCTAATTTTTTGTCCTGTTACTTCATTCTTCGAAATTTCCTTACCCTGTTTAAAATATTGTGATTGACTCCTCCTTGTTTCTTTTGTTTTATTAAAAACAGAATAAGGATTTAAATAAATCGTTTCCTTATTATTTAAGAATTCTTTATAATAATCAGAAGCACCTTCATAAGAAATTTCCGGGCAAAGTGTAAAAGATATATCGGTACTTATTAACACATACCATTTTTCTATATCAGACTTAAAAAAATCAAAACAATAATATGATAGCTGCCCTAGCTCATCATATAGCGGCGTAATAGAATATGAATCAATTGATACTTCATCTTGTGTATTTCCATAATAATAAAAAAGAGCTATTGTAATTGCTTTATCTTGTGAAATCGTAGTAGACTCTTCCTCAGCAAAAGTAACTAATTTACAACATGAAATTACAATTGAAAAAATAATTAAAAAAAAGAATACTCGTTTAAACTTCTTCATGATTTTCTTCTCCTTATCATTAATTGACTTTAATTTCTTGATAAGATCCCTTTTTCTTTTATTAATCACCACAATTATATATTGTTTCAATCAAATGTCAAGAATATCTTTACTATTTTTTATAAATATAATCAAATCATTTGTCTAATTAATAGCATTACTTATTTTTTATTAGTAGATATATTTTATTTGTTCCTTTATTACATTCGCAATAATCGTTTGCATTTGTCCCTGTCTTTTGGCACAGTTACTTTATTCAAATCGTGAAATAAAAAGAGTAAAAAATTTTGAATCAGGCAATCAGCTTGCGGCTTAGACAGTTGCTGGAACAAAGAAATATTACACCGTATCCATTATACATTGCCTGCGAGGCACCAAAGTCTACCAATGGGAATATCTAAATTGCACATATGAATCAACGTAAATAAGAATCGTCCATGACCTGTGCCAGGGGCTTAGGGTCAGTCTTCCTGAATTTTTTGATTCATCCCTGTTTCTAGATCAAAATTTAGAAGCATAAAAAGCAAACCACCCGGCGGAAGTAAAAACTTCCGCCGGGCGGTTTCTATTTTTAATCTTCAAACAGGCTCTCGCCGGTCATCTCGGCGGGCTTGGGAAGCTCCAGCCAATCAAGTATTGTGGGGGCGATGTCGCAAAGGCGGCCGCCGGCGCGCAGCCTGCAGGGATAATTATAAACAATGAACGGCACCGGATTGGTTGTGTGCGCGGTAAAAGGAGAACCGTCTCCATCAATCATTTTATCGGCGTTGCCGTGATCGGCGGTCACAAACAGCGCGCCGCCCATCTTTTTCACAGCGTCCGCCACCCTGCCAACGCAGGTATCCACTGTTTCAACCGCTTTCACCGCGGCTTCAAAAACACCGGTGTGCCCCACCATATCGCAATTGGCGAAGTTCAGGATCACAACATCGTATTTCCCGCTCTCGATATGCGCCACCACCTTCTCACAGACCTCGGGCGCGCTCATCTCCGGCTGAAGATCATACGTCGCCACTTTGGGTGATGCGATCAGCTCCCGGTCTTCGCCGGGATAAACCGTTTCAACACCGCCGTTGAAAAAGAAGGTGACATGCGCGTATTTTTCCGTCTCCGCGATACGCAGCTGCGTTTTCCCCTTTTCGGCCAGATAAGCACCCAGCGTATGTTCCAGCGATTGCGGCCGGAACGCCACCTGCACATTCGGCATCGCCGCGTCATACTGCGTCATGCAGACAAAGTAGACCGAGAAATATCCCTTTCTGCGTTCAAAGCCTGAGAAATCAGGATCCACAAAGGTCCGCGTGATCTGGCGGGCACGATCCGGCCGGAAATTGAAAAAGATCACGCTGTCCCCCTCCTGAACCGTTGCATCCTGCAGGCAAACGGTGGGGAGAACAAATTCATCCGTGATATTTTTACCCTCATTGTCTATGGTTTCATAAGAAGCTTTCACCGCCGCAACCGGATCCGGATTCTGGATCCCTTCCCCATAGACCAGCGCCGCATAAGCCCGCTCTACCCGCTCCCAGCGGCTATCCCGGTCCATGGCATAATAGCGGCCCATCACGGTTGCGATCCGGCCAACACCGATTTCCCGGCATTTTTCTTCGCATTCCTTCAGATAATCCGCGCCGCTGGCCGGCGGAACGTCACGTCCGTCCAGAAAACAGTGTAAATAGACCTTCTGAAGGCCGTAACGCTTTGCAAGCTCCAGCAGCGCCCAAAGATGAGAATTATGGCTATGCACGCCGCCATCGGAAAGCAGGCCCATCAGATGCAGGGCACTGCCCTGCGTCCGCGCGTTTTCCATCGCGCCGGTCAGGGCTTCATTTTCAAAAAAGTCGCCGTCGAGCGTAGATTTGGTAATCCGGGTCAGCTCCTGATAAACAATCCGCCCCGCGCCGATATTGGTATGCCCCACCTCACTGTTGCCCATCTGCCCCTCGGGAAGGCCAACATCCATGCCGGATGCACCGATCTCCGTTACCGGGCAGTTCTCTTTCAAAAGATCTATATTGGGCGTACGCGCGGCATAAATCGCATTGCCCTCCGTTTCCGGATTATTGCCGAACCCATCTAAGATGCAAAGTACCAGGGGTTTTTTCATCATGGACCTCCTTATGCCTTTACGGCATGTATAATCGTTGCAAAATCTTCTGCTTTAAGGGAAGCGCCGCCGATCAGGCCGCCATCGATATGTTCCTTTGCAAGCAGCCCTTCGGCGTTGGCGGCGTTCATCGACCCGCCGTACTGAATCGTCATTTCACCGGCAACAGCGGCATCGTAAATTTCCGCCACAACGCCGCGGATCGCGCCGTTGACCTCGTTGGCCTGCTCATCGGTCGCGGTTTTGCCGGTGCCGATCGCCCAAACGGGTTCATATGCGATAATAATGGAGGCAGCGTCTGCCGCACAAACATCCCGAAGTGCAATTTTCGTCTGCATCCGCACAATCTCTTCCGTAATGCCCTTTTCCCGTTGCTCCAGCGTTTCTCCCACGCACAGGATTACGGTCAGCCCAGCGGCCAGCGCCGCTTTGACCCGCAGATTTACCGTATCATCGGTTTCGCCAAAATACTGCCTGCGTTCACTGTGCCCGATAATGACATATTCCGCGCCGACTGCTCTCAGCATCTCGGCGCTCACCTCGCCGGTAAAAGCACCCTTTTCCGCCCAGTGCACATTTTCAGCGCCGATTTTGATGTTGGAGCCTTTTGCAGCCTCAACAGCCGCCGCCAAATCCACATAAGGCGTGCACAGCACCACTTCACACGTTGCATCGGCTACCAGCGGCTTCATTTTGGCGATCAGCGCCGCCGCCTCCGCAGGCGTATTGTTCATCTTCCAGTTTCCGGCAATTACATATTTTCTCATTTTATCTTCTCCTTTTTCCTGTCAAATATAAGCGGCACGGAAAAAATTCCGTGCCGCGTTGGGTGTTTTACCGATCGTTCAGCGCGGCGATACCCGGCAGTTCCTTCCCCTCCAAAAATTCCAGGGAAGCGCCGCCGCCGGTGGAAATGTGGGTCATCTGATCTCCGAAGCCCAGGGTATTTACCGCAGCGGCACTGTCGCCCCCGCCGATTACCGTGACACCGTTGGCTTCTGCCATTGCTCTGGCAACCGCAATGGTTCCTTCAGCCAGCGTGGGATTTTCAAAAACGCCCATCGGCCCGTTCCACACAATCGTTTTCGCGCCTTTAATCGCTTCGGCAAAAAGCGCCGCCGTTTTCGGCCCAATATCCAGGCCCATCTGATCGGCGGGGATCTGATCGGCGGCAACCACGGTGGTCTCTACCGGCCCGTCGATCGGATCAGGGAACGCTCTGGCAATCTTGCAGTCCACGGGCAGCAGGAGCTTAACGCCCTTTTCCTCCGCCTTTTTCAGCATATCCCGGCAATAGGAGATCTTCTCTTCATCCAGCAGAGAGGTTCCCACGGAATAGCCCTTCGCGGCAAGAAACGTGTAGGCCATGCCGCCGCCGATAATCAGCGTATCGGCTTTATTCAGCAGATTCTCGATCACTGTGAGTTTATCGGCAACCTTAGCGCCGCCCAGAATCGTTACAAACGGCCGCTCCGGCGCGTCTACCGCGTTGCCCAGGTATTGCAGCTCTTTCCCGATCAGATAGCCGGCAACCGCTTCCTTCACATAGCTTACCACACCAACCGTAGAGCAATGGGCGCGATGCGCGGTTCCAAACGCATCGTTTACAAAAATATCCGCAAGCGAGCCGAGCTCTTTGCTGAACTGCTCGCCGTTTTTGGTCTCCTCGGCACGATAGCGGGTATTCTGCAGCAAAACAACGTCTCCGTCTTTCATCGCGGCAACCGCAGCGCGGGCATTTTCGCCCACCACGTTATCATCAGCGGCGAAAACCACTTCCTTCCCCAGCTTTTCAGAAAGGCGCTTCGCTACCGGCGCAAGGCTGCATTCCGGCTTCGGCTCACCCTTGGGCTTGCCCAGATGGGAGCAAAGGATCACCCGGCCTCCGTCCGCCATCAACTTTTTGATGGTGGGCAGCGCGGCGTTGATGCGGTTCTCATCGGTGATCACACCATTTTTCAGAGGGACGTTAAAATCACAGCGGACCAAAACGTTTTGACCCTTTACATTGATGTCGTCAACGGTTTTTTTGTTAAAAGCCATAACACGATCTCCTTTTTATACATATTTCATTTTTTTCCATTGGTTATCATACCATTATTCTGCCGGTTTTGCAATCATTCTTTACCATTTTTTCCAATTAGCATAAAAATTAATTCTTCAAATAGTGGAAATGTGGTAAAAATTATGCTATAATAACCGAAACGATATTTTAAGGAGCGAAAAATCATGGGATTTTTTAATAAACTGTTCGGCTCCCATTCCGATCGGGAGCTGAAGCGCATCCAGCCGCTGGTAGAGCAGATCCTGCAGATGGAAGAGCGTTATGCGGCCATGGATGAAGAGGAGCTCAAGGCACAGACCGGCCGGCTCAAAGAGCGCCTTGCCAAAGGGGAGACCGTTGATGAAATCCTGCCCGCCGCTTTTGCAACCATGCGCGAGGCGGCCTGGCGGGTGCTGGGGCTCAAACATTATCCGGTTCAGCTCGTCGGCGGCATCGTGCTGCATCAGGGGCGGATCGCCGAGATGAAAACCGGTGAGGGAAAAACACTGGTTGCTACGCTGCCGGCTTATTTAAATGCCCTGACCGGCGAGGGGGTGCATGTGGTTACCGTAAACGATTATCTCGCCCAGCGCGACAGTGAATGGATGGGCAAGGTTTACCGCTACCTGGGCCTTTCGGTGGGGCTGGTAATCAACGGGATGAAGCCCGATGAAAAGAAAAAGGCTTACGCTGCCGATATTACTTATGGCACGAATAACGAATTCGGCTTTGATTTTCTGAGAGATAATATGGCTCTCTACCAGGCCAATTTAACCCAGCGCGGGCATGCGTTTGCAATTGTAGACGAAGTGGACTCTATCCTGATTGATGAAGCCCGCACCCCGCTGATCATCAGCGGCCAGGGCGCAAAATCCACCGAAATGTACCGGCTGGCCGATAATTTTGTGAAATCGCTTACTCCGTTTAAAGTTGTGCGCACCGATGATAAGGCCGATTACGATTCCTATGCCAAAAAAGACTATGAGCCGGTACTGATGGGCCGCTACTTAACCGAAGAACAGCACGCAGAGCTGAAAAATGCCGATTATCTGGTGGAGGAAAAAAATAAAAATGTGACACTTACCGCCAAGGGCATTGCCAAGGCCGAAGAATTTTTCCATCTGGATAATCTGGCTGATTCCCAGAATATGGAGATCAGCCATCATATCAACCAGGCCCTCAAGGCCCGGGGCATCATGAAGCGGGATATCGATTATGTGGTAAAAGAGGGGCAGGTGCTGATTGTAGACGAATTTACCGGCCGCATCATGTATGGCCGTCGGTATAACCAGGGGCTCCATCAGGCCATTGAGGCCAAAGAAAACGTTACGGTGGAAAAAGAGAGCAAAACCCTTGCCTCCATTACCCTGCAGAATTATTTTCGTCTTTATAAAAAGCTTTCCGGCATGACCGGCACAGCGCTTACGGAAGAAGATGAATTCCGCCATATCTATGCGCTGGATGTAGTGGAAATTCCAACCAACCGGCCCAATATCCGAAAAGATTATCCTGATATGGTTTTTAAAACCGAACGGGGAAAATTCGAAAACGTGATCAAGCAGATCGAAGAATGCCACGCCAAAGGCCAGCCGGTTTTGGTGGGTACCATCTCCATCGAAAAGAGCGAGCTGCTCAGCGCCCTGCTGCGCAAAAAGGGAATCCCGCATCACGTTTTAAACGCAAAACATCACGAAAAAGAGGCCGCGATCATCGCACAGGCCGGTAAATTCGGCGCTGTTACAATTGCAACCAACATGGCCGGCCGCGGCACCGATATTATGCTGGGCGGCAACGCCGAGTTTCTGGCGCAGGAAGAGCTGCGCAAAAAGGGCTTTGAAGAGCAGGTCATCTCTGATGCAACCGGCTTTGCCGAAACAGAAGACGAAACCATCCTGGAGGCGCGGAAGCTTTATCAGGAATCGCTGGCGCGCCATAAGGCCGAAATCCAGCAGGAAGCCGAGCAGGTGAAAGAAGCGGGCGGTCTGTTCATTTTAGGTACCGAACGGCATGAAAGCCGCCGGATCGATAATCAGCTGCGCGGCCGCGCCGCCCGGCAGGGAGACCCGGGATCCACACGGTTTTATCTTTCGCTGGAAGATGATCTGATGCGTCTATTCGGCGGCGAGCGGGTAAACGCCATGATGAATACGCTCAAGCTGCCGGAAGATATGCCGATTGAGGCGAAAATCCTCACCGGCGTGATTGAAAAGAGCCAGGAGCGGGTAGAGAGCGTCAACTTCGGCCGCAGAAAGCATGTTCTGGAATACGATGATGTGATGAACAAGCAGCGTGAGTTGATCTATGAGCAGCGCCGCAAAGTACTTGATAATGCCGATTTAAAAGAAAGCGTTCTCAAAATGATGGATGAATATCTCGATCAGGAAGTGAAGCGCTGCCTGGCGGGTGAAGATACCGCGGCCTGGAATTTTGAAGAACTGCATCAGGATCTCGATGGCCTGATTCTTTCCCCCAATGATCTGCAGTTTGAAAAGGATGACTTGGTTTCCCTCAGCCCCGAAGAGATCGCAGCCCAGATCAAGGAACGCGGTCACGCGGCGTATGAGGCTAAGGAAGAAGAACTGGGGCACGAGGTCATGCGGGAAGCGGAGCGCGTGGTGATGCTGCGCAGCGTCGACCGCAACTGGATGGATCACATCGATAATATGGACGATCTGCGCCAGGGCATCGGGCTGGAAGCCTATGGCCAGCGCGACCCGGTTGTGGAATTTAAATTCCAAAGCTATGATATTTTTGATGCGATGATTGAAAATATTAAGGAAGATACGGTGCGCGGGATCCTCTCGCTGCATCTGCGTAAAGAGGAAGAGGTGAAGCGCGAAGCGGTGGCCAAGGAGACCGGCGCCTCCCACGGCGGCGACGGCAGCACCCCGAAGAAAAAGGCCCCGGTCAAAATCGGCAAAAAGGTGGGACCCAATGATCCTTGCCCTTGCGGAAGCGGAAAAAAATATAAAAAGTGCTGCGGCGCCCCCGGACGAAATAACGAGAGTTAATCAAATTCCCTCTGCAATCAGGCAGAGGGAATTTTTATTTTTGTATAAAAAAGTTCAAATTATACTCTTTGTTAATTCTGTTCAATAAAAGGCCCCGCTCTCCCCGATTCAGGTGCGGGGCCTGAGATTATAATCGTGTAAACAGCTCCTCCAGAATCGTTACGCCGACTTCTTCGTTATGCGCCTCATAATAACT
>QAKW01000057.1 GCA_003343605.1 Clostridiales bacterium
GTGCGGGGGTCAGTTGGATCGACTGCATGAATCTGCGCACCAGCCGCGGCGGCGTGATGCTGGAGGGTACCCCGGTTTACCTGCCGGACGGCGGGGATTACACCGTGCCGGCGGAATACGGGGGCGCGGCTGTTGAATCTGCGGCGGCCGGCGGTAAACCCTACCTTCCGGGCGCGGAAATCCCGGCGGAAGACGGGCTTACGGTCAACCTTTACGTAGCGGGCAGCTACCCCGCGGCGGGGGATATCGAGCTTTACCCGGAAGAGAAAATCTTTATTGTGGCCTCGGCGGAGCAGCTTTCCACCATGGCGATGATGGTGAATAAGGGCTATACCTATGAGGGCGCGGTGGTCTATGTAACACAGGATCTGGATTTTTCCAATTTTGCGCGCTGGACGCCGATCGGAACCGTTACCTCTTCGGCGGGCGGCGTTGCGGCGGCGGGTTCCTGCGCTTTTAAGGGCCGCTTTAACGGCCAGTTCCACCGCTTTGAGAACATTCGGTTCAGCCAGAGCGGCGATTACCAGGCCCTCTTCGGCTATCTGGAGGGGGCAACGGTTGAAAACGTGATCCTCGGCGAAGGGCTGGTCAGCGGCGACGGCGCACGCACCGCCGCACTTTGCAGCCTGATGCGCGGCAGCGCGGTACGCAACATTGAAAGCCACCTTGCGGTGACTTCCACCGCCGCCACCGACAGTCTGAATCTGGGGCTGGTGTCGCTGGGGGTTTCTTCCCTGATCGAAGGCTGCCTCAACTATGGCGACCTGGGGCTGGCGGATTCTGAAAGCAGGCAGGAAAACGGCGGGATCTGCGGCTATGGCTTCAGCTCTACGAAGGTAAACAACTGCTTTGCTGCCGGGGAGAACTACGGCGCGGATTCCGAAACGATTGCCCGGGCATGCACGGTTACCCAGAGCTTTGGCCTTTCGGCTACCGGCGCGGCGGGCACGCTTTCATGGGATGCATTTTTAAACGGCGAGGGCGCCTGGCGGCTCAATACCGCTTCGGGGACCGCCGCCAATACCGGCCTCTGGGGAACCGCGGCTTACGGGCCGACGCTCAAGGAAGAGGAGGCGGTCTTCCGCGCGGCCGGGATTCTGATCGACGCCGCTGGCGAGCAGTTCGGCGAAACGGATCTTTATTACCGGCGGGGGGAGGCCGTTGCCTTCCCGGAGCAGCCGGGCTATACCTTTGATTACGCGGTTTCGGACGGGGCCGTGATCGAAACCGGCTGGGAAATGCCGGGGCGGGACTGCGAGATTTACCTGCACTACCGGAATCAGACCTATCCGGTGACCCTGCAGCTCAACGGCGGCACGCTGGCGGGCGAGGCGCCCGAAACCCACACGGTGGGCTATGCGCAGGCGCTGCCTTCCGGCGATGTGCTCACACGCGCGGGCTTCAGCTTTGCCGGCTGGTTTGAAAATGCGGAGCTGGAAGGCGAGCCGGTCACCGAAATTCCGGCGGATCTCTGCCGCGAAGCGATTTATTACGCCGCCTGGGCCGAGCCGGTGGTAATCACCACCGCCGCGCAGCTTGCCGCGCTTGCGGAAGGCGATCTTTCCGGCAGCTATCAGTTGGGCGCGGATATCGATATGACCGGCGTGGCCTTTACGCCGATCGGCACTGCCGAGCATCCGTTTTCCGGCGTTTTCGATGGGGCGGGCTTTACCATCAGCGGGCTGCAGATCGATTCCGACGCTCAATACCAGGGGCTTTTCGGCTTCAATACCGGGCGGATCTGCAACCTGACCTTAAGCGATGACTGCAGCATCTCCGGCAGTGCCTTTACCGGCGGCATCGCGGGCTACAGCAGCGGCAGCATTACCGATTGCATTACCAGCGCCGCAGTAAGCTATAAAGCACAGCAGCAGGAGAGCTACCGGATGATGAGCCAGAATCTCTGCATCTGGGGCAACGGCAGCTTCGCCGTTGCCAACCGGCAGCCCTGGATGGCGGCGCGCATTGAGCGGGAGCAGCCCGATATTGTGGGCATGCAGGAGGGTTCCACCTCCTGGGTAACCTACCTGGAGCGCAACCTCAGCGGCTATACCCTGCTCTATCAATACCGGCACGATAAGGAATCCACGCCGGTTGCCTATAAAACCGACCGCTTCGAGCTGGTAGACAGCGGCACCTTCTGGCTTTCGGAAACACCGGAAACGGAATCCCTGGGCTGGGATGGCTCCCACTACCGTATCTGCACCTGGGTGATTCTGCGCAATAAGCAAAGCGGGGAGCTGATCAGCTTATTCAACACCCACTTGGATGTGGGCAGCGCCACCGCCCGGCTGGAGGGGGCGAAGCTGGTTAAGAGCCGGATGGAGCAGATGCTGGCGCGTTACCCCGGCCTGATGATTTTTTCGAGCGGCGACTATAATACCGGGGAAAATAGCGCCCCTTATAACGTTTTAACCAGCGACGGCTTCGGGGATACCCGCTATCTGGCCGAAGAGAGCGATACCCTCAATACCTATAGCGATACTCTTACAGACAATTGGGTAAACGCCTCTTCCAGCCGGATCGACTTTATTATGGCCTATGCCCCGAATGTTTCGGTAACCCAATTCAAGGTGCTGGCCGAAACGGTAAACGGCACCCGGCTTTCGGATCATAACGGCCTGATCGCCACCTTCCATGCCGTAAGCGGCATCTGCTTCGGCGGGGCGGTAGGCGTGAACACCGGCACACTCAACCGGATCATTTCCTACGCACCGGTAGAGGGCGGCGAAGAAACCGGCGCGCTTGCCGGCCGCAACACAGGCACCGCCGACCGGCTTTACTACCTGGAGCTGACCGAGGGCATCAAAGCGGTTGGCGGCGGCAGCGAACCCACCGATTCCGGGCTGCTCACCAGCCAGCCCTTCAGCACGCCTGAATTTTGCTGGGCGCTCAATGAGAACGCAGGCCGGGCTGCCTTTACGCTGGTAGAGCGCATGCCGGCCATCGCCGGCACGCGGGGGTACGCGCTGCCGGTGCGCCTGATGGTAAACGGCACGCCGGTTTATGCGCTGGCGGGCGATACGGTGCAGCTCGATACCACCGGCTTTACCGATCCGGTCTGCGCGCTGGACGGAGTTTATTTCCCGGGCACAGCGCTGACCGCCCCTGAAGGGGACGCAACAGTGACCATTACCGAAAATACCGCCTGCACCACCCATGATTTCGGCGGCTGGGAAGCGGTGGATGCGCAGGAGCACCGGCGGACCTGCCGGGCGAATGCCAGCCATTTTGAAACCGCCGTCCATCAGTTTTCAGAGCCCTTTACCGTTCCGGCCGGCTGCGGCGGGAGCGGCTATACGGCCCGGCGCTGCAGCGATTGCGGCTATCTGCTGAAGACCGATGAAACGCCTGCAACGGGCCATCTGTTCGGCGCATGGCAGCCCTTCAGTGCAGAGGAGCATCTGCGCGTTTGCACGCAGGACAGCAGCCACCGGGAGTATGCGGCGCACCGCTTCGATGAGGGCGTTTTCTGCCCGCCGGGCTGCGAGGAGGCGGGCGTGATCCGCTATACCTGCCTCGACTGCGGCTATACGGAAACCATTGCGGCGGCCGGTGCGGCCGGGCACGCCTTCGGCGACTGGGAGCCGGCAGATGCGCTGCATCATCAGCGGATCTGTGCAAATGATGAAAGCCATATAGAGCTTGCGGCACATCTCTTTACCGCCTCTCCGGAGGAGGCCGGCTGCGAGACCGGCGCGGGAACCCGCTATACCTGCCGGACTTGCGGCTACAGCTATCTGGAAGAGACGGGCGCGCCGCTGGGGCATGATTACGGCGCTTGGCGGCCGCTGGACGCACAGTTTCATGATGCGGTCTGCAGCCACGACAGCCGGCACCGGATTCAGGAGGCGCATACCTTCGGTGAGGGCGTAACGGCAGCGCCCACCTGCGAAGCCGCGGGCTATACGCGCCATACCTGCACGGGCTGCGGGTATTATTACGATACCGACCCGGTTGCGGCGCTGGGGCATGATTACGGCGCATGGGAAGTTGTTTCGCCCGCGGGCGAAACAGAGCGGGGCCTGCTTGTGCGCACCTGCAGTGTTTGCAGCGGGCGGCAGAAACGTGTTCTTCCCGCCGGAAACGATCCGGCGGTCTGCGCGGCTGCCGGGGAGCCGCAGGCCGATGGAACGCTGCAGGTGGAGATCCGGCTGCAAAATAATCCGGGCCTTGCCTCGCTGCAGATTCAGATCGATTATGATCCCGCGCTGCTGCAGCTGGAAAGCGCGGAATCGCTTGCGCAGGGGCCGGCGCTCGGCAGCCTGCTCTTTGGCAGCGGGCTGGAGGGCCACCTGAACGACGGCGCCTTCAAGGCAACCTGGGTTGGCGCAGAAAACGATTTCAGCAACGGAACGCTCTTTACCCTCACCTTCCGGATCATCGGGTCCGGGGAGGCACGGATCGGCGTGTAGGGGGCGCCGGATATGGCTTTTGATGAAAAGACGGCGCCGGTTGCGGTTTACGGCTGCGATACCAACGCGGTGCTGGAGCATACGCATCAGTATGTGTGGAGCGATGCGGAGCAGGCATTCCTCTGCGTCTGCGGCGAGCGGATCGCCGCACCCGGCGATCCGGATGGCGACGGCCTGCTGACCACTGCCGATGCAACGCTGATTATGCGCTATCTCAACGGCTGGCAAACGGCGCTGGATCCCGCAAAGGCCGATTTTTCGGGCGACGGGAAGGTAAGCATCTATGACGCGGTGCTGATCCTCAGAGCGCTGGCCGGGCAGCCGGTATAAATCTGATAACAGGCAAACAACGGCGGCCGTTTCCGGCCGCCGTTGTTTGCTATAATTAAGCCACCGGAAAGTTGGAGAGGCTTTCCGGTGGCTTCTACATTTTGTAAAAGAAGACAAGAAGATTTGCTTTTACGTACAAGAAGGTAGATGAAGAAAAAAAATAGGAGCAATCTTCTTTTACAAAACATATTGCGGCTCCCGAGCGGAGCCAAATTGCGGCGGCAGAAATAAAACGGCCGGCCGCAGGACGAAATCAATTTGGGTTTCTACTTATAATACTTTTCATTTTTCGAAAATGTGACAATAAATATAAAAAAATTTGGAGGAGCCCCCTCGGAAAGCTGGAGAACTTTCCGGGGGGCCCGTGCTTGTAAAAGAAGTTAAGAGAATACGATTTCGGCACATATATGAAGGAGAAAAAAGAGTTGCTTCTTTTACAAAGCAAAATTCAGCGGCTCCCAGGCGGAGCCAAAAAGCGGCAGCCTGCAATAAAACAACCGGCCGCGGGATGAAAGCTATTTTGCTCTCTATAATGAATACTTTTGATTTTCCCAGAATGTGACAATTATTTTTAAAAAATTTATTTTTTTAAAAATTAGCAGATCATGCCGGCTGAATCAAGCGGATTCAGATGAATTCCTGCTCGTAAACTGCCCGCGCTCTGGCACGGGCCCGCTCCAGCCGCTTGCGTATCGCGGCCGAATTCTGCCCCAGGATCCGGGAAATCTCTTTTGCGGAGTATCCTTCCACATAGCGCAGCTGCAGAATGATCCGGTCGGAAACCGGAAGAAAAAAAAGCAGCTCGGGCAGCACGCGGCTTTCCGGTGCATCCACGGCGATCGAAGCATGGAGTTCTTCGTGCCTGTGGTGCTGGGCGCTGGTCCGCTGGCTTTTGGCGGTATTGGTCGCGCAGCGGATCAGCCATGCTTTTTCATGCTGCTCCGATTCAAAAGCCGGAGCCTTGCGGTAATAGCGGAAAAAGGTATCCTGCACAGCGTCTTGCGCCTCATCCGGATCACGCACAATGACCATCACAATCTTGAAAACCATATCACCATAACGCTGCACCGCACGGTTAAACTGCTGCGGATCCATAAAAATCCCCCTCTCCGGATCTCTTTTACAGTAAAAGCCCTGCATAAAAAGCAACGCTGCCGGAAAGTTTGGAGCAGCTTTCCGGCAGCGCTGACACGGGCAAAAAGGAAGCATTCATTGGAAATATCGGTTGTTCAAAGGAGAAAAGCGCTTCCTTTCCCTAAAAGAAGTTATAGCTTGATATAAATGCTGGCTGTTTGGTTGTACATGGTCGACCATCCGCTGCCGAGCGAGCCCCGCTTGAGCAGGAAGGTTTGGCCTGAGGTGTTCACAATGCCCACAAATTCACCTTCCGCCGCAAAGGAGCCCACGCTGGAATGCAGATCTGCGATATCCGAGGTGGCCGGATTCTCGCGGATGGCATAGAGGTGGCCGCCGGCCAGGAAAAAGATCCGGTTGCCCACTACCTTAACGCCTTCAATGGTTGCGCCGTTGGGGGTGGTGCGCGCGGCTACCTGCTGCGGAACGCCGTTTACATTCCATTCGTAAACATAGAGGGTGCTGCCGCTGGCATAGCACCAGCGCGTCTGATCCATCGATACGTTATAGGAAAAGCCTGTTTTATAGATTTCACGGTCGAGCGTCATCGGATCTTTAATGATGTTCCCGCTGCTGTCAAGGGTATATCCGGTATAATCGTACATTTCATACCCGGAGGTGCCGTAATAGATATGTATGCGCGAACCTTTGGTAAAAAGCCCGTGGACATCGGCATTGGTGCCGCCCATATTGATGCTTATGGGGGTATAACCGGATAGATCGGCTTTATAAGCATTTCCGTAAATCCGAACATAATTAGGAGAAGATTTATAGGTGAAAACCAACATGTTTCCGGAAATTGAGTATTTGTTAATATTGGTAAGGGTTTTAATCAAGTCATAGCCGTAGGTTACATAATTATACTGAGATATGTGCAGATTGGAGCCGTCATAGGTCAGCAGCAGATCGCCGCTGGCGGCGTAGCTCACCAGATTGCCGGTGGTATCGATCGGCAGGCTTACGTTCGAGAGACTTCCGCCGCGGTAGTAGAGGTGGTTATTGTTGAGCTGGTAAAAGACGCGGGTTCCTTCAAACGCCACATTTTTTACATTCTGGCTCAGCACGGTCCAGGAGGCGTCTACCGCCTCTTCCTTCACCCGCAGCTCCCCGCTGGTGCTGATCTGGGCAAAGCGGTAGCTGAACTGCGGGGTCTGCGTCAGCAGCGCTTCCAGAACATTGAGCCGCCGCGCGCCCTGCACCTTGCCATCCAGCCCGTGGATCACATCGGCGGTATTGAGCAGGATGTTTTTGATCTCGGCTGCCGTAAGGCTGCTGTTGCAGTTGAGCAGCAGCGCGGCCGCGCCGGTTACAAAGGGCGCCGCGAAAGAAGTTCCGGTAAAATAGGCGAACTGGCCGTTTTTCGTGGGCAGGCTGAGATTAACGCCCGGCGCCGCGATATGCACGGTGTTGACGCCGTAGTTCGATTGACTCCAGAGATTATCGTAGCGGTCCACCGCGGCCACGCGGATGAAATTGGGTTTATCGTAATAATTATAAGCGGTGTAGGCGGAGTTGTTATCGAGATTGCTGCCGCCGTTGCCGGCGGATTTTACAAACAGGGTGTTCGGATTGCTGGTCACGAAATCCATAAATTTACTGCGTACATCAGTGGTTGTATCATCGATACTGAGGTTGACGACACGGTAGCCATTCTGCGTAAAATAATTCATATCACCAACCAGGTATTCGGTGAAATTTTGGGGGTTATGCGCAGTGCTGCCCGCCGCGCAGAGCTTGCAGCCGCCCAGGCTGCGGATCGTACATTCGGGAGCCACACCGGCATATACCCCGTTCCCGCCGATTACAGTGGAAACCGCGGTGCCGTGCCCGTAGTAATCGGTAGTGGAGGTGCAATCGGCAATGCTTCCATCTTCTAGATTCTGGCCGCCCTGCCAGTTTGCGCCGGTATCGAGCATGCCGACTTTTATGCCGGTGCCCCGGGCGTAATCCCAGGCGCGGGGCGCATTAACCTGCTCCATCGCACTGGTAAGGGAATAGCAATATTCAGCGTGCACAGGATAGTAATCGAAAGAAACCGCAAAATTCGGCTCCACTACCGACACATAAGGATCGGCGGTCAGCAGGCCGATCAGGGCCAGCATTTCTTCGCTGTTGTATTCCTTTTTCAGCTTGCAGGAATAAAAGAGGTCTTTATCCGTAAAGGATTCAAACAGGTTGTTTAAAACCGGATTCCAGAACTGCGTGTGATTCCCGGTGAAGGAAATCAGCAGTTTATCGGGCTCGAAATCCCCCAGCCCTTCCTCGCAGAGCAGCTTGTAATACTGGAATTTGCTCAGACCCGCGA
>QAKW01000044.1 GCA_003343605.1 Clostridiales bacterium
AGCGCATCTTCCAGCGCGGCGGGAAAGGGATTCTCCGGCGCCAGCCGGTAAGCTGCACAAAGCACTCTGATCTGATTTTTAGCAGAAAGAATCGTGCCGAATCCTTTGGCATATTCCAGAGCTCCGGCAACATATCCGCCTCCATGCAGATATAAAACAACACCCTGGGAATGCAGATTTTTTGCCTGCACCCAGCAGGCGCTGAATTTTTCAAAATGAACCGGCGTATAGGATACTTCCAGCCGGTGCGTTGCGGCCATCAGCTCTCCCAAACGCTTTTGCGCCATTCTGCAGGTGGCAATGCTGCAGCCGTCGGCAATGGGTTTGAAGAATGCGATCTGCTTTCTTAAAAGCCGGATTGGTATGGCCATAAACGCTCCTTTTTGCTCTCATTTAATGTAGTCATTATAGCGCTGCGCAGGTGCTTTGTCAATTGAATGAAAAAACTTTAATTTTAGGATTGACATTTTAATTTCTTATGTTAGAATGGGCTTAATTTATGATACCCGGAGGGCGATTGAAGATGGGGGAGCGCTTATCCAGAAAGCGAACCGGCTTTTTGATTTTTTTATGCTGGCTGGCGTATATGTCGGCTTATATCGGCCGCCTGAATTATAGCGCCAGCCTGATTCGCATCGTTTCAGAACTGGGCATTTCCCGCGCAAAGGGCGGAATCGTCGCATCATTTTTCTTCTTTGCCTATGGAGCCGGGCAGTTGGTGCACGGTATTCTCTCCCGGCATTATAATCTCAGGTGGTCTATCCCCATATCCATGTTTTTTTCTGCGGTGTGGAATCTGCTGATGCCGTTTTGCAGCACGGTTGCACCGATGAAATATCTTTGGCTGCTCAACGGGTTTACGCAATCGGTTCTCTGGAGCTCCCTGATTCGGGCGCTGGGGCTTTACCTTTCAGAGCAGGATCTCAAACAAGCGGTTTGGGTCATGAGCACAACCACCGGAGTCGGAACGGTTCTGGCTTATGGCATCAGTGCGTTCTTGATGCGTTTTTCAACTTGGCGGGCCTCTTTCTGGCTGGCTTCCGTGGTGCTGCTTTCGGTGGGGCTTATCTGGTTTTGGGGGTATGGCGGCATTCAGAAGTCAACCGCCGCTGCAGAACGTACACAGGAGCGGCAGCCGGTGCATGGCAAAAAGAAAAAAAGCCCGGCTTTTCTGCTTGCCTTCGGCGTTATTCTGCTGTTTGCCATTTTGAATAACCTGATTAAAGACGGGCTTACCACCTGGACGCCTTCGATCCTTTATGAACTCTACGGTTTACCGGAAACACTTTCCGTATTGCTGACATTGGGGCTGCCGCTGCTGGCAATCTGCGGTTCTTTCCTCTGTGTGCGGCTCAGCAGCAGAATCCGTGATCATGTGATGCTGTGCTGTGTATTCTATGGAATTTCCTTTGCCGCAGTCGGCATCCTGATTCTGTTTTTACCGGCCGGTATCTGGCCGCTTACGCTTGGCTGCTTTGCCCTTTCCTCCCTGGCAATGGCGGCGGTGAACAATGTAATTACCAGCCTAATGCCGCTGCAGCTGCGCACAGAGGCAGACTGCGGCCGTACGGCGGGCATTGCCAACGCATTTTGTTATATCGGCAGCACGATCAGCTCTTACGCGCTGGGGGCGATGGCGGATCAATGCGGCTGGAACGGCGTGTTTTATCTCCTTCTGGGGCTGACGGCCCTTGCGCTGGTCGTATGCGGGATTTATTATCCGCTCAGCCGCAGATTGATGCTTGACAAAGCTGGAAAAATATGCTAAACTATAAAAAGTTAAGGGAGTAGTCGGCGTGTGTGGCAGCACGTGATGAAGCCAACATCCTGAAAGCCTGAGGCTTTCTGGCTTTATTGGAATCGACGAGACTTATCTGTTCTATGCGGCAGATAGGTCTCTTTTTTATTCCATGAGATCGTAAAAAACGCCGCTGCGGGTAAACTATCAGATGTTGAACTTTTTTGCCATTGAAATGGCGGAACGGAGGAACCATGAAAGGATATTTATCGGAAGCCGGCCAGGTAATGGAAGAGCTGCAAACTTCACAGGAGGGTTTATCCTCTGCACAGGCGGAGGAGCGGCTTCAGCGCACAGGGCCGAACAAGCTGGAGGAAGGAAAAAAGACGCCGCTGATTCTGCGTTTTTTGAAAGAGCTGGCGGATCCGATGATTCTGATTCTGATCGCGGCTGCTGCGGTTTCTGCCATAACTGCTTTTTATGCGGATGAATCCTTTGCCGATGTAATCATTATTTTGGCGGTTGTAATTATCAATGCGGTTTTGGGCGTATTTCAGGAAAGCAAGGCCGAAAAAGCCATTGAAGCACTGCGGGAAATTACCGCGGCAACCTCAAAGGTCCTGCGGGACGGGCGCCAGATCTCTATTCGCAGCGAAGAGCTGGTGCCGGGCGATATTATTATTCTGGAAGCGGGCGATGCCGTGCCTGCGGATGCACGGATCATCGAAAGTGCCAGCCTGAAGGCGGAGGAAGCGGCGCTTACAGGAGAGTCGGTTCCGGTGAATAAAACCGCGGCCGCCCTTTCTCTTGGCAACGAAAAAGATATTCCGCTGGGCGACCGGGTGAATATGGTCTATATGGGCAGTACCGTGGTTTACGGCCGCGGCATGGCGGTTGTAACCGGTACGGGAATGCATACCGAAATGGGAAAGATCGCCGATGCGCTTTCTCAGTCGAAAGACGATGCAACGCCGCTCCAACGAAAGCTGAATCAGCTTAGTAAAATCTTGAGCATTCTGGTGTTGGGTATCTGCGCGGTGATTTTTGCCATCAATATTTTAAGGGTATACCCGAATGTGGGCGGAGATGTATTGCTGGATACCTTTTTGGTGGCGGTAAGTCTTGCGGTTGCGGCAATTCCGGAAGGTCTTGCCGCGGTGGTTACGATTGTTTTATCGATCGGCGTTACGAATATGTCTAAGCGCAACGCGGTGATCCGCAGGCTGACAGCGGTGGAAACACTGGGGTGCACCCAGATTATCTGCTCCGATAAAACCGGAACGCTGACACAGAATAAAATGACGGTTGTAGAGCATGAAACCGATGACCTTGCGGCCCTTACCCTTTCTATGGCACTTTGCAGTGACGCTAAGCTGGATGATGATCATCAGGCCATCGGCGAGCCAACCGAATGTGCGCTGGTAAATGATGCCTATCAGGAGGGGACTTATACGCTTGCGGCCGGGTATACGCGGATCGGAGAGGCTCCTTTTGATTCCGACAGGAAAATGATGTCTACTGTATGCCGGGGCCCGGATGGTGCGCTGACGCAGTTTACAAAAGGCGCGCCGGATGAGATTCTGAAATGCTGCCGGACCATCTTAAAGGACGGAAAGGAAATTCCGCTGACTGATGCGCTGCGCAGTGAAGTGATGAATGCGAACAAAAGAATGGCGGATCAGGCGCTGCGGGTTTTGGCGGCCGCCCGGAGAAGCTGGAATCAGGCGCCCGATAAATTTGAAGCATCTGATCTGGAGCAGGAGCTTTGCTTCCTGGGGCTTTCAGGAATGATCGATCCGATCCGGCCGGAGGTGCGGGCGGCGATAGAAGAATGTAAGAGCGCCGGCATTCGCCCGATCATGATTACCGGCGATCATAAGGATACCGCGGTTGCAATTGCGCGGCAGCTGGGCATTCTGAATGAAGGGCAGCAGGCGATTACCGGTGCTGAACTCAGTGAAATTTCAGACGCTGATTTCAGCCGGGATATTGCGCGGTATTCGGTCTATGCCCGGGTGCAGCCGGAGCACAAGGTTCGCATTGTGAAGGGCTGGAAAGCACAGGGGAAGATCACGGCCATGACCGGTGACGGTGTAAACGATGCCCCTTCAATCAAAAGCGCAGATATTGGCGTCGGCATGGGGGTTACCGGAACAGATGTAACCAAAAATGTGGCGGATATGGTTCTGGCGGATGATAATTTTGCCACTATCGTAAGCGCTGTGGAGGAAGGGCGGCGGATTTACGATAATATCCGTAAATCCATTCAGTTTTTGCTCTCTTCCAATCTGGCCGAGGTGCTCTCGATCTTTTTCTCCACCATGCTTGGGTTCACGATCCTCAAGCCGGTTCATCTGCTGTGGATTAATCTGATTACCGATAGCTTTCCGGCGCTTGCGCTTGGCGCGGAGCGCAGCGAGCCGGATGTTATGAAGCGTGCGCCGCGCCGGGCCGATGAAGGTATTTTTGCCGGCGGCATGGGATTTGATATTGCTTTTCAGGGCGTTTTGATTACACTGCTGACGCTGGTCTCTTATTTTATCGGCCATTTTATAGAGTCCGGCAGATGGGAAATTGTCAACAGCGCAGACGGCATGACCATGGCGTTTCTCACGCTTTCGCTGGTTGAGATCATTCATTCTTTCAATATGCGCTCAAGGCGTAAATCTGTTTTTCAGATTCCCTATCAGAATAAGCTGCTCTGGGCTTCTATGGGCGTATCGCTTCTGTGCACCACGCTGGTCATTTATGTGCCTTTCCTGGCCAATGCGTTTGGCTTTGAAACCATCTCTCTGCTTGAATATGCGGTTGCGCTGGCGCTTGCATTCTGCATTCTGCCAATCATGGAACTGGTAAAATGGATCCAGCGACGGCTGCGTAAATAATCATAAAAACCGCCCTGCTTCTGCAGGGCGGTTTTTATATTTCGAGTAATGCCTCGGGGCTTTCAATCAAATAATCCGCGGCTGCCAGCTCCTCGCGGCCGCCATATCCATAAAGAACAGCCGCCACCTGCAGGCCGCATTTTCGCGCGCCCTCAATATCATAGCGGCGGTCTCCGACCATAAGGGTCTGCTCCGGGCGGAGAAGCCCTTTTTCCAAAACATAGGCAATAACCTCCTCCTTGTCAGTTCTGGTTTCATCCAGTGTGCTGCCGCCGATGAAACGGAAGCAGGATTCCAGTTGAAAATGGCGTATGATTTGAATGGCAAACGGTTCCGGCTTGCTGGTGGCAAGGCAGAGAACCGCACCGCGGGCCTTCAACGCTTCCAGAGTTTCACGGATTCCGGGATAAAGGCTATTTTCAAAAATTCCTTTTTCAGTAAAATATTCCCGATAATAGCGAACAAGCGTTTCTGCTTCTTCCGCTGAAACGCCGCAATAATGCTGGAACGAATCAATCAGAGGCGGGCCCAGAAAGGATTGGAGGGATTCCTTGGAAACGGCCGGCAGCCCAAATTTTTGGAGTGCATAAAGAATGGAGTTGATGATTCCCGGCCCGGAATCTGTGAGAGTGCCATCCAGATCAAAGAGAAAGTTTTGGAATTTCATAGAGTTCTCCTTTTTAATAAAAGCGGTGCTTTGCAGATTGGGTCTATTATAGCATCCTTTCAGAACGGATGCAATGAGACCGGCATTTATTTTTTATTTTTCCGCAAAAAATTCCAAAGGTTTGATGTAATCTTTCACGTATCTAAAGCCGTATACTCCTAAAATCTGTAATAAAAAGCCCCGGAATTGCCGATAATGAAAGCGGAGGAATTATTTATGGAATTTACCGGTAATTTCGCACAGAATCTGAAACTATTCCAGGATGCTTTTGTAAAGGACGATACCTTTACGGTTAAAATGGTAAGAAATCCCCATCTTCCGGGCTTGCCGATCGTGGTTTTACTCTCCAGCGCAATGGTCAGCAACGATGTAACCGACCGGGACGTTATTCTGAGCCTGGAAACGCATCTTTATGAGCCAACGCCGGCCGGCGCCGCGGAGGGCGGCATAGGAAACCACAGCGTGGATGTATCCAGGGATCCGCAGAAGGCGATGACGCAGATCGGTTCGGGAGATTGCGTAGTGCTGATCGGCGACGCACCCTGCTGCCTAATTGTAGACGTTAAGGGAATGGCACAGCGGAGCAACGATGTTCCGGAAACCGAAATTTCCCTGCTGGGCCCGCAGGACGGATTTAACGAAAATATCATGTCGAATCTCGGGATCCTGAAAAAGCGCATTGCTACGCCCCGATTAAAAAGCGAATTTCTTGTTGCCGGAAGGCAGAGCAATAATAAGATGGCCGTTTGTTATCTGGACGGCGTTGCCATGCCGGAGCTGGTAGAGGCGCTGAAGGAACGGCTGAAGCAGATTGATATTGACAGTATTCTCGACGGTAATATTCTGGCAGAGCTGATCCGTGATTGCCCGCGGGCTATTTTTAAAACAGTGGGCAAAACTTCCAGGCCGGACGTCTTTGCCTCCAAACTGCTGGAAGGAAGGATCGGTGTGATTTTGGATGGCTCCCCGGTGGCCATTACGCTTCCCTATATTTTGGCAGAGGGCTTTCAAAGCCCCGACGATTATTATCAGAGCTACCTCTATGCAAACGTCGGGCGCTTTTTGCGGTTTATCGGTTTTATCATCGCGGTGTTTCTTCCGGGCTTTTATTTGGCTGTGGTTAATTTTACGCCGGGCGTTTTGCCCGCGCACTGGCTGTATACGGTGCTGGCCTCTTCGGCCGGGGTTCCGATCCAGACCTTTACCGAAATGGTATTGCTGTTTTTTGCGTTTGAGATTTTAAGGGAAACCGGAACGCGCATGCCTTCCGGGCTGGGGCTGGCACTGAACGTGGTGGGCGCTGTGATTCTCGGAGACGCGGCTGTCTCCAGCAATATTGTATCGACGCCTATGGTGATTATTGTTGCC
>QAKW01000050.1 GCA_003343605.1 Clostridiales bacterium
ACCTGTCCGCTGGCTCCCCGATTAACAAAGGTGTCTTTATGGGAACCTTGTTAAATCAAAGTTTTTTCCTCATGTATATAAACACTTGTAAGGAGTTATAAGGTAATTTTAGTCTATATAATCAATAAAAAAGAACGGGCAAACAGCCCGCTCTTTTTATTCCGCCGATTCCTCTTCTCCATACAAAACGCCGTCGTAAATAAAATCCCGGATATGCTGATTGCCGGTTTCGGTATTATAGGTGAGATACCATACACCGCCGATCATTTTTCCGCCGTAGCCTTTTTGATCCTCTTCCAGCGGGAAGACCGCCTGCCGGATCTTAAAGCCCGAAACCATCACCTTCATACCCAGGTTGGTTACGTCCCCGCTGGTCAACGTTGTTTTTACCAGATCCAGCAGCGATTTGGCCACACCTGGATACTGCAGAACGCTCATTGATTTTACTTTCTCATAGCAGGCGCTCAGCACCAGCTCGTGCATCTGGGAGCGCACCCCCACGCCGCCTACGTTATACCGCGCACGCAGCATGCCTAAAACCTGCATTCCGCTGAGTGTCTGTGTGCCGCTCTTTTCGATCAGCTTTGGTTTAATATTTCGTTCTTCCGCAAGGTATTTGATGTGCTTATTGGCCTCCTGACGGTAGGTTTCCGTTACCTCCAGTTCAATGCCGCCCAATACGTCGATAACCTTCTCCATATTGGTGAAATTAACCACCACGTAATCGGTGATATCCAGGCCGAAATTCTGATTGAGGGTTTTTACGGCCAGCGTCGGCCCGCCATAGGCATAGGCATGATTTATTTTAGTTTTACCATATCCTTCCACCGGCACATAGGTATCCCGCTGGATGGCGGACATCCGGATTTCCTTTTTTTTATTGTCCAGCGTCAGAATAATGATACTGTCGCTTCTCCCAACCATCGACGCATCGGTGGTATCAATACCGAAAAGCGCGATGTTTACAATATCCTTTGAATGATAGTCCTGCTCCTCGACTCCAACGTCTTCACCCGAAAGGGATTCTTCCCGGTCCATGCCGCTGAATACATAGGTATAGCAAATCCACAGGCCGGCGCCGCAAACCAGTATCGTGCAGAAAAACGCAATCAAAAAGCGCAGCCAGCCGGCGATTTTTTTCTTTTTCAACCTCTTCTCCCCTTTCTGCTCGAAGCAAACCTGCCGGAAGCTCTTTAGCGGGAAATAACCTCCAGCGTCTGCCTTGCAATAGCCAGTTCCTCATTGGTGGGGATCACGCAAAGGGTTACGCTGGAATCCGGTGTGGAGATCACCTGAGTCTGCCCGCGCACTTTATTTTTCTCTTCATCCAGCCGGACACCCATAAACGAAAGCGCGCTGGCAACATCGCGCCGGATCAGCGGATTATTCTCCCCGATTCCGGCAGTAAAGACAATGGCGTCTACTCCGCCCATCGCGGCCGTATATGCCCCTACATATTTCACCACCTGATAGGCAAACATCTGCAGGGCCAGCCGGCAGCGCTCGTTGCCCTGATCCGCCGCGGCTTCCAGATCGCGAAAATCGGAAGAAACGCCGCTCACGCCGAACACGCCGCTTTTTTTATTCATAATATCGCTCATCTCATCCAGCGAGAGATTTTCTTTTTTCATCAAATACATGGCAACCGCCGGATCAATATCACCGCAGCGGGTGCCCATCATAACGCCGGCCAGCGGCGTAAAGCCCATTGAAGTATCCAGGCAACGGCCGCCCTTTACGGCGGTAATGGAAGATCCGTTGCCCAAATGGCAGGTAATGATATTCAGCTCTTCCGGGTTCTTCCCTAACAGTTTGGCACATTCCGCCGCCACATATCCATGCGAAGTTCCATGTGCCCCAAACCGGCGGATGCCGTATTTTTCATAATATTCATAAGGAATCGGATAAATCGCAGAGGTCTTCGGCATCGCGTAATGAAAGGCCGTATCGTAAACCGTAACCTGAGGAACATCCTTCCCCATCACCTCCACGCAGGCTCGAATCCCGGTTACCGCCGCCGGATTATGCAGCGGTGCAAATTCCTTAAGCCCTTCGAGGGTTTTAATTTTTTCTTCATCCATCAGCGTTGCCTCCACAAAGACTTCCCCGCCGTTTACCACCCGGTGGCCTACCGCGGAAATCTCGGAAACATCGCGAATAACACCCCATTCCTGATCTGCCAGGTATTGCAGCACCAGTTTAATCGCCGCCGCATGGGTCGGCATCGGGGATTCCAGCACCAGCTCCCGGCCGCCGGCCTTATGGGTAAAACGGCCGTCGATTCCGATCCGCTCGCAGTTTCCCTTTGCCAGCACCGTGCCTGAATCCGCTTCGATCAGCTGATACTTCAGCGAAGAGCTGCCCGCGTTGATTACCAGAATTTTCATATCTTTTATCCTCTCCTTTAGAAAAAAGTCCTTTTCAATCGTACCAAACTATTATATAATAGTAAAAAGAAAGTTTCAACATTTTTTTCATAGACGGGAGGTGCTTTCCATGATTTATGCCGTAATTTGCGAATTCAATCCCTTCCACAACGGCCATCGCCATCTCCTTGCACGCCTTCCGAAAAAGAGCACCGATTATATTGTTTGCATTATGAGCGGTGCGTTTGTGCAGCGGGGCGAGCCCGCAGCCTTCGATAAATGGAGCCGGGCCGCTGCCGCGGTTTCCGGCGGCGCCGACCTGGTTTTGGAGCTGCCGGCTCCCTTTGTGCTGGCAGATGGCGACCGCTTTGCCGAAAAAGGCGTAGAAACGGCCGCCGCGCTCGGCATGCCGGTTACGCTGGCCTTTGGCATGGAAAGTGCTTCGGCGGAGCCGCTTACACGGCTGGCGGCCGTTTCGGAGCGGGCGCTTTCTCCGGCGCTGCGGGAGGGCCTGGAAGCCGGACTCTCCTACGGCGCAGCGCGGCAGCGCGCACTGAGCGAAATCTTTCCGGAAGAAAGCGCACTGTTAATGTCGCCCAATAATCTTCTGGCCTGCGGCTATATCCGCGCCTGCCTTTCGCACGGATGCGCCTTTCTCGGCTTTCAGCGCACCACCGCACACGACGGCGGCCCGCAGGGTACGGTGGCCTCCGCCTCCTATATCCGCCGCCACCCGGAGGATTTTTTGCGCTATTGCCCGCAGCCGCAGCAGCCGGCATTGGATTTTTCCGTAGCGCACCGTGGTATTCTAACCCTTCTGAAGGCAAAAACCGCCGCAGAGCTGCGGCAATGCGCCAACATCAGCGAAGGGCTTGAAAACCGCATAATCGCGGCGTTGGCTGAAGAAGCATCGCTTCCGGCCCTTTACGACCGGATCAAAACCCGGCGGTATTCCCACGCCAAAATTCGCCGGGCTGTCATGTGCGCGGCGCTGGACATCCCGCAGCAGCTGTCCAAAGCGCCGCCGCCCTATCTGCGGGTGCTGGCCTTCGGGCCGCGGGGGCGGGATTTGATGCGGCAGCTTCCGGAAAAAGCACGGCTTCCTCTTTTACAAACCGGCCGCGCCTGTGCGCGGCAGAATCCGGCATTTTTTCAGGTGGAACGGCTGGCAACCGATTTGTGGAACTGTTGGTCTGCCGAGCCCCGGCCGGGCGGAATGGATTATCGGAAAGGAGCAGTATATGTCTCTCATTGAACTTAAAAATGTAAGCAAAATTTATCAGACCGGCGGGGTTTCCGTAAAAGCGGTCGATGGGGTGAACCTCACGGTGGAGCGCGGGGAATTCTGCGTGATCGTTGGTTCCTCCGGGGCCGGCAAAACCACCCTGCTCAATATGCTCGGCGGAATGGATAGCTGCACCAGCGGCGAAATCCTGGTAGACGGGCAGAATATCGCCGGCTATAACGCCCGGCAGCTAACCGCATTTCGGCGGCATCAGGTAGGTTTTGTTTTTCAGTTTTATAATCTGATCGGCAACCTTACCGCGCTGGAAAACGTAGAGCTGGCCAGCCAGATCTGTAAAAATCCCAAGGATGCGGCAACGGTTCTGTGCGAAGTCGGTCTTGGCGAACGCCTCGGGAATTTTCCCGCGCAGCTTTCTGGCGGGGAGCAGCAGCGGGTTGCAATCGCACGCGCGGTTGCCAAAAATCCAACGCTGCTGCTCTGCGACGAGCCGACCGGCGCGTTGGATTATAAAACCGGAAAGGCCATATTGCAGCTGCTTTATAATATCTGCAAAAATCAGGGAGTTTGCGTGATTGTGATCACCCATAATCAGGCGATCAAGCCGATGGCCGACCGCATTGTTACCATTAAAAGCGGCCAGATTGAATCGGTTGTTTTAAATGAGCGGCCAAAGCCGATAGAGGAACTGGAATGGTAAAGCTGATTTTAAAAAATGTACGCCGGGAAATCCGGCACAGCCGCCCCCGTTTTTTTGCCCTGATGGCTATTTTTGCGCTGGGGGTTGGTTTTTTTGCCGGGCTGAGCGTCACGACATATGATATGTACCGCACGATGGATACCTATTTCGATCAAAGCCGTTTTCAGGATCTGCAGATTCTCTCTTCCTATGGCTTCAGCCAGGCGGAAATCGAGCAGCTGCGCGAAAAACCGGAGGTAGAGGCCGCGGCAGGCTTTTATTCTCAAGACGCCGTGATGGAAAGTACGGGCGGTACGGCGAATGTGAAGATCCTTTCGCTTTCCGATCAGGTGAATACCGTGGAGCTGGTGGAAGGGCGGCTGCCTGAAAACGAAACGGAATGTGTGCTGGATAACGGTGCGCTGGGAAGGCAAAAGCCCGCTTTGGGTGAGGTGCTCACCGTGAGTGAGGATAACGACAATGCCATCCTGGAAGCGCTGCATACCCATGCCTTTACTGTTGTTGGCTATGTAACCTCCCCGGTCTATCTTTCCTTCCAGCGCGGAACCAGTACGGTCGGAAACGGCAAAACCGATTATTTTATTATGACCACGGAAGCGGTTTTTACCGCGGAGGTCTATTCAGAAGCCTGTCTCACACTCAGCGGCGCCGCTGCGCTCGACTGCTATGGATCGGCCTATGCCGCACTGGTAGACGCAGCGGAAAGCACGCTCGAAGATCCGGCGCTCAAAGAGGCGCAGAAAACCCGGATCCAGGCGCCGCTTTTAGAAGAATGGCAGGAAAACAAAAACCGCCTGGATGAAGAGATTGCAAATGCCGGGCAGGAGCTGCAGGCAGCGGAGCGCCGCCTTACAGGCGCGCTGCGGGAATTAAACGAAGCAAAAAAACAAATCGATGCAGGAACCAGCCAGCTTTCTGAGGCAAAAACCGCATATGAAACGCAAAAAAATGCGGCGGATACCGCCCTTTATCAGGCAAACCAGGCGCTTGCGCAAAAACAGGCGGAATATGAGGAGGGGTATTCTGCCTGGCAGCAGGGCGCTGCCGCAGTGGCGCAGGCCAGGGAACAACTGGCGGAGCTGCAGGCGGCGATCGACGCACTGGAGCAGCTGGGAGAAACCCCGGAGCTGGCCGCCATGCGGGAGCAATATGCCGCAGGGCTGGAGGCCTGCTCTCAGCAGGAAGCGCTCCTTGCTGAAACAGAACAGCAGCTCGCCTCGGCCAAAGCGGCGCTGGAGGAAGGCAGGCAGGCTTTATCTGATCAGCAGATCGCGGCCGAAGCTCAGTTTTCTCAGGCGGAAGCAACGCTTCTGGAAGAAGAAGAAAAACTGCTTTCCGCCAAGAATCAATATAATGAGGGGCTTACCGCCTACAGCCGCGGCCGGGCGGAATATCAGCAAAAGCAGGCGGAGGCCGGCCAGGCTTTTGAGGAAAGCCGGCAAAAACTCGATGACGCCCGCGCAGAAATCGACGCGCTGGCAGTGCCCGACTGGTATCTGCTGGACCGCAGTAAAAATCTGGGGGCTGAAGGCTTCCGGCAGGATGCCCTGCGGATCCATAATATCGCCCAGGTTTTCCCGGTGCTCTTTTTTCTGGTTGCAGCGCTGGTCTGTATGACCACCATGACACGGATGGTCGATGAACAGCGCACCCAGATGGGTACGCTTAAAGCTCTGGGGTTCGGCAAAGGCGTGATCGCCGCGCAGCTGCTGCTCTATTCCCTCGCGGCCTGTCTCACCGGCAGTATTTTGGGGCTGATGGCCGGATATGTGGTTTTCCCGAAAGCCATTTGGAGCGCCTATACAATTCTTTACCACCTGCCGTCGATTGAATGCCACTTCCATCTCGGCTATGCCTTCCTTTCTGTTTTTCTCGCGGCCGGGCTCTCTGCGGTTGTCACTTTGTTTTCCGCCATGAATTTTCTGCGGGAATCGGCCGCGCAGCTGATGCGGCCGGTTGCACCGAAAAACGGAAAAAAGGTCCTGCTGGAGCGGATTCCGTTTTTGTGGCGGCTTCTGAATTTTACATCAAAGGTTACGGCGCGGAATCTGTTTCGGTATAAAAAGCGTTTTCTGATGACTGTTTTGGGAATCAGCGGCTGTACCGCCCTGCTGGTAACCGGTTTTGGTCTGCGGGATTCCATTATGGGGATCGTGCCGACGCAATATGAAGAAATCTATCATTACGACCTGGGTGTGACTCTTTTAAACGGGGACGCGCCGGTTCGGGAAAAGATTACCAGCCGGAGCGAACAGGCGCTCTTTTACGCACAGGATAATCTGATCGCAACAGACGGCACGCGCCAGCTCGACTGCTACGCCCTGATTCCGGAAGACACGGCGATGCTCGGGCAGATGATTACCCTGCGTACCCGCAGAGGCCACGAACCGCTCACGCTGGACGACCGCGGTGTTCTGATTTCTGAAAAGCTCGCCAATAGCTTTTCTCTTCATATCGGAGATTCCATTACGCTCAAGAAAAGCGATGAAACTTCTTATCAGGCGGTTATTGCCGGAATTACGGAAAATTATATTTACAGCTACGTCTACTTCACCCCCGCCTATTACAGGGAGGTTTTTGCAAAAGAGCCCCAGTTTTTATCCTGTATGGTCAAAACCGGCGCTCTCGATGATTATGCGGTTGCTGAAGAACTGCTCACAGACCCGGAAATCTCCAGTGTTTCGCGCGTGCGGGATCTTCTGGATAATTTCAATAAAATTTTCAGCAGTCTGAATCTGGTGGTCTATGTTCTGATCATCTGTGCTTCACTGCTGGCTTTCATCGTTTTATACAATCTGACCAATATCAACATTACCGAGCGTGCCCGTGAACTCGCCACCATCAAGGTACTCGGGTTTTTCGACCGGGAGGTCGATGCCTACCTGTACCGTGAAAATATTATCCTCACCGTCATCGGCTGTGCCGCAGGCCTGGTGCTCGGTATCTTCCTTCATCGCTTTGTGATTACAACCGCTGAAGTCGATATGGTGATGTTCACCCGCACCGTTACGCCGCTGAGCTTTCTTTTCAGCGCTATTCTAACCTTTGTTTTTGCCGCTTTCGTAAATTTTGTTATGCATTTTCGCTTAAAAAAGGTCGATATGACCGAAAGTTTGAAGTCGGTAGAATAAAAGGTTGTAAAATTACCCATACTGTAGTATAATTACACTGTCAGAGAATGTACGCTGGGTGTCGTTATACCGGGGTTATCCTGACCGACCGGGTCTATCCCGGCCGGTCAGTGTTTTATAACGCCGTTTGACGCCTTTGATAAAAAAGCTTCCGGACCGCCGAGGGAAGCTTTTCATCATTTCCCTTTTGAAATATATTTCAAAAGGGCTGGTATTTTATTGTCCTGATACATATTTTAATCTTCGAAAGGAGTTCAAATGGAAAAAACCAAAAAAGCCACGCAGGATCGGGAAACTGCGCGCAAAGAAAAATTCAAGCGGCCCGTAAAAGAGCTGAAGCTGGACGAGCTGCTGGGCAAAAACGATCTGATTCAGGCTGCAGACGGTAAACGCGGAACTGCGGCGGCAGGAGAATATATCGCCTCACAGCGAAAGGAAGCAACTGCAAACGAAACCGCCGGCGGCGCAAAATCGGCGCAAAAGCCCGCCAAGCGGCCGGCGGCGCAGAAAAAGACCGGCCAGAAGCCGGCTGCAAAAAAAGAACCGGAGACTCGCGCCCCGGCCCGCAAAGCACCCGCAAAAAAGAATGCGGATGCACCAGCCGCCACCCCCACCCGGCAGAAAAAAACCGCGCCGAAGAAAAGCGGCGGCCGCAAGAGCGCTGCCAAGCTGAAAATCATTCCTCTGGGAGGGCTTGATGAGATCGGCAAAAATATGACGGTGATCGAATATGAAAATGATATTATTATCATCGATTGCGGTATGGCCTTTCCCGGCAGCGATATGCTCGGCGTGGATCTGGTGATTCCCGATATCACCTATCTGCGCAAGAATATTGAAAAGGTGCGCGGTATCTTTTTGACCCACGGACATGAAGATCATATCGGCTCGCTTCCCTATGTGCTCAAGGAAATCAACGTTCCGGTCTACGGCAATAAACTTACGCTCGGGCTGGTGCGCCGTAAACTCACGGAACACCGTATGGAAAAATCCGCTATGCTGATCGAAACCAAGCCCGGATCAATTATTACACGCGGCTGTTTCAAGGTAGAGTTTATAAAGGTCAACCACTCCATTCCGGACGCTTCCGGCTTTGCAATTCAAACCCCGGTCGGAACACTGATCCATACCGGTGATTTTAAGATCGATACCACCCCCATTCATGGCCGGGCCATTGATCTGGCAAGATTCGGCGAGCTGGGAAAGGAGGGCGTGCTGCTGCTGATGGCGGATTCCACCAACGCAGAGCGGCCCGGGATCGCTTCTTCTGAAAAAAAGGTTGGCAAAGCACTGCTTCCCATTTTTGAAAGCGCCGCCGACCGGCGGATTATCGTTGCCTCCTTTGCCTCCAATGTTCATCGGGTGCAGCAGATTATCGACGCCTCGGTTCAGTTTGGCCGCAAGGTCGCGGCCTCCGGCCGGTCGATGGAAGGGGTGATCGCCGTTGCGCAGGAGCTGGGCTATCTCAAAATGCCGAAAGGAACGCTGATTCCGCTGGATCAGGTGTCCAAATACCCGCCCAATAAAATCACACTGATTACCACCGGCTCTCAGGGTGAGCCCATGAGCGCGCTCTACCGGATGGCCTTTTCCGATCACCGAACCATTTCAGTGAATAAAAATGATCTGATCATTATTTCGGCTTCCCCGATTCCGGGCAACGAGCGGCTGGTCAGCCGGGTGGTAAACGAACTGGAAAAGCTGGGCGCCACCATTGTAAACAGCAAGATGGCGGACGTGCATGTTTCCGGGCATGCCTGCCAGGAGGAGCTCAAGCTGATTTTGAGCCTTGTAAAACCGAAATATTTCATGCCGGTTCACGGGGAATACCGCCACCTTGCCTGCCATGCCAAGCTGGCACAGGAAACCGGGCTGGAAGAAGATCATATCTTCATCAGTTCCATCGGCAATGTGCTGGAATTAGGGCCAAACAGCGCGAAACTCAACGGTACGGTTCAAGCCGGGCAGGTGCTGGTTGATGGCAGCGGCGTCGGTGATGTCGGCAACATTGTATTGAGAGACCGCCGGATTCTTTCTCAGGAAGGGATCATTTTGGTTGTGGCGGCAATCAGCAAGTCCACCAAACAGGTTGTCAGCGGGCCGGATATTGTTTCCCGCGGGTTCATCTATGTGCGCGAAAATGAAGACCTGATGGGCCAGGCACGAAAAATCGTATCCGCAGCGCTCAAGAAAAGCCTGGATAAGGGTAATCTGGAATGGGCCGCGCTGAAAAGCGATATGCGCGATGCGCTCGCCTCCTATATCACCTCTAAAACCAAGCGCAGCCCGATGATTATTCCGATTATTCTCGATTGCTGATATAAAAGCCCTTCCTGCCGTTCCCTCTGAGCGGCAGCGGGGCTTTTTTCCTAAAAAGGATTGCTTTTCATCTCTTGTGGGGCTATAATGTCTTCTGTTGTGAAACGGAGGGATGTGCCAAATGAAATGGGTAACCAAAGACCGCAGTTTTTATAAGACCATTCTTTCGCTTGCACTCCCGATTTCGCTGCAGAACCTGGTGACTTTTCTGGTAACCTTTGCCGATAACGTAATGGTTGGAACACTGGGTGACAACGCCGTTTCCGGCATATATCTCGGCGGGCAAATCCAGTTTCTGCTGCAGCAACTGGTAACCGGGATGGGAAGTGCGCTGCTGATTCTTACCGCGCAGTACTGGGGCAAAAAAGAACCGGCCGCCATCCGCCGCCTGGTGGGGCTGGCGGTTCGGCTCGGCGGGTCTGCCGCACTGTTTCTGAGCCTTTTCTCCGGCCTTTTTCCGCGGCAGCTGCTGCGCCTTTTTACCAACGAGGAAGGCGCGCTTTCAGAGGGAACGGCATATTTGAGGATTCTCTGCATCAGCTTTCTTTTTTTCACGGTTTCCCAGATTCTTGTTTATGCCATGCGCAGCGTGGAAGCCGCGCGAATTGGCGCATATGTTTCCGGCGTTACGCTGATATTAAATGTTTCTCTCAACTGGGTTCTGATTTTCGGCAAATGCGGGATTCCGGCGCTTGGCGTCCGCGGTGCGGCACTGGCAACCCTGATCGCCCGTATGGTTGAATGCATGATCATGCTGTTTTATGTCTTTAAAAAGGACCGCCGCCTGAACATGCGTCTTCGGGAGCTGTTTGCTCCCGCGCAGGGAATGCTCCGGCATTATTTGCGTTATGGCCTGCCGGTAATCGCCGGGGATCTGGTGTGGGCGGTAAACATTCTCTGCCAGGGTGCGATTCTGGGCCATTATACCGCCGATGTAATCGCCGCCGCCAGCATAACCAATACACTCAATAACCTGATATATGTTTGGCTCAACGGGCTTTGGGGCGGTGTTTCAATTGTGGTTGGCAAAACCATTGGGGCGGGCCGCCTGGAAACGGTAAAAGAATATGCACGCACCTGCCAGCTTTTATTTCTGGGCGTCGGCCTGCTTTCCGGGGGGCTGATCTTTGGGTTTAAAGGCCTGTTTCTCTCGCTGTATCAGGGCGTAAGCCCTGGTGCGCGCGCCGTTGCAAAGCAGCTGATGAGCGTTCTTTCGGTGACCATCATCGGCACCTGCTATGAGGCCTGCTGCCTGGGCGCGCTGGTAAAAGCAGGCGGAGACACGGCTTTTGTATTTAAAAATGATTCCCTTTTTGTATTTCTGGTCGTGCTGCCATCGGCGGTTATCGCCAGCCGGTTCGGTTGCCCGGTCTGGTTTGTTTTTCTTTGCTTAAAGAGCGATCAGCTGCTCAAATGCATGGTTGCCGCGGTCAAGGTAAACCGGTTCGGCTGGATCCGGCAGCTGACGCAATAAACGGGTATTTCCTGTGCCGATATGCATAAAATGCGATTGGCTCCGCTTTTTATCTGGAAGGCGGCTCATGCGCCACCCAGATGATGTCTTCGCCGATACGCTCTACCTCGCACCAGGGAATGCGGTGATCCTCTTTATGAAAAAAAGAGAGCCCCTTGCGGCAAAGAACCAACGCCTCAATCTGCCCGCAATCGCAGCCGATGATCAAATCTTTCGGAAACCCGAGCTTTTTACCGCTGCAGGAAACGATTACTTCTTTTTCCATAATGCTTGTAAAAGAAATCTCCATGTTGCTTCCTCCTTGCTTTATAACTTATGAAAGGACGGTCTGTTATGAGTACAGTTTTTGCTTTAGAAGCGGCCGATGCCGCAAAAGAGCTGATTGCGGCCGCACATCTCAAACCGGGAGCCCTTCTGGTTGTTGGATGTTCGTCGAGCGAAATCCTAGGAGAACAAATCGGCACCCATTCGGCCTATGAGATCGGAGAAGCGGTCTGCGGGGCGATTGTAGAGGCCTGTGCGAAGGCGGGCGTTTTTCTTGCCGCCCAATGCTGCGAACATTTAAACCGCGCGCTCATTTTAGAGCGAGAGGCGGCGATGGCACGGGGCTACGCAGTGGTAAACGTGCGCCCGCAGCCAAAGGCGGGCGGTTCCTTTGCAACCGCTGCCTGGAACCTTATGGCGCAGCCTGTGGCGGTAGAGCATATCGCGGCGGATGCCGGTTTGGATATTGGGGGAACGCTGATCGGCATGCATTTGAAAGACGTTGCGGTTCCCTGCCGCCTTCAAATAAAATCCATTGGCGCGGCTGTGCTGCTCGCAGCACGTACCAGGCCGAAATTTATCGGCGGTGCACGCGCCTGCTACTGCGAAGCGCTTCTGTGAGATCAGGCCCCGGACAGACGATACAATCAGTCTGTCCGGGGCCTGCGTTTTTAAAGCGTCATTGTTTTGGTTGCAATATTGCGGCAAAACACCGCGTCATGTTCCACAAAAATCATGGTCGGCCTGCTTTCCAGAAGCAATTCCTCCAGCTGCATCCTGGAAAAAACATCGATATAATTTAACGGTTCATCCCAGATATAAAGATGTGCCGATTCACAAAGGCAGGCCGCGATCAAAAGTTTTTTTCGCTGGCCTTCACTCAAATACTCAAGCGGGATCTCGAATTGTGCGCGTGTAAAATCCAGCTTGCGGAGAATGGTTTTAAACCGGCTCTCCTCAAGGCCGCGCATTCTGATAAAGTCGCGCAGTCCCCCGCTCAAATGCCGGGTCTCCTGTGGCAGATCCGAGATTTTCAATCCGCTTGCAACCCGGCATATTCCTGCGGCAGGCTCTATTTCGCCCCGGATCAGCCTCAAAATGCTTGATTTGCCGCTGCCGTTTTGCCCGCAGATTGCCAGCCGATCACCTTGTTCTACCGTAAAGCTGAGATGAGATACCACGGTGCGGCCCGCAAAACAAAGTGATACCTCATCCAGCGCAACCAACCGACGGCTGTGGTGCTGTTCCGGATGAAGTTTGAGAGCTTCCACTGATTCCCTGTTTAAGAGCAGCTTCTTTTTTTCCGCAGCCGCAGCCTCTCTGCGCCGCTCGATATTCTTTGCCCGTTTCATCCCCTTTGCGGCTTTTTTCCCAAGATATCCCCGATCCGGATGCAGGCCCGCGGCATTTTTCCCCTTCTTTTCTTTTTCCGCCTGCTCCGACCAGCGCGCGTTCTCCCGCACCGCGGCTTCCAGCTTTCGGATCTCCTTGCGCAGCTGATCCTGCCGCCCCTGCTCAAACTGCTCCGTCCGCCTGCGGTTTTCATCCCAGCTGGTAAAATTTCCGCTCTGTATTTCGATTCCATTCTTATTCAGCGCCATAATATGATCCACACAGCCATCCAGAAACATCCGATCGTGGGAAACAATCATAAATCCACGCTTCCGCTTCAGATAGGCGCTCAGCAGTGCCCGCCCTTGCATATCCAGGTGATTGGTGGGTTCATCGATCAGCAAAAACTGATCTTCCCGCAGAAACAGCGCAGCCAGCATCGCTTTTGCGCGTTCTCCCGGCGAAAGGGTCTTCAGCGGCTGCTTCAGAATTTCCGGCGCCGCCCCCAAAAGTGAAAGCTCCCGCCGGAGCTGCCAGGAGCCGGCTTCTTCCAATACCGGCCGGAGCGCCGCCTCCAGGGTTTCTGCCGTTTGATCCACCGGATACGGAAAATAGGAAAATGCCGCCGGAGAGGTTATGGAACCGCTGCCGGAAAGGGTTCCCGCCAGCAGCTTCAGCAGGGTGGTTTTTCCCCGTCCATTGCGCCCGATAAGGCCCAGCCGCCAGTCTGTATCCGCCTGAAATGAGAGCTGATTAAAAATATCCTCCGCATTCCCTTCATATCCAAAAGTCAAATTTTTTACCTGTAGCATCGCCATTCGTTTTCATCCTCCCGCTCCATATAAAATGCCGCAGGGAAGAATCTTCCTCCCTGCGGCCATCTCTCGGATCCGATTTACTTCAGCGATCTTTTGGTCTGCGGAGAATTCTTTCCTGCCTGATCGCGGCCAGAGCAGAACGAAACCACCGGCCTGCGCGTTCCCGCATCTTCCGGCATTCTCCTGTTCACCGCTTCCTTTTAGCAGAAATAAATTCTCATTTTTTCCCAAGACCCTCGTTTCTCTGATGATTGGAACACCCTTAGAAAAAAAGATGTTCGATTAATATTTTAACGCCCAGTCCGATCAGGATCAGGCCGCCGAAAATCTGCGCTTTATCCTTAAGCATCCCGCCGAAAAGCTTTCCGATATAAACACCTGCCGCACTAAGTGTAAAGGTGCAGGCACCAATGATCAAAACCGTAACATAAGCCTCCTGAAACCCGCTCAGCTGCGTGGAAAACCCGATCCCTACAGCCAGTGCATCTATACTTGTGGCAACGCCCTGCAGCAGAAGATTGCGCCCGGTATAAGGATTTCCTTCACATTTGGCCTCCTCTTTTTTCAGCGCGCCCCAGATCATATTGCAGCCGATTCCAGCCAGTAAAACAAAACCGATCCAGTGGTCTACCGCCGATATGTATTTCAGAAAGCTGAATCCCAAAAACATGCCGAAAAGCGGCATCAGCGCCTGAAAAAAGCCGAAGGTCAGCCCATCCAGCAGCGCATAGCGCGGTTTCATCCTTCCGGTGCACATCCCGTTTGTTACCGAAACCGCAAACGCATCCATAGAAAGCCCGATCCCCAAAATGACAGCCGTTAATATCATTGCAGTAAATTCCGAATCCCTTCCCAAGTATTTTCTGTGCCCTGCGCCTGATCATAGAGCTGAAGCGCGGTTTGGCGCGTGCGTTCCAGTGCATCCGCATCAATCTGCTCAAATCCACGCTGTGCGAAATAATCTGCGCTGCTCTTATCTGCTGCACTCTGAAGCTGCGCCCGCACAGCCTCCATAATCCGCTGCGGACCGTAACCGGCCTCCTCCGCCAGTGCAGCCAGCCGGCTGCGGTACTGCGCATAGGTGCCCGGAATATACGCCCCCTCCGCATCATTCAGATAGAGCGTTCCGTCCCGCTGCTCCGGCAAAGCACTGTAAAACGTAGGCAGCAGAAAAACCGCCTCCTCTTCCTGTATCCAAAGCGCCGTATCGAATAAATATTCCCGGTTTTTCACCAAGGTTTCCCGATCTGAAAAATTCTCCGCGCTGCCCAGCACGCAAACCGTTATAATGCGATCCGGCATGCAGCCGAAATAATCATCCGTTACTTCCACCTGGTAAAAGGTGTTTTTCTCCATCTGTGCTTCATAGTAGGAAATGATCTGCCGGCCGGTCACCACCGAAAGCACCCGGCCGGAAAAAAAGAAATGCCCCTCTTCCAAAGACGCCTGCGTCTGCACAAAAAGCTCATCGAATCTTTCATATTCTTCGCGCCCGCCCCCGGCACATCCGCCCAGCAGCAGCGCTGCCGCAAGCAGCGCCGCCAAAACTGCTGCGCGCCTTTTTCTCTTCTTTTCAGGATTCTTCATGCGCCGTTTCTCCATAGAGGGCCTTCACCTGGCTGTAAAACAGCTTCTGCCGCTCATAGAAATTAAATTCGTTAAAATACATACTGTAAGCCACTCCGGCGATCTGCATCCCGTATTTTTGCTCTATCTGCGTCTTCAAAACCTGCGGCAGCGCATAGGCTGCTGTCAGATCAAATGCCAGCGGGCTTACGCTGGTATCAATTAATCCCCGGTAAAATACACAGGTGCCGCGCGTTGCCCGAAGGGTTGTATCGGTGATGCGCGCCAGCTCCAGAATGGTCCCGTAATCGGTGCGCAGATAAGCGCGCATCAGCCGCGGTGCCCAGGCATCGGTTGGATTATGCACCAGCAGCTCCATCGAATAGATGTCGAAAACACTCATGCCTTCTGGCATGGTCATCGCAAAGGTAGAAGAGGTTCCCAGCTCAAAATCATCTTTTCCCAGCGAATCCAGCGGATAATCCTTATAATAATCTCCCGCATAATCGGAATAAAAATGAACCCGGAGCGACATTGTTCCGTTATAATTCAGCAGATCGTATTCCGATAGCGCAACCGTACCGAGCTGATCGCGGAAAATGGTGTTTTGATTTTCCAGGCCTACCGTTTCAACGTCCAGGTAAAGGGTGTCCCCATCCGTCAGGCCAAGTGAGATCAACGCGGCAGATTTCATTTTTTTATCATGAACGGTTTCATTTCCGTTTTCGCAGACCGCCAAAACATAGGGATACAGTTCACTCACCTGGCTGTAATAGGGGTTTTCCGCCGCAACCGATTCCAGCTCCGCTGTTTTTGATTCCTCAGAAAAGGCGTAGGATTCCTGCCAGTTATCTTTTGCCAGCAGTGTACGGCTGCCGCCCAGAAGAAAGGAAACCTGCGCCCACTGGCACCGCCAGCTTCCGTAACGCCCTTTGGCATCGGGCATCAGTGTAAGCCGGTAAGAGGCAATATCGAAAGCCGATACCGTATCGGGAAGAATCAGGGTAAACTGATCGGTATTCCCGCTTTCGAAATTATCAATACGCCGGTTTTGCAGCGTATATTCCAATATACTTCCATTATGAAGGGTTAATACCAGATTTACATTTCCCCGGTCCAGATCCACCCGCTGCGGGTGTAAATTATCAAAGGTTTCCGTTTGAAGCGTGACCTGAATCCGGTTGGTAGAGCCAAAACAGTTGAGCGCGGATAAAACGGGATTCTCCCGGTTATAATCCGGATCAGAAAGGCGGCGCACCAAAACAGCCTCATCCGCTAGATAGGATCCGCTCAGCCCGGCGGATAAAACCGCCAGCGCGCCGGTCAAAACCAGCAGCCCCAGTGCGCAATACAGCCGCTTTGCATAGGCGCTTTTCAGCGCGGCTCTAAACTGTTCCCTTTGAAAAAAACGGCGAATACGCCTTGCGCTCCATCGAAAATTAACTGCAAGCGCTTTTTTCAGCCGGCCCTGCCGCAACCAGTTTTTCACGCGTGCAAAAAAATTCACCTGTTCAAACTCCTTTATCAGCTAAAATTCTTATTTATATATCATACCACAAAAAAATCAAAAAATATAGAGGCTCGTCCTTTTTCTTTTGAAAATTTTATGAATAATCCGCCCTGCGGGCGGAAAAACTATCCATATCATCGAACAAAGGAGATGAAAACATGAACAAATTCGCACTGGTCCTTACCATTATCGGCGCGCTGAACTGGGGACTTGTCGGCCTGTTTAAATTTGATCTGGTCGGCTGGATCTTTGGCGGCATGGATTCGGTGGTAAGCCGTATTATCTTCGTGATTGTAGCGCTGGCCGGAATCTGGTGCATCAATCTGTTGTTTAAGCCTCTTGGGCCGGAAAGACATAGCGAAGAGCTCAAAAGATGAAAAAAGCGGGAAAATTTCCCGCTTTTTTCTTTTACATGAAACATTTTCCCCTTTTGTTTCGTTTATTGAATGACAGATCGTATTGCCGAAGGGGGAAAACGCCAAATGAAAACCGCCTTTTATGCCGCAGCGCATTTTGCGGTTGATTGCTGCTGCGCGCTGTTTCTTTTTCGCTTTCTGCTTTACAGCAGTGATTGGGCGTTTGCGCTGCTGCTTTATAATTTCTGTGCGTTTGCGCTGCAAATGCCTTTCGGCATCCTCGCAGACTGCTGCAATCGAAACGGTCTCTTTGCGGCGGGCGGAATGCTTCTTTCCGCGTGCGCCTTTCTCTTTGCCGCAATTCCGCTTTGGGGTGCTGTTTGCGCCGGATGTGCAAACGCGCTTTTCCATATTGGCGGCGGCCTGGAAATCCTGAATCAAAGTGAAAAAAAAGCGGCGGCTCTGGGCGTTTTCGTCGCGCCCGGTGCGGGCGGGCTGCTGCTCGGTACGCTGCTGGGCAAATCTTCTTTTCCGATTTTGCCGGTTCCTCTGATATTATGCGCCGCCGGAACGGTTCTGGCGCTCCTTGCGGGCCGCCCCTCCGCCAATGCTGCCTTTACGCTGCCGCGTTTCAGGCCGGCGATCCTGCCGCTCTTTCTGGTGGTGGTGCTGCGCTCCTACCTGGGGTTTTGCATGCAGTTTCGCTGGAACACCTCTCTTTGGACCTCGCTCGCCGCCGCTGCGGCGCTGATATTGGGAAAAATGGCGGGCGGGTTTCTGCTGGACCGGTACGGCTTTTTTAAAACCGCCGGGTTTTCTTTGCTTCTTGCCGCGGCCTTTCTGCTGGCCCCCAACTATATGGTCTTCGGCCTGGCGGGAGTTTTTTTCTTTCAAATGACCATGCCGGTTACACTCTGGGCCGCGGCCGCACTGTTCCCCGGGGCGAAAGGCTTTGTCTTCGGTCTGCTGACTTTTGCGCTGTTTATCGGCTTTTTGCCGGCGCTGTTGGGCGCGCCTCTTCCGGGCGGCGGTCTTTTCTATTCCGGCGGCGCGCTGGTATCGCTGCTTCTGCTTTATCTGGCCGGCAGGAGGATGCCGCTATGAATCTTTACCGGTCTCTTGGCATTTCGCTGCTTGGTACGCTGCTGATTGAGCTGCTGATCGCACTCCTTTGCAAAAAACGCGGACGCACGCTTGTTGTGGTGATGCTTGCCAATCTGCTCACCAACCCGCCGCTTGTTTTAATCTGGCAGCTCTGCGGACGGCCGTTTTGGGTGCTTCTGCCTTTGGAGGGCGCCGCTGTTTTTCTGGAAGGCTTCTGTTACCTTCACTGCTGTCGACAAATCCGTGCGCCCTATTGTTTTTCCTTATGCTGCAATGCGATTTCCTTTGGAATCGGACTTTTTATGAATGGAGGATCCTTATGAAACGCTTTTTATCTATCACCCTGCTTCTTTTATGCTGCTTTCTTCTTCCGGCGGGCGCGGATATTGCCTATGAACAGCCGCAAACAGCCTTTTATAAAAATCATCGCAAAGACTGTAGCACACTGGAACGTTGGTATTACGCGAATGGTGAAAACGGCTATATTTCGCTGCTTGACGCCCCGAAAACCGGCGGAATTACCGCTTATTATGAAAACGGTGAGCAGCTGTTTATTGCCTGCACCTATACGTATGAGGGGACGGAATGGGGCTATGTGACGGAGCGAAAAGGAGCTGCGGTGGAAACCCCCGGCTGGGCGCCGATGGCTTCTTTCCGCCTGGTTTACGACTATATCGCCTTTCAGGAAAAATTCGGTGCTGCCTTTACGCCCTATACCGGCGATCTGCAATTGCCGGAGGGAGAAACAACCGCCTATTACTGGAGCTACCCCGGCTCTGATCAGAAGGGAACCTTTGTGCCGGGTGAAGGGCTTACATTTACCAGCAGCTATCTGGATCCGCAGGGGCTTACCTGGGCATTTATTCCTTATTACCGCGGGCTGAGGAATGTTTGGGTCTGCATCGATAAACCGTGCGATGCGGCACCGGCGCAAAACACAGGCGTTTCTTCAGAGCCTGATATAATTCCTCCATCCATACCGCCAACCTCCACCGCCAGCGGGATTCCCTGGCTTGCAGTTTTCCTGGTTGCGGGCGTTGTGTTGGGGTCGGCGGTCTTACTCTTCCTCTGTTTTCGGCAGAAAAAGCCTTAATGCCGCCTCTTCTCGATGAAAAATACTCCGCACCCGGCAAAGGCTTATTATAAAAGGGGGGATAAATGGGAACCGGCGCGGCGAAA
>QAKW01000066.1 GCA_003343605.1 Clostridiales bacterium
AATGGACACATGAAGATCTTTAGCCGCAGGCGGAGAAAGTTCGGGCTTGGGGATAACCGAGAGTGTACCGTTTGTTTCCAAAACAGCCATCTGAATATCTTCAATCCGCAGGATATTATTGCCGCGCATCGCTTCCATAATATCTTCCATGGAGACTCTGGTTTTTAAAAGCTCCCCCTGATTGATCACCCCTTGATAAATCAAAAGAATCGGCCGGCCATAGCAGAAGGCGCGGAAGCGGATCGATTTGAGGGTAATAAACGACATCAGCAGTTCCAGCGCCACCATAAGAAACATTGGCATGATGCCCCAGATCAGAGGCATATTCAAATCCTGCAGCGGAAGCGCCGCCAATTCGGAAATCATGATGGTAATCACCAGTTCGGAAGGCTGCAGCTCCCCGATCTGGCGCTTTCCCATAATCCGAACCGCAACCACAACCGCAATATATAAAATAAAACAACGCAGAACACTGATGGCCATTTTCCTCACCTCCCGCTTATTTTCTGCCGCAGGCTGGGAAAATATACAAAAAACCGGAAGGAGCGGTATCCTTCCGGTCTCTGATTAACTTTTTAAAGAAGCAAGCCTATTTTCCAGTGTCTCCACATATTCCTCCAGGGTGACCCCCTGCCGGTAGATCTCAGTTGCAATCTCTACGCCTACATAGCGATAGTGCCACGGCTCATAATTATAACCGGTAATTTCTTCATCGCCTTTCGGATAGCGCAGAATAAACCCGTATTCATGCGCATGGCTGGAAAACCAGCGGAATTCTTCGGTTTGTTCATAATCTTCATGCAGGCAGCCGTATTTATTCACAATCGAAGGAATGCACACATCGGCGGCCAGCCCCGTATGGTGCTCGCTCCCCCCCGGCGGCGCATAATACTGATCGGTCAGCCGAATCGCTTCCGATTTGGAATAGCCCTGATTTTTATAGGAAGCTATTTTATTATAATATTTATTATACTGGCTTGAATAAGAGCGGTAACCCGAGTACAAAGTATAACTATACCCTGCTTTTTTTCCCGCAGCAATCAACCGGCGAAGTGCATCAGCACAGGTGCTGTTCAATTTATAATCCCCTGAATAGGTTACAAGATCGGCGCCCACATAATCAGAAGATACCTTTCTTTCCCGATTCACCAGAATCATAAAGGGATCATTCAATACCGCCTCTATCTCCGCCTTGCTGGTTGGATTTGGATTCAAAGCGCCGCTGCCGGAACCTCCAGATTCAGAGCCGCCGGAAGAGCCTTCATTGCCGGTTGGCGCCGGTTCTTCGGAACCGTTCGGCGTATTTTCGGAATCAGAGCCCGAGGGCGGCTGCACATCGGTATTTCCGCTTTCTGGATTTTGCGGCTGCTGCGAATCGCCCTGGCCGGTCGTTTCCTCTTCAGGAGCCGGTTCCGGTTCTTTATTACCGCGGTTCAGCGACCAGATCAATGCAGCAATCAGAATCACCAGGCAAATAATCCCTGCGATAAACGCAATCAATTTTTTATTTTTCATGTTTATTATCCTCCATGAATACCAAAGAAAGGCAGTTGTTCCCAAATGAAAAAATCATTCAGTTATTATAAAATCAAATGGACGGCGTTTTTTCTTACCGTTCTGGTCCTGGTGCTGGGCTTGAGCGGAATCTATCTTACCCGCCGCGAACCCGCACAAGCGCCCCAGCCGCAAACAGATCAGCCGGAAATCCATAATCCGGTAGAATCCACAGGATATTACACCAATGAAGCGTTCAGCAAACTGATTGAAAACAATTTATCGGAGCTCGGCTTTTTAAGCAACATCCAGTTTGAAGGCGAAGATGAAGGCCGCTTTAAGGTAAGCGGCACGCTTTCGGATCCAGCGCGGCTTACCGCAGCCTGCCCGGATCTGAAGCCGTTTGAAAAACTTCTTTCTGCGCTGAAGGGAGAATCCATCGTCCTGAAGGGACATGTGGGTGAAAGCGCAGATGGAAACGGGCAGTTCATTGCCGATACCATCACCTTTTCCGATTATACGCTTTCCGCCGCGGTGGCAACGCCCTATATCGATGAATATACCGGCCTCAACGATCTGCTTGCCGTTCCCTATAGCCAGATCAGTGTTTCTGAAAGCGGTGTAACCTTCCAGGAAGAGCTGCCGGCCGCTATTCAAATTGTTTCGAATAATGCGGAGTCTTCCGCTCCCCGGGCATCATCCTAACCAGCAATAGGTTTACGCCGGCAGCAGCAGCCGCGATCAGCGGCAGCTGCCAATGCGCCAGCCCATACATTTTCATAAACGGAACCGGCAGTACCGCCGCTGATTCAACAAGCAGCAGTAAAATGAGCCATATCGTGCGGATGGCGGGATGATAATCCCTTGTAGATATTCTGCGCATAAACCAGCATAGCGTAATTGATAGAACCGCTGCAAAACAAAAGAGCAGCGCGAAGGAAACATGCCCCAAAACCGGGCGGAAAACGCTGATAATTGTATTATCTTCAAAGCTGAGCAGGCCACTTTCTTCCATCACGGCGGGCCCATTGAAAATGCCGTTGAAAGCGATCACAAGGCTCATAATCAAAAGATAGGCAGCAAGAAACGCCGCCGGTGCGAAACCAAAGCCAAATGCAAAGGAGAATGCCTGCTGCTCCCGATCCTGACGAAAGAAAAAAATATGCAGAATCAAAAAACGCGCAAAACAAAAAAGCAGTAAAAATACCAAGCCCACCAGGGTGCGGAAAGCAGTCGTATTATAATATTGCTGCGTGCGGAAGGTCGCCTGAAATAAAAGCATCACTCCTGCATAATAGGCCAGCGCAAATAAAACGCCGCCGAAAAATACCGCCCAGCGGGTTTGGATTTTAAAAGCCTTTTTTAAAATAATGTATATGGCAGCGAAGCAGGCGGCGCAAATGATCAGCGCCGCCAGATAACAAAGCAGAATATGCGTCATGAAGCCGCCCCCTTCTTTTTAAAAGGCAGCGGAAGCAAAACATAGCCCATCACAAGGTTGAAAATCAATACCAGCGCAACAAAAGAATAGGTTATCACCACATTAGAAAAGATCAGCATCACCGCCAGCATCAGATAATAAGAGGCACTGAGGCTCAGCCCAACATAACGGTGCCCCTCTAAAATCAGCTGATACCCGATGGAAGAGATCAATAGATAAATCACGCCGCAAATAAGCATCAGCAGGCCAAACACCAAAGATTGCCGTGCCGTAAGCTTGCTGGTATAAACAAGGCCGAGAACCAGAAGATTCTGTGCCAGAATAAAGCCGCTCCCAAACGTCAGCCCCGCAAAGCGATTTTTCTTTTCATGCCTGCTGCAGCTCATAAAGGTCCCCTGCTTCAGAAATTCCGAGGCCAGATAAAACACCGCCAAAACAATGATTCCGCCGATATAGATGTAGCGGTCCCCATCGGCTTCCGATGAAAGCGCAATTGCCGGAAGCAGCGTCTGGCTGAGAATGACCAGGATCAGCCCCACGCCGAGTAAAACAATAAAAAAGGTTGCAAAGCCATAAAAAATGGTTACAAAAGGAACTTTTCCGCGATTTTTGGAAATGCAAAGCGCCAGAATAACAGCGCAGGGAATCAGAGCCCCCATCAAAATCGAGGGCCATGCAGCGGAGACATGCTCAAATATATAGCTGATCACATCCATCTTTCAAAATCCTTATAATAAAGTTGATTTTGCGGCGGTCAAGGTATTCTGCAAAAGCATTGTGATGGTCATCGGGCCAACTCCGCCGGGAACCGGCGTAATATACGAAGCCCTGGAAGCACAGGAATCAAAGTCCACATCCCCGCAAAGCTTGCCGTTTTCATCCCGGTTCATGCCGACGTCTATCACCACCGCGCCTTTTTTGATCATATCGCCTGTGATAAATTTGGCTTTGCCAATCGCTACAACCAGAATATCAGCGGCGGCTGTTTTTTCCGCAAGACGGCTGGTTTTAGAATGGCAGATCTGCACTGTTCCATCCGCCTGCATCAGCAGCATCGCCTGCGGCTTGCCCACGATATTGCTTCTTCCAACCACTACACAGTCTTTTCCGGCTACCTCGATGCCGCTGTACGCCAGCAGCTTCATAACGCCGGCCGGCGTGCAGGGCAGAAAATCATATTGCCCCAACATGATTTTACCCACATTCTGTACATGAAATGCATCCACGTCTTTTTTGGGATCGATTGCCAGAATCACCTTGTTTTCATCCATATGCCCGGGCAGCGGAAGCTGCACAAGGATTCCATGAATTTTCGGATCCAGATTGAGCTTTTCAATCAGAGCAAGCAGCTCCTGTTCCGGTGCGTTGGCCGGTAATTCATAGTTTTCAGAATAAAAGCCCACCTCTTCACAGGCTCTGATCTTATTGCGCACATAAACACGCGACGCGCTGTTGTCGCCAACGATAATCACGGCAAGCCCCGGCACAACGCCCTGCTCAGCCAGCGCGCCTGTTTCTTTCTGAATTTCAGCGCGTATTTGCGCCGCTATCTTTTTTCCATCAATAATTTCAGCCATTATTCCCGCTCCTCTGTTTCCTTTTTTGATTCTGGATCCGTATCAGGACCCCGTTCTGCTTTTTGCTCTTCCCCGGCTTCGGGAAGATCCTCTGCAATATCTTCCGCTTCCTCTGATTCGGGTTCTTCCGGAATATCCGCAGCCTCGGCCGCGTAGGAAAACTGCGCTTCATAATCGGATTCAGGCACATTTTTCAGCGCTCTTCCGGCGCCGGTCATCAGTTTTTCCGGTTTGCGAAGATGCAGCAAAATTATACAGCCGATGGCCACAACGGCTGCAACGATGGCAAGCAGCATATTGATCCGAACGCCGAATATGTGCAGATTATAGGAGGTATCTCTCAGCGGTTCCATCCAGGCACGCCCGATCCCATACCAGGCGGTATACCAAAGAAAGATTTCTCCTTTGTATTTTCTGAAATCCATATAGCCTAAAATCAGAATCAGACCCACGAGATTCCAGAGCGATTCATATAGAAACAACGGATGAACGTATTCCGCAATACAGTTCAGGCCAACACCCATCCGCCAGGGCAGATCTGTCTGAATGCCAAAAACCTCCACATTTGCAAAATTGCCCCATCTGCCGATAATCTGGCCGATCATAAAACCAATCGCTGCCAGATCAATCAAATTCAGAAAAGAAATCTTTTTAAACCGGCAAACAAAATAGGCTGCCAGGCATCCGCCGAAAATACCGCCGTAAATCGCAAGCCCGCCGTTCCACACGCTGATCACATCCATAAAGGAGTGAAATTGATCCAGATCCCCCAGTATGTACCAGAGCCTGGCGCCGATAAATCCGGCGGGCAGGCCGATCAGCAGGGCATCCAGCAGATCATCGCTCTTGATGGAGAATCTCGGTGCAAGGCGATCGCAAACAAAATAGGCGATCAGAATACCGGCACAAATAATAATCGCATACCACTCAATCGTGATATTATCAGTAATTTTAAAAGCGGTTGGATTGATGGTAAACTCACCGATGCCAAAGCCCGGAAAGGAAACCGTATTATACATCGTTCTGTTCCCCTTTCAGCGGCATAATCACGGATAAACAGCTTCGCTCCGGAGCAAACATGGCCGCCCGCCGCATCAGATCATCCGCTGTAATCTGTAAAAGCGCATCAATGGCATCGAACGCTTCCGCGCCGTTCATATAATTGCCGACCAGCCTGTTTACCATTGGATAGGCCTGGTCGGTTTCCATCACCAGCGCACCGTAAAGCCCGTTTCGGATTTCCAGAAACCGTTCTTCATCAACACCCTGCTCCTTAAGCGCCTCAATATGCTGAAAAGCGCTTTTTTCCACCTCTTTCGGATGATCGCTCTCCCCGTTCACCACGCAAAAGGAAAAATAATCCGATAGATCATACCAGCAATCGAATTCACTGTTGATCAGCCCGGCCTCATAAAGCTCTTTATAAAAAGGCGAGGATTTCCCGAAAAGATATTCCAGAAGAATCTCTACTTCCATCTCCTTTTTGGATAACGCATATCCTTCAATATCAATTTCGTTATCCTTAAAGCCCAGGTGAAAGATTGGCTTGGAGACCAGCATCGATTTTTCCACATAGCGGCTTCCGGCGGCTTCCGGCTCCCGCATTTCCGGTTTGCGAACCGCCAGCTCCTCCGCTTTGGGGAAATAATGATCCACCGCCTTTAGAACCTGCTGCCGGTCCACATCGCCCGCTACCGCGAGCACCAGGTTGCTCGGATGATAAAACGTACGGTAGCAATCCATCAGGATCTCCGGCGTCAGGGAATAAATATCTTCAACCGTACCTGCGATATCGCGCCGGATCGGATGCTCCTGATAAAGCCCCTGCACCATGGTAAAATACCCCTGCCAGCCGGGCTCGTCCTCATACATTTTAATTTCCTGCGCAATGATGCCCTTCTCTTTCTCCACGTTTTCATTTGTTAAATACGGATGCGTCACAAACGAAAGCAGAACATCCAGATTTTCTTCAAAGCGGTCGCTGCAAATAAAGTAATAGGCCGTTTTGTCGTTAGACGTATAGGCGTTTGCCTTTGCCCCGGTTTTGGCGTAATAATCGAAAGCATTGCCGCTCTTGCCTTCAAACAGTTTGTGCTCCAAAAAATGGGCAGTGCCGTTGGGAACCGTTACCTCCCGGCCGCCCGGCTCGGTAAAGCTATAGTTGATTGAGCCGAACTTCGCGGAAATCATGGCTGCTTTTTTCGCCTTTTCCTGCATCTTCATAAAATAAATCGTCAGGCCGCTGGGATGAATCATCCTCTCATATTCCTCCCGGATTGCCCGGCTGACATACGTTTTTGTCTGCATCATTCCTCGTTATGAACTCCCTTCAAAAAATAAACGGTGTCCAAAGCTGCCTCTTTGGCAATGGCAATCAGGTCTTCCCGCGTTACAGCCGCAATTTCCTGCATTTCCTGCTCCGGCGTTTTCAGCTCCCCGCGCAGCGTTCCCGCGAGCATCATCGAAGCAAGCGCGCCCTCGCTATCGGTAAATCCACGGATACTGTCGATCAAATAGGCTTTGGCGTTTTCAAACTCATCGTCTGTAAAACGGCCTTCGGCAACCGCTGCAAGCTGCGATTCGATTTCCCGCCTTGCCTCTTCATATTTTTTCGCTTCCACCCCGCTGATCACAAACATCACATTTTTCAGCCGGTCTATGGTAGAAGAGCAGTAATAGCAAAGAGACAGGCGTTCCCGCACGTTCATAAACAGCTTTGAAGTGGCGCTGCCCCCATAAAGAACATTGAAAAGCCGGCATGCCGCACCATTTTTTAAAGCGGCCGGCCCCAGCCGGTAGCCCAGATTCAGCTTGCTCTGATTCAAGTCCATAGGATCAATGATTTCTCTGGGCGCAAGGTGCTTCTCCCGGATCTCGGTTTCCGGCATCGGGCCCGTTCTGGCAGGAAATCCTTCGGCCAGCGTATCAAGGAATCGATCCCTGCTTTTTCCCACATAGCTGATCACCACATATGCTTCCGCCATCAGCTTCTGGAAAAAGGCATAAAGTGAACCGGCATGAAAATCTTCCAGCGTTTGAAGATCGCCTGTTTCATGGATGCCGAAAGCCTCCCCCTCGCACATCAGCGCTTTACAGCGCTCCAGCGCGTAAACCCGCTTATCGTTGAATAACCCGGTAATTTTATCGGCCAGATTGTTTTTTTCCTGCTCCACGTAATCCTGCCGGAATCCTTCCCCTTCCAACAGCGGATCAAAAACCATCTGTCTGAAAAGATCTGTAATCGCTTTTCGGATATCCTCTTGATCAATGGCGTATTCATTATCGAGATAGGTAAAGGAAAAGGTCAGAATCTCAAGTTCTCCGGCTTTGCTGGCATTGATCGAAAAAGAGGCGCCGTAATTCTTTGCAAGATACCGGCTGATCAGATCCATCTGCGGAAACGCCCGGCATCCCCGGCTCATTACGCCGGCCAGCAGAGACATCCCTGTTGCGTTATACAGCGTCAGCGGCATAATAAAATCCACCGCCAGATAGCTGGTTTTAAAATGATCGGCGATTCCGTAGTTGCAGATTACGCCCTGTTTGGGCGTTTCCTGAAGAAACTCCATTTTACTTCTCCTTTGAATCGTTTTTATCGTACTTTTTTATTTTATCATAAAATCTTCCAAATGAAAAGATTAAACCACCTTAAAATTCATGAACAATCTGTTACCAGATAATTTTCAAGGCCACGCACTATATTCTTTGCAATTTTACGCGCAATATCCTCGCGGCAGAGCATTTCATACTCCACCGGATTGCAGAGATATCCGGCTTCAACCAAAACAGCGGGATAACGCGTCTGGCGGCAGACATAAAGGCTCTGGCGCCTTGCCGGAACCTGCCCCGCATCACCGATGCCCTCCCATAAAACATCTGCCAGGCTGTGAGCCAGATTTTCTGAAAGCGGCGAAGAATAGAGCATCAGTCCGCCGGTAGCCTTGGTAAAATCCGAAGTCTGGTCTGTTGCGTTATGATGCAGCGATATAAAGAGATCCGGCGCCTGCGCCACAGCGGCTTCAACCCGCTGCGCCAGGGTTACGGTTTCATCGCCCTCCCGCAGCATCAAAACTTGCACGCCGGCGTTTTCCAGCTCAGCTTTCAGATATCCGGCCAAAACCAGATTCAACTGGCTTTCCGTTGGCCAGGCCGCGCCTCCCGCACAGAGCGCGCCGCTGTCTTCCCCGCCGTGGCCGGCATCGAGAACAATTGTTTTTCCGGCAAGACCCGCTGATTGAAATCTTGCATAAACGGTAATGCGGTTTTCCTGCGCAATAATTTCATAGCCGGCCAAACGCCTGCCGGAGGCAGAGCGGATCATCAACCGTCCGTTTTGTGCGCCCTGCACCAGCTCTGCAGCCAAATCCGCGCTGCCGGTTTCGATTTCATAGCGGCGTGCTCTGCCGCCTGAAAGCGCAACTTCCAGAAATTCTTCACTGCAACGGCCCGCATATCCAAATGAGCGGTCGGATGAAACCGTGATGATTTCATAAGAATAACCGGCGGGCTCAGCCGCCTGAGCCTGCTCTTCACACAAAGCGCTGCGATTAAGCCAATATCCGTTTTCCAGCAGCGCGCGCTCCCCCTCCAGAGCAACTACCGTTACCGGCGTGCCCTGCTGAAGCGGATCATGATCCATCTGGGAGCCGCCGCTGCTCTCATCGAATAAATAGGTGCTCTCCTGAAGATAAAAGGTTTCAGAATAACCGGCCGCATAAAGATTCAGCGTAAGATCCAGCGGCAGCGTAAAGGTCTCTCCCTCTCTGCCGCCTGATAAATAAAATCCTTCCAGGCTCAGCTTGTCCCCCACCGGAAGCGCCGGAACCGTCCATTCCGCCTGATAGTGCGTTTCATCATCAGATGCGTAAAGCGGAATGGAAAGCGTTCCGTTAGATAGCATCACCGTGCTTCCACTTGGCGCTTCCGCCAGAAATCGGATTATTTCTCCCGCGCCGCGGTGCACATCGCCCGTTGGATAACAGCTTTCTTCTGCAAACCCTGTAATGTAGCGTTCCGCATCGTTTCTGGTTACCCGCAGGGTCTGCACGGCAGTGCCGGCCTGTACACGGATCTGGTTAACGCCGGGTTCCAGCGGAACATAGGCGGCAAACAGCCCTTTTTCACTGGTAACAGCACTGATGCCGTTTACCGTTACGTCTGTGCCGGGGGAAGCTGTTCCCGCCACGGAAATTCCGGCGGCACGCACGGCCGTGCCGTTTTTGGGGCTTGTTACGCTAAGGCTTGTTGCCGCGGGAACGCGAACAGAAGTCTGCGTTGTTTCGGCGTTCCCCATGGCGGCGTCTGCACCGGCCAGAGGCTTGGCGCCGGCCGATAATACAGGCTTTTTTGAAGCCGAGCCGTAATACGAAACAATGGAATCCCGCGCACCAAGCGGATTATCCATCATCATTGCATAA
>QAKW01000072.1 GCA_003343605.1 Clostridiales bacterium
CTGTTTGGTACGGCGCTTTCCTCCATCATCAATATGTTTCTTTCCTCACAGGGGCAGATCTCCGCGGTAGGCACGATTGTCAGTGCCGGTTACGGCTTTATCTGCGGCGCCTATATGCCGATCTCTCAGTTTGGCGCCGGGCTGCAGAAAGTGGTCTCTTTTCTGCCCGGTACATACGGTACCTCCCTGATTCGTAATCATGCCCTCAGAGGGGTTTTTGCAGAAATGCAGGTACAGGGATTTCCCGCCGAGGTGATTGAAGGAATCCGGGATTCCATCGACTGTAATCTTTATTTTTTTGGCAATCAGGTGACGCTTTCCGCCATGTATTGGATTCTTGGCGGGGCGGTTGTATTGCTGATCGGCGTTTATGTGCTGCTGAATATTCTCATGCGGCGCGGCCGATAAACCGCACGATACCGGCGGAAAGCCGGCAGGGCAGATCAAGGAATGCCCGGGAAAAAATAAAAATCTGCGCAAAGGTAAACCCTTTGCGCAGAGGAATATAGAAGATATTGAATTAAATATACCATAAAAAATTTTATATTGCAACAAAAAAGTCTCCGGAAGCAAAATTTTTTACATAATTTTTTGCTGAAAGGGGCTTTTTTATGGTTTTCAGGGGTCGGGAAATGGTCAACGGAAGAAAGGCCTGCTATCCTATTACATACCGGTTGGCTGCCGTGCGGCGGCTGCCCGAGAAGTGCAAAAAGGAGTTGATTATATGCCCAAAAGAGGCGAAAATATCAGAAAGCGCAAGGATGGAAGATATGAGGGGAGGTATGCAGACGGTTACAAACCGGACGGCTCAATCCGCTACCGCTCTGTTTACGGCAAAACGTACAGAGAAGTGAAACAGAAGCTTCACGCCCCCGAAAAACGGGCAGAAAAACGGATCCGGCCCGGCATGAGAATTTATTTCGAAGAAATTTGCGCATTTTGGCTGAAGGCGAAGCGGCTTGCGGTAAAGGAATCAACGTTTTACCGATACAAAACCGTTGTTGAACACCATCTGGTTCCGCAATTTTCAGGAATGTGCCCGCAGCAGATTAACGCGCCGGTCATCCAGGCCTTTGCAGAGGTTCTGACGGCGGATCATAAGAGCAAAACCATAAAGGATATTTTAGTGATATTGCGGCAGATTCTTGCATTTGCAAACGTGCAGGGGTATTGCGAAGCAATCAATACACAGGTGCAATTGCCGAAAGAGCAAAAGCGTAAGCCGGATGTATTATCGCTTATGCAGCAGCAACGGCTGATCCTTTATTTAACGCAGAATATGGATCTGCAGCGGCTGGGGATATTAATCTGTCTGCATACCGGGATACGGTTGGGCGAAATATGCGGGCTGCGTTTTGAAGATATTGACTTTGAAAATGGAATGATCCGTATTCGAAGAACCATTCAGCGAATCAGAAACGAAAACGGAGGAACCAGATTTTTAATTGATACGCCAAAGACTGAGCATTCTTTGCGTGAAATTCCGGTTACTGAATTTCTGATGCGCTATCTCAATCCCTACCGTTTGTGCAAAAAAACGGCTTATCTATTAACGGGAACAATAGAATTCACACAGCCGAGAACTTATCAGAACCGTTTTTTGCAGTATTTAAAAGCATGCGGTCTGCCCGCGGTGAACTTTCATGCGCTGCGCCATACGTTTGCCAGCCGGGCGGTGGAACTGGGGTTTGATATCAAATCGTTGAGCGAGATTCTGGGGCATGCCAGCGTCAATATTACGCTGAATCGCTATGTGCATTCTTCTGCAGAACAGAAAAGAAAGCAGATGGAGCTGCTTTCAACCTCTGTATCAGGGGTCAAAAAAGTGGTATAGGATAGCCGCAGGCCCTGCAAAAGCAGGGCCTGCGGCTATTTTTACGCAAAGGGTTTACCTTTGCGTAAAACAGCATTCCCGAAAGTAGCGCAATTATACAGAATTCTAAAATATTCTAAAAGGATGGCGGCTTATGCCCATTCAAAAAATGAGAAGGTTTCTTTCTGCTGCAGGCGTCTTTTTTTCCTCTTTTATGGCTACGGCTATCGCAATTCTGGCCGTTTTACTTCTAATGGGAAAATTGCTTGGATTTCATTTGTTTACAATCGAAAGCGCGAGCATGGCTCCCCGGTATCCGGTTGGCACCCTGATTATAGTGCAGAATGTCCGGGCAGAGAAAATCAGCGCAGGAGATGTCATTACCTATGTTTTCAATGAAGAAGGCACACTGGTTACACATCGTGTGATCGCCGCCGATCCGCTGAACCGGGTTTTTACCACGCAGGGAGACGCCAATAACTGCGCGGACGGGCTGCCGGTGCTATGGGAAAATGTAGTTGGCAAAGTGCGGTTTGGTATACCGGGGCTTGGAAAAGCGTTGGGGTTTCTCACTGCCGGGGAAAACCGGCCGTTTATTTTGTGTGCGCTCGCGGGGCTGCTGGGGATATCCACAATATTGGAAATCCGTGAATATAAATCCAGAAAGAAAAGAAGCCGGCGGCAACTGGAAGCTTCCGGAGGCGCCGCAGAAAGCTCAGAAGAGCCGGGTAAATCATAATCTGGTTTTACGGCAGGATGAAACACCGATACCATGCGGTATAAAATTTACAGAAAGGAAAAGAGAGATGAGAAAAAGCCATAAGCTGACGCTGATTACCCTGCTGCTGGCCGTGATCATTTTATCGGCGGCCGCGCCCACGCTTTCGTGGCTCTCTTCTACCAGCGCACCCGTAGTTAATACCTTTGCAGGCGGTATGATTTCCATTCAATTGGATGAAGCGCTGGTTGATACAGACGGGAAGGCAGTGACAGGTGCGGGCGCCCGGCGGGTTACGGCCAATCGATATAAATATTCGGCGGGCGCAATGCTGGATAAGGATCCAACTCCAAAGGTACTGAAGGGCAGCGAGGAGTGTTACGTATTCCTTTGTGTGGAAAACGGCCTCGGCGAAAAGTTTTCAATGAATTATGATACCGCGGCTTGGCTGAAAATTGCTGAAATGGAAGGAACGGCCGTTTATATCTACAGCCAGAAAGTAATGGCCGCAGAATCGGAAAACGATTTGGTGCTGAAACCGATTTTCACCACCGTAACGGTTTCCAGCGATCTGACCGCCGAGGATATTGCGGCGCTCGGAGAAAAAACGCTTACGCTGACTGCCTATGCCGTTCAGACTGGTGCGCTTTCCTCCCGGGAGGCGATTGATCTTGCGGTTGCGCAATTTTTGCCGGGCGGCGTAGCGCTGGATTATCCGGCCGTTGCATAGCAACCCCCATTTCGGAAAAGGAGGGTCTAGGAATGCTCAATCTCAAAAAACGGCATTTTCTTTTGGAACCGCTGCTTATGCTTCTGATCAGCATAACGCTGATAAAAGGATTCGACGCGCAGCCGGTAAGGGGAACAGTTTCTTACATTGCGGCCCTTTCGGCGCCCTGCATGAATACCTTTACAAACGGGGAGCAGGCCGCTTCGGACACGGCTGATACCGGCGACAGCGAAAATCCCGCATGGTATATAACCGGGTTGGCTGCCGGGATTGCCGGTCTCTTTGCCACATGGAGACGGGGCAGAAAACAACATCATCATAAACAAAAAAGGAGATAAAAAACATGAAAAAAAACACTTTTACCGCCGGCATTGCCGCAGTACTTGCCTTTATTCTGCTGGCAGGCGGAGGTACCTTTGCGTATCTGAAGGGCACAACGGATAAAATAGAAAATCATTTCAATCCCAATCAGGTGCTTGTTACGCTTCACGAAACAGAAAATGATTATGAGATTGTGCCGGGCACCTGGCAGACCAAAGATCCGCAGGTAACCGTTAACGCAACCCTCCCCGCCTATGTGTATGTAATGGTGGAAAATCAGACAAACGGTCTTGTTGATTACGAAATCGATGCACGCTGGACGCCGCTTGGCGATACATATCCCGGCGTATACTGGTGCGAGGTTGCAGGCGGGGAGGCTCCTGAAACCATTCCTGTTTTAAAAGGAAACCGGGTTTCCTATGATGCGGCGCTTGAAAACAGCAATATGCTGGATGAAACGGGGCGGCTCAAAGAAGGAATTACGCTGACCTTCCAGGCCAGGGCAATTCAAAAGGAACCGTTTAACGACCCGGTGGATGCGTATGAAGAGAAGGTACAGGTTCAGAGCACGCTTGAGGCAGCTTTCCGTTATCAGGGCAGTGAAACGGAAGGAAATGAAAAATTCGTTGCCGAAGCTTTTTCAACGGCAGATTCTACCCTTTATCAGGCCGCTGCAATCAAAAGCTATTATGGCAGCAACACTTGGTGGAAAGACGTTAAATATGTATTCTCTTTAAAAGGAACCTCAAATCAAGAGATGAAGCTGACCTTTGATTTTTCCGAAAAGTGCGGAGAGAATGGAACGTATAAAGGATTGTCTTTCGAAAATGGGTTCGGCGGATTCGGCGATACCTTTTTACTCGCGGGCGAATATGATGATCCGTATCAGAATAAGAAATTTACCCTTGTAGGCGATTATTATCCGGTTGTTTTCAATGTGACGCAGACAAAGGGTACCGCGCTGGATTTCAGCTTTCACGGTTCTTTGACTGAGCTGATCAGAAAGCTTTCGGAATCTGCTTATACACTCAAGGCCGGCACGGTTTATGATGAAGAATTTGAAATTACAATGAGCTGGCCGTTTGAAACACCGTGCACCGACGCGTGTTATGTTACGGTAGACGGCGAAAAACAAGCGTTGATGGATATTGCGGATACGTTACTCGGCGATGCGGCGGTAAACCCTCAAAGCCATACCGGCCTTGAGCTTTGGGCTGATTTTGAGGTTAAGATCGCGGCGGATTATTAAAACCTTATTCTGGCATTTAGCGGCAGCCGTCCTTTTTGAAGCGGCTGCCGCTTTTTAAATTGACAGATTATCATAAAAATGATATGGTAATTTAAAATGGACATGGAGGAGGAAGCACATGCTGGAGGTCAACAACATTACGAAAAAATACGGTAAGGCGCTGGCCTGCGATCAGGTCAGTTTTCAGCTGGAGCCGGGCAGTATCACGGTTTTGCTTGGGCCGAACGGCGCGGGGAAAAGCACGGTGATCAAATCGATTATCGGCTTTTTGAAATACAGCGGCAGCATCACCATAGATGGAATCCCGAATAAAACCACCGCTGCCAGGCGGCTGATCGGCTATATTCCGGAAATGCCCTCGCTTTACCCGAATCTGACGGTTTCAGAGCACCTGGAATTCATTGCAAGAGCCTACCGGCTTACCGATTATAAAGCGTATGCGGCGCAATTGCTGGAGCGCTTTGAGCTGACCGATAAAAAGAAAAAATTTGGAGACGAGCTCTCCAAGGGGATGCAGCAGAAGCTGAATATTTGCCTGGGGCTGCTGCCGCGGCCGCAGGTTGTTTTAATGGATGAGCCGATGATCGGCCTGGATCCCCATGCAATCAAGGAACTTAAAACTATTTTTCAGGAACTCAGGGTTGAGGGAAAAACCGTATTTGTCAGCACGCATATGATCGATAGCATCGATATGCTCTGGGACCGCACCATCATTATGCAGAACGGGCACGTTCTGGCCAATACCACACGCGAGGAGCTGGCCCGGGTGGGTCAAACGCTGGAGCAGATGTTTTTTGCCCTGACGGAGCAGCAGGCGGAAGAAGGGCAGACATTATGAGGCTGTTTCTTTATTACGCACTGCATTCTTTTAAAAACCAGCAGCGCAAACTCTTTAAAACCTGGGTGATGGTTTTTATGTTATGCTGTGTACTGCTGGGCGTTGTGATCGGCGTGGGCGCCGGTATTTTATCGGATCTGGCTGAAAACGATTCGGAACCGCCGGTGGCGGAGGAGGCGGAGGCGCGGCCGCCCACTGAAGAAGAGCGGCAGGAAAGCCTTCAGATCGCAGAGCTGGCGCTGGGGGCGGTGATGCTGCTGGTGTTTTCGTTTAATATCGCCAGCGGTGATAAAAACGGGAGCAGCATTTTTACCATGGCAGACGTCAATTTGCTTTTCGCTTCGCCCATGAAGCCCCAATCGGTTCTTCTTTTTAAGCTGATGAGCCAGCTGGGCGGGATTTTGCTGGCGAGTATTTATCTGGTTTTTCAACTGCCGAACCTGGTTGAAAATCTGGGGCTGAGCCTTTTATCGGCCATCGCTCTGCTGCTGGGATGGCTGTTTATTCTGGCGTTTGGAAAGCTATTGAATGTTTTGGTTTATACCGCTTCTTCCACACATGAGCGCTGGAAGAAGCGCGTTCGTCCTTGTATCTTCGGCCTGATCGGCCTGCTGGCGGCTTCGTTTCTGTTTTATTGGAAATCGGGAGCAGCGGAACCTTTTGCGGCTGCAAAGGCCTTTTTCAACGCGGAATGGACGGTTTATATTCCCGTTTGGGGCTGGATCAAAGCCTTCTGCATGGGTGCGCTGGAATCCAACTGGCTGCAGGCGGGCGCCGCGCTGTTGCTGCTGATTGCGGGGGCGGCGGGGCTTTCCTGGCTTATCTGGCGGATGAAAGCGGATTTCTATGAAGATGCACTGAACAGATCTGCCGAAGTTGCCGAAAAGCTGCAGACCGCCCAGGAGAGCGGCGGAATCGTCCGCCGGAAAAAAGACCGGAAGGAACGCATCCGGCGCGATAGACTGACATTTGGAAGCGGCGCGAATATCTATTTTTATAAGGCGATGTACAACCGGTTTCGGTTCGCTTCTATGGGATTTTTTACCAAAACAACGGTGACCTATCTGCTGGCGGCATTGGCTGCGGCGCTTTATTTAAAGCTGGTGGCCGGTTATGAATCGTATGCCGTGGTGGCCTATATTCTGGCGGTGCTGGTCTTTTTCCGATCACTGGGCAATCCGCTGCAGCAGGATATACAGCAGGCAAGCTTCCGGATGATCCCGGAAAGTGCCTGGCGGAAAATATTCTATTCCATGATGGGCGGCAGCGTAAACTGCATTTTGGATCTGCTGCCCGGTCTGATGGTTGCGGCGGTGATCCTGCGGGCCAATTTGCTGCTGGTTCCGGCCTGGCTGGCGTTCATTGTTTCCGTTGATTTCTATTCTACGGGAACGGGCGTGTTTATTGATCTTTCCGTGCCGGTTTCCGCCGGAAAAACGATCAAAGGGATGGTGCAGATTCTGTTTATCTATTTTGGGCTGCTGCCGGATATTGCGCTGATTGCGGCCGGAACGATTACCGGCCTGCTGCCGGTCTTTCTGAGCGGAGCGGCCTGCCTGAATTCTGCGTTGGGGCTGCTGTTTCTGAGCCTGAGCCCGCAATTCATTGAAAAGGGCAGCAGATAAAAAAAGAAGAACAAACCCCGTCGGTTTAAAAAACCGACGGGGTTTGTTTATATTCATAAAATAATCAAAT
>QAKW01000014.1 GCA_003343605.1 Clostridiales bacterium
AAAACATCCCGAATATTTGCCTCATTGGTCAGCAGCATGACCAAACGGTCGATCCCAATGCCAAGTCCGCCGGTCGGCGGCATCCCATATTCCAGCGCATTAAGGAAATCCTCATCCATCATAGAGGCCTCGTCGTCTCCCGCTGCACGCAGGCGTACCTGCTCCAAGAAACGCTCCCGCTGATCAATCGGATCGTTCAGCTCGGAAAAAGCATTGCCGAATTCACGCCCGCAGATGAAAAGCTCAAACCGCTCTGTATACCCGGGCGCCGATTTCTTTTTCTTAGCCAACGGGGAAATCTCGATAGGATGATCCATAACAAACGTGGGCTGAACCAGCTTTTCTTCGCAGTATTCCTCAAAAAACAGATTCAGGATATCCCCCTTTTTATGCCGCTTTTCAAATGCGATATGGTGGTCTGCCGCAAGCTGCCTTGCCTGCTCATCGCTTTCAATTTCATTGAAATCAACGCCGGCATACTGCTTTACCGCCTCGCTCATGGTAAGCCGCGCAAAGGGTTTTTCCATATCGATCGTCAGCTCGCCATAAGGAACAACCGCACTGCCCAATACCTTTTTGGCAACGCTGCGAAACAGCTCTTCAGTTAGATCCATCATCCCTTCATAATCGGTATAGGCCTGGTATAGCTCCAGGAGCGTAAATTCCGGATTATGGCGGGTATCCATTCCCTCGTTGCGAAAAACGCGGCCGATTTCATAAACCTTCTCAAAACCGCCCACAATCAGCCTTTTCAAATGCAGCTCCAGCGCGATCCGCATATAAAGCTCAATATTCAGTGAATTATGGTGCGTAATAAAGGGGCGCGCCGCCGCGCCGCCCGGAATCGAATGAAGAACCGGGGTTTCCACCTCCAGAAAGCTGCGCTGATCCAAAAAGCTTCTGATCTCCCGGATAATAGCGCTCCGTTTCAAAAAGGTATCTTTTACCTCCGGATTTACAATCAAATCCAGATACCGCTGCCGGTAGCGCAGATCCTGATCCTTAAGCCCATGAAACTTTTCGGGCAGCGGCAGCAGGGATTTGGCAAGCAGCGTCACACTTTCTGCATGCACGGAGATTTCCCCCCGCTTGGTTCGGAATACCAGACCGGTTACACCAACGATATCCCCAATATCATATTTTCGAAATTCTTCGTAGGATTCTTCGCCGATATCATCGATCCGCACATAGATCTGCATTTTGCCGCTCATATCTCTCAGATCGCAAAACGAAGCCTTCCCCATTCCGCGTTTGCTCATCAGGCGCCCGGCGATGGTTACATTTTTCCCTTCCAACTCCTCAAACCGGCCGCTGATCTCCCCGCAGCCGATATCACGTTCGAATTTCACGATTTCAAACGGATCTTTTCCGGCGGCCTGGAGGGCGGCCAGCTTATCCCGCCGGATTTGAAGAATTTCACTTAAAGACAGTTCTTCATTCATTGCGTTTTCCATTCTTTTATCCTCCGTATAAAAAATCCACGGTATTTTACACCGTGGATTTCCTTGATTACTTTTCTATGCCCAAAATCTTATACTTCAAGGTACCGATCGGCGCTTCCACTTCAATTGTCTGGCCGCTCTGCTGCCCTAAAACAGCGCTTCCCAGCGGGCTGTCGTCTGATATTTTTCCGTTCATGGGATCCGCTTCAATGGAGCTTACAATATCATAAACCTGCTCTTCTCCCGTTTCCAGATCCAAAACGCGGATGGTATTCCCCAGCCGGATCCGGTCTTCATCGATCTTAACCTCTGCTTCATCTTCAACGATTACAGCATTTTTCAGCGTTGCTTCCAGCGTTGCAATCCGAGATTCCACAATCGCCTGCTCATTTTTTGCTTCATCGTATTCGCTGTTTTCAGAAAGGTCGCCGTAAGAACGGGCAATTTTGATTTTTTCAGCGATTTCTTCCCGCTTGGTTGATTTCAGCTCCGCCAGCTCCGCTTCCAGCTTCGCTTTTCCTTCCATTGTTAAAGAAACAATTTTATCCGCCATAATACGCTCTCCTTTATGGATGCATTATAATCTTTCAAAGCGACCCCGGAAAATCCAGGGTCGCTTTGGATACGATCGAAATTACTTACTCATGCTGGCAACTTCACCGGCAAAATCATCTACTCTTTTTTCCATTCCCTCGCCTTTTTCATAAGCGACAAACTGTTTGATCGTGATTTCAGAGCCGATTTCTTTGCCCACCTGCCGCAGATATTCGCCCACCGTAATCTTATCGTCTTTCACATAGGCCTGATTCAGCAGGCAGTGCTCATTATAAAACTTGCTGATTTTGCCGCCGATCATCTTTTCGAGAATCGCTTCCGGCTTATTGGCGTTTTTCGGATCGTTTTTGATCTGCGCCAGCAGAATATTCTTTTCATTCTCCACTACCTCGGCCGGCACTTCTTCCGGGCAAAGGTAATCCGGCGTCATCGCCACAATCTGCATGCAGACATTGCGGGCGGCCTCTTTGAATTTTTCATTCTGCGGATCCGCCACATCGCAAAGCACCATTGCAGCATGGCTGCCGCCGCCGTGAACGTAGCTGACGCAGGTTCCCTCCAGGCGGGTAAACCGCCGGATATTCATATTTTCACCGATTTTCAGAATTTTTTCCCGCAGAATGTCTTCCACCGTAAATTCCGTATCTTCAAATTTGCAGGCTTTGAGCGCCTCAACATCTTTGGGATTGCAGGCAGCAACCGCTTTGGCAGCACCCTTAACCAATGCCTGGAACTCCGCGTTCTTCGCCACGAAATCTGTTTCGGAATTGACTTCGATGATCACGCCAACCTGATCGGTGATATAGGTATCCACCATTCCTTCAGATGCAATCCGCCCGGCCTTTTTCGCCTGCGCGGCCAAGCCCTTCTCCCGCAGCAGCTCAATGGCTTTTTCAACATTGCCATCCGCCTCTGTCAGCGCTTTTTTACAATCCATCATGCCGCATCCGGTCGTCTCCCGGAGGGCGGCAACATCTTTTGCAGTAAAATTCATTGTTTTTCCTCCTAAAGTCTTGTTATTCGGCAACAGGAACCTCTTCTGCGGCAGCTTCTTCCGCCTCGTCGCTGAGCTGCTCGCCCTGCTTGCCTTCCATAATGGCGTTTGCCATCGTTTCGGCAATCAGCTTTACCGCGCGAATCGCATCGTCGTTGCCGGGGATCGGATAATCCACTTCATCCGGATCACAGTTGGTATCCACAATCGCAACAACGGGAATCCCCAGCTTGCGGGCTTCTGAAATCGCGATGTGCTCTTTTTTCGGGTCTACCACGAAAATCGCAGACGGCGCCTTCTGCATCTCTTTGATTCCGCCGTAGTTCTTTTCCAAAATCTCCATCTCATGGCGCAGCTTCAGCACTTCCTTTTTCGGCAGCAGGTCAAACGTGCCGTCTTCCGCCATTTTTTCCAGCTGATTCAGCCGGTTGATGGATTTCCGGATGGTTTTAAAATTGGTGAGCATTCCGCCCGGCCAGCGAACGGAAACATAATATTGGCCTACCCGCTGCGCTTCTTCCCGAATGGAATCCTGCGCCTGCTTTTTGGTTCCAACAAAAAGGACCTCGCCGCCCTCTGCGGAAATATCGCGCATAAAGTTGTAGGCTTCCTCAACCTTTTTAACGGTTTTCTGAAGATCAATGATATAAATACCGTTTCTCTCCGTAAAGATGTATTCCGCCATTTTGGGGTTCCATCTTCTGGTTTGATGGCCGAAATGAACGCCGGCCTCCAATAGCTGCTTCATTGAAATAACAGACATGTTATTTTCCTCCTTTAGTTTTTTACCGCCACGGTGCGCCGCAGCCTTCCTCCCGCCGGAAACCCGGAAACCCGGAGGGGCAAACGCCGTGTGTGTATTTACAGCCAGAAAAGTATAGCATACTTCAGCGCTGATTGCAAGAGTAATTTTACCAAATTTCAGGGAATTATATCCTTCCGGCAGAAAAAAACGATCGTCAGGGCAGCCGGCCGGTAACATCTCCGCGGAAAACCACGCAGTACTGCTGGCCCGCGCGCACCAGCGTCACAACAACCTTACAGTCGGAAAACCAGGCTTCCGCCGCCTTCAGGCTGTTTTCCCAGCCGGCATCGGCAAAGGCATCGCAGCGAATAATGATATGGGATGCGCCTTCTTCCAGGCGCTCAATCGCCGCACGCATTTCCGGCAGGTCCTTATTTGCACGCTCCAGCCCTTCCACAAAAACATCCACCGCATCCAGATCATGGCGCGTATCGCTGCAGACCGGCGCCACATCACGGATCAGCTCTTCATATTCGCCGTTGCCAAGCGCACCGGCTGAAAGGCAGAAATACAAATAAAGATTCTCTCCGGTCGCTTTATACAGGCTGCTTTCAGCCGTAGGATCCGCCTGAAAATAAACGCCGCCGATTTTCATGACATTCCAGGTATGGCCCACATCCTCTTCGCTCTGCACATCGTTGCCCACATTAAAGCACTCTACGCCGCAAAGATTCAGCAGCAGCGTAAAGGCGTTGCTGAATCCATCGCAGTTGGTTTCACCCCGAAGCAGTGCATCGTAGAGATAGTGCGGCTTGGATTCATTATAGTTCTGATCCTCCGTATACCGCACGTTTTCCACCAGCCAGTTATATAGATAACGCGCCTTTTCCAGCTCTGTTCCATTGGAGGCGGGCATATTACCCACAATTTCCCGCGCTTTCTCCAGCGCCTGCTTTTTATAGTCCAGATGCTCCGTATCGTTGGTGGGCAGGAAGATATAATAGCGCTGCAGCGTTTTTTCCTGATAGGTCAGCGCACCGCCGGTTAAGCCGAGCACCGTATTTTCTTCCATCATCGGCTGATCAAAAACCGCATAATAAACTATTTTTGAAAGAATTTCCGAAGGGCAGGTATCCGCCGGAACGCTGATAAAGCTGAATCCGTGATCCAAGGCATAGAGAATGGCATTGTAAACCATCATGCCTCCCTGCCCTTCGGAGCGGTTCAGTGCTTTTTTATAATAATGAGAAGAAAGATTTGCATAGCTGCCAGTATAATTCAAAAGATCGGAGAGCGCAATCAGATCTCCGTCTGCCTCAAAGCTTTCCATATCGGGGCTGCTGTGGCCGAATTGAACGCTTCCGTTCAGCCGGCTGATCGTATGCGCATCGGCGATCATACTTCCGCAGTAGTAGACGGCCGCGCAGGCAGCCGCAAGCAGCAGAATAAACAACCCCGCGATCCATACGCCTTTTCTGATTCTGTTCCCCGCCCTCATCAGCAGCCTCCTTTACTTCTTACTTTTTGGGATAAATCACGCAAATCCGGTCTCCGCAGTTGGCCATATTAAAATCAACGCTGCAATCTGCAAACCAACGGCTGATCACCCTGAAATTATCGCTCCAGCTATAGTTTTCAAATGCGTTGCACCGCACCGCAACATAAGGTGCGCCGTTTTCCAGCGCTTCCCGTGCAGATAAAATCTCCGGCAGATCCTTATGCGCCGTTTCGATTCCCGGCGCAACAGCATCAATATGGTCACGATCGTGATTCGTAGCGTCGCTCGCAGGAGCGGCCTGCTGAATCATTGCATCATATTCATAGCCAAGCGCCTCTTTGGAAAGGCAGAACCCCAGATTCAAATTTCCCAGCCCCAGGCTGTAGATGCTGGCGTCGGCCAAAAGATCCGCCTGATAATAAAAACCGTCTGCCCGAAAAAAATTCCAGGTATCGCTGCGCCGCTCCCGCCCTTCCGGCCGGTAAACGCTGAATCCCTCTACGCCGCAGAGATTCAGCAGCAGCGTATAAGTATTGCTGAAACCAACCGCATTGCTTACGCGCCCCACCAGGGTATCATAAAGATAATAGGGATTGCCGCTATCGTAATTTTCATCGGCTGTATACTGCACGTTGCAAACCAGCCAATCGTAAAAATAAGCGGCCTTTTTCATATCCGTATCGCAGGAGGAAGGCAGCTCCGCCAC
>QAKW01000089.1 GCA_003343605.1 Clostridiales bacterium
TGAATGGCATTCAAGAGGTCAGCGGTTCGATCCCGCTTATCTCCACCAAATGATTAAAAAACCGCTCTACGGAGCGGTTTTTTATTTTACATACACGTTTTCTGCCCTTTTAAGGCAGAATTGAAGGGCTCTTGACGTTTTTTGCTTTTTCTATTATAATGAGTTTAACTTTATACCGCCTGCAGGGCGAATCAATATATTATATAAAGGAGTTTACGGTGATGAACAAAAAAGTTGCAGAGCTGATCAACGATCAGATCAATAAGGAATTTTACTCGGCATACTTATATCTTGAGTTTGCCAATTATTATGCTTCGGTTGGCCTCGATGGGTTTGAAAACTGGTATAAGATTCAGGCGCAGGAAGAGCGTGATCACGCGATGCTTTTTTATCAATATCTGCAAAACAACGGCGAAAAGGTTACCTTTGAGGCGATCGCCAAGCCGGAATGCACCCTCACCGATCACATGGCGCCGCTGAAAAAGGGGCTGGAACACGAACAATATGTAACCGCGCTGATCAACGCCATTTATGCCGCCGCCTATGAAGACCATGACTTCCGCACCATGCAGCTGCTGGATTGGTTTGTGAAAGAACAGGGTGAAGAAGAGAAAAACGCCACCGATATGATTACCAAAATGGAGCTTTTCGGCTCGGACGCGAAAGGGCTTTATATGCTCAACAGTGAGATGGCGGCCCGCGTTTATTCCGCGCCTTCTCTGGTTTTATAATGCGCTGCTGATTTTAAGGAGGAATCTTGAAAGATTCCTCCTTTTTGTTTTCTTGTATGGACTTTCTGAAAGGTTTCTGCTATAATTTGGGCAGATTATGAAAAGGCGGCACAGAGGATGAACAAGAAAAAGTGGCTGATAGGCGGCCTGGGGCTGCTGGCGCTGGCGGCTGCGCTGATTGCGGCGTTCAATATCATTGTGGATCCGTTCGGCGTTTTTGGCGACCGGTTTTTCAATTGGTATTCTTATAATATGACGCAGGAAACCAGCGTCGCCAAGATTGCCTACCTGGAGCGGCATCATGAAGAATATGATTCCTATATTCTCGGCTCCGGAAGCGCTTCGGCTTATCTGCCTGAAACGCTTGAGCAGTATCAGGACGCCCGCTATTACAATCTTTTTACCCAGAGCTGCAGCGCTGCAGAATATCAGGCGCTGGCGGAATATCTGCTGGCCCATTATGAGGTGCGCAACCTGATTCTGTGCATCGGGCCGGAAGAGGCGCAGGCTTCCCGCGGGCCGGTGAAGCAGCATGCCGCGGTAACCGGGGAAAACCGGCTTGCCTTCTATTTGAAATATGCGTTTGCCAGCCCGGGATACGGCATCGATAAACTGCGCTCCCGCGCGGCGGACACGGTGCTTGCGCAGCCCTTCGATCAATTTCTGGCGGAAACCGGCTGCTACGACCGGCGGGCGGAGGATGTATCGCGGCTGGAGGAAACAGCGCCGGAAGCCTCCCTTCCTGAGGCCGGGGATGAGGCCGCGGCCCTGCCCCGGGCGGCGGAATGCGCCCAGGCGGTTGCCGCGATCAGCCGGCTTTGCCGCGCGCAGGGCGTGGCGTTTACAGTGGTTTTTTCGCCGGTATATGCCGGCCTATGGGATCTGAGCGGTTCGGATACGCTGCGCGCTTATAAAGAGTTGTTGGCCGACGCGGCGGATTATTGGGATTTCAGCAGCTCCGCGATCTCGTTTGAGAGCCGCTACTTTTATGATGAACATCATTTCCGCAATGCGGTTGGCGATATGGTGCTTGCAAAGATTTTTGATGAGGCGGCGGGATGTGCCCCTGAAAATTTCGGCATCCGGGTTACGAAGGAAACCGCCGGCGCGCCGGCGGATTTTTCCGCGGCGGATGTGAGCCGGTATACGGCGGATGTGCCGGTTTTGATGTATCATCATTTCGATCAAACGGCGCAGAATGAAACCACCGTATCCGCCGCGCTGTTTGAAGAGCAGATCCGCGCGCTGAGCGAGGCGGGCTATCAGGCGGTTTCGTTTGAGGAGATGATCCGCTACGTGGATGATGGAATACCGCTGCCGGAAAAACCGGTTTGCATCACGATGGACGACGGTTATCTGAGCAATTATGAAATTGCCTTTCCGATCTTAAAGAAATATAATATGAAGGCCACGATTTTTGCCATCGGCTGCTCGATCGGGCGCGATACCTATAAGGATACCGCATTTTCTATTACCCCGCATTTCAGCTACGCGCAGGCGGCGGAGATGATGGATTCCGGGCTGATCAGCATCCAGTCGCATACCTATGACATGCATCAGTGGCCCCCTTATGAAACCGGGGAACAGGTGAGAAAAAATATCGACCGCTTTGCAGATGAGGCGGAAGAAGCCTATATTGCCGTTTTGGAAGAGGATACGCAGCAATACCGGGCGGAATTCGAAGCGCAAACCGGGCATACGCTGAATGTTCTTGCTTATCCGGGCGGGGTTTATAATACCCTGAGCGAGGTAACCTTCCGCCGGCTGGGCTTCCGCGTTACCCTGACAACCCAGAGCGATTCCGTGAACACCTTGGTTCAGGGGCTGCCGCAATCGCTGTTTGCCCTCTACCGCTATGATATTACCGAAGAGCTTACCGCCGCCGCATTACTGGAAATGCTTGCGGCTGTTTGATAAAATGGAAGGCGGGAGATTGGCGGCGATACAATCGGGTGCGGTAAAAATTCAATACATCGGAAAATGCATGGAGAAATAAGGGATGATTACATATCAAGCAGAAAACCAGCGGTTTACGCTGGAAACAGAAAACACACGGTATATTTTTGAGATTTTATACGAAAAGTATCTCGTTCATCTGTATTATGGGGCGAAAAATGAGGCCGCGGCCGTTTATGACGCCCGGTATAAATCATTTGCCCCTTATATGGCGGAACACGGGAGCACTTACAGCCCCGACACCTGCCTGGCGGAATTTTCAGGTTTTGGCAGCGGAGATTTCAGAGCCACTTCGCTGAAGCTGCGGAATCCGAATGGAGACAGTGTCTGTTCTTTTGCATACCGGGATCACCGTATTTTTGGTGGACGCCTGGAACTGCCGGGGCTGCCCTTTGCGGAGGCGGATGATGATACACAGACACTGGAACTGGCGCTGGAGGATCCTGCAACCGGCTGCAGTGTGAAGCTTTATTATACGCTGTTTCCCCGGGAAGATGTGATCTCCCGCTATGCGGTGATTCAGAATGGCACCGGCGGGGATGCTGTAATCGAAAAGTGTATGAGCCTGCTGCTGGATTTGCCGGGCTGTGAATATGATATGATCAGTCTTTACGGCAGTCACAACAGTGAGCGGCATTATCAGCGCCGGCCTTTGTTCCACGGTAATCAAAGCATCAGCTCCCGGCGGGGGGCTTCCAGCCATCAGTATAATCCGTTTATTGCACTTTGTGAACACACCGCCACCGAAACGGCCGGGGAGGTTTACGGATTCAACTTTGTTTACAGCGGCAATTTTCTGGACGAGGTGGAGGTGGATCAGCTTTGCGGAACCCGGGTGCAGATCGGGCTGGGATCCGAGAATTTCCGCTGGCTGCTGGAGCCCGGCGAGCGCTTTGTGACGCCGGAGGCGGTGATGACCTATTCTGCCGCAGGCATCGGGCAGATGAGCCGGAACTTTCACCGGTTTATCCGCGGGCATATCCTGCCGCCGGAGCCCTATGAAAAACGGCCGGTGGTACTGAATACCTGGGAGGCCTGCCTGTTTAGTATCAACGAAGAGGAGCTGCTTCGCTTTGCCGATGCCGCCGCAGAATGCGGTATGGATATGGTGGTGATGGATGACGGGTGGTTTGGAGCCCGCAACAACGACAAGGCGGGATTGGGCGATTGGTTCGCCAACCCTCATAAATTTAAAGACGGCCTGGCCGTATTTGCGGACCGTATGAAAGCAAAGGGAATCAAATTCGGCATCTGGATCGAGCCGGAGATGGTCAATCCCGATTCCGAGCTTTACCGGGCGCATCCCGATTGGTGCCTGCAGGTGCACGGCAGGGAAAATCTGCTTTCCCGGAATCAGCTGGTGCTGGATATGGCCAACCCCGCGGTACTGGACTATCTGAAAAAGAGCTTTTCCGAGACCTTTGAGGGCGTGGCGCCGGATTATTTCAAATGGGATATGAACCGCCATATGTCTGAGGTAGGCTCCGCCGTTCTGCCGCCGAAACGGCAGGGAGAGGCCGCATACCGCTATATGCTGGGGGTATATGAGCTGTACCGCTGGTTTCGGCGGAAATTTCCCCATGCCATGATCGAAAACTGTTCCGGCGGTGGCGGGCGCTATGATTTGGGGATGATGAAATACAGCACAATGATCTGGACCAGCGATAATACCTGGCCCAAGCCGCGGATCAAGATTCAGTATTCATCCATGCTGGCCTATCCGGCAGCCACGATGAGCTGTCATGTCTCCAACCCCAAGAATGTCTGTGCCGATCCGGCGGTGCTGAAGTTCCGCTGGCAGGTGGCGGTGGGCGGTGCGTTGGGCTATGAGCTGCATCTGCCCAATGCTTCGCGGGAGATCAAGGATACCATCCGGCGGCAGATCGCCGATTACCGTGAATATGAGGATCTGATTTTGCGGGGAGATTACTATCCGCTCTGCAATCCCTATGAAAAGGAGATCAGCGCTTACTATTATACAAATACGGATCATAGCCGGATCCTGCTCAGCGCTTTGCAGAACAGCGGTTTTTCAGGAGAGGTCTATCGGCTGAAGATCCCCGGGGCGCAGCCCGACGCCGTGTATTACGATAAAATCAACGATACCACCCTGACCGGCCGCCGGCTGATCGACGGAATTCGCTATAAGACAAAGGATGCAGATCCCTATGGAGAAATGTGGTATTTTATAAAACAATAAAGGAGATATATCAATGAAAATACGGTTTATGAGCTATAATATCCAGACCTGCCATGATTTTTATTCCCGGGAGATCAATGTATCGGGCATTGCCGAGGTGATCCGCAGGATGAACGCCGATGTGATCGGCCTGAATGAAGTGCGGGATGAGGGCCCGGCGGAAGATTACTTTTCTATGGCGGGGCAGCTGGCGGAAGAGCTGAATATGCAGTTTTATTTTGCAAGGGCCGTTACCTTTAAGAGCGGTCCGTACGGAAATGCCGTTCTCTCCCGCTACCCGCTTTCGGGGCTGGAAACGCACGCCATTGAAAATGCGCCCAAAGAAACCTGCACACGCTATTTTGAACCGCGCTGTGTCTTAAAGGCGCATCTGGACGCCGGGCGCGGCGCGGATATTCTGGTTTCCCATTTTGGTTTGAATGTCAGCGAGCAGGAGCTGGCGGTAAAAAAGGTGCTGGAGCTGAAAGACCGGCTGGCCGGGCCGGTGGTGATGATGGGTGATCTGAACGCTCAGCCGCACGATGCGGTATTGCAGCCGCTTTTTGAAGCGTTTTCCGATACTGCCGCCGCCGCGCAGGAAAAGCTGCTGACCTTTCCTTCGGATCATCCTTCCATTAAAATCGATTATATTTTTCTGTCCGGCGGGCTTTCCGCAGAGCATGTTGAGGTTCCGCCGATCATTGCTTCCGATCATCTGCCGTATATCGCAGATATTACGCTTTGAAAAATACCCCTTCCGTTTCAAGGGAGATGTTCATAAGACAGCCACAGCAATTTACTCTGCTGTGGCTGTTCTTGCATTCTTTGCTGCGATGTGATATCATGAAATTAAACGAACTTACATACCTGGAGTTGTTGTAACAAATATCGAAGGAGATTTTCTTGATGAGAGAAGCCCTTGGAAAGAACATGGACCGTTATTAGCCACCTCGTGATTTTGCAGACAACATTATCATTGAATCACGGAGGTTTCTATGTATGAAATTAGAGAAAAACTGCGCCCTGCTGGTCATTGACATTCAGCAGGAGGACTTCATGGAAATGAACGAAAACAACATGGATGAGCCGCGATGGGAGGTCATCCGCAACGGCAGGCGTGTGCTGGATGTATTCCGGGCGAAAAAACTGCCGGTTATTCAAATCAAAGAATGCCACCGCCCAGACATGGTGGACTTCGGACGGGAGTTGGACGGCTCTGAAGGAATCCACTGCGTCGAAAACCGCCCGGAGAACGACTATGCCAAACTGACCTACCCGATAGAAGGGGAATACTTGATTTCCAAGCGTCGTTACAGCGCCTTCTTTGCCACGGATTTGGAAATACTGCTGAAAGGTCTGGGCGTTGATACGCTTTATATGATCGGTGGGCTGACGGACGTTTGCATTCATTATACAGCGGTAGATGCCCATCAAAATGACTACCATATCCATGTCGTGACGGATGCCGTGGCCGGTTCTTCCAAAGAAGCCCATGAGGGCGCACTGCGGGCCATCCACTATTTGCAGCGGGACGCGCTCATCACAACGGCGGATGTGGAATCCGCTTTGACTGATGATTCCACGCCGGAGGATGAAGCCTTTATGCGTGAGGCGATCCGTCTTTCCAAGCTCGCCGTGGAACACGGCAATGAGCCGTTCGGCGCAGTGCTGGTGAAAGATGGCAATATCATGTTCAGCAGCGAAAACCAAATCTATACGAAACACGACCCCACCTTTCACGCAGAAGCCGGTTTGATCCGGGAGTTCTGCACACAGACTGCCATTACCGATCTGCACGAATACACCCTCTATTCCAGCTGTGAACCCTGCTTCATGTGCAGCGGCGCAACGGTGTGGGAAAAGCTGGGTCGGCTGGTGTATGGCGCCAGCAATACGGAACTGGAAGGCATCCTCGGAAAAAAGGGCTGTAACTGCTCCAAGCTGGTGTTTGATAATTCGTTTTGGCAGCCACAGGTCACGGAGGGCGTTTTGCGGGAAGAAAGTCTTGCGGTTTTGCAGGAGTATTTCGGAAATCATACGAAGGGTTAATATCATTTACTTCATAGTATGGTCCAGCAGATTCCTGTTTACCGAACAAGCAATGGCGCACTTCTATACGGGGTAACCCCGAATGCGTGCTCAGCAAAGCCGAACGCCCCGGGCATCTGAATGTCTGGGGCATTTTTCGTCACTGCGTTCCGAGCTAGGAATACTTCCCTTGCGTCGCTTTACGGCTATTTGATGAAGGCAAACGGCATGACCGCGAAAGTCACGCCGTTTGCCTGTTTTACTGTCTTATGGACGCCCCCACAAACGGAAGGGGTATTTTTGTGATAAAAGTTCATAATAATTATCAAAAAAACAATTTAATATTGACAATTATTTCTAAATCATGTATGATAATGACAGATATGCGAATCATATTAGAGAGAAATTTGAATATAAAAGGGGGTTCATCTTATGAAACAGCGCATTATTGCCTTACTATGTATACTGGTGATGGTATTTTCTTTATCGTCCTGCAGCCATATGACCTTTGAAGATGATCCAACCGGCGAGGTGGCCACTGCGGATACGCCGGTAGAAAAGGAAGAGAAGGAGCCCCAGGTACCGCAGCAGGGGAGTTCTCAGCCTAAAAAGGTAGAGGCCGCGGCGCAGAAAATCAAGGAGCAGGTAAAGCTGCCGGAAAATAACCTGCTGCAGATAGCGGAATCCAAGACGGAAACCGATGAGGATCCGGCGCCCGAAGATCCGGATCCCGCCCCGCCTGCGGAGGATGAACCGGCCGAAGATCCGGATCCCGCCGAAGAGCTGCCCCCGGCGCCGGATCCGTTGGTGGTGATCGATCGGATCATCATGCCGGCGGAGCTGCTTCCGGCCTTGCTTGGCGAAAATCAGGATCTCAATGCCTTTTGCAAGAAAAACGGGTTTATTTCCGCTTCTTATCTGGAGGACGGCAGCCTTGCCGTGCTGATCGAGCAGGAAACCCGCAAATTAGAGCTGGCCATCATGCAGGAAAGCCTGAAGCAGCTGCTGGATTCTTTTACGACTGATGATATGAGCCTGTTTTTCAATAATATCCGGTATACGGATGATTTCAGCAAAATTCAGATTTACGCCAATCCGGTCAATTACCAGTATATCGAATCGGAGATTGATCAGCTGAACGCGGTGATCTTTGCCTTTGCGGTTGTTTGCCAGATTTATGCACAGCAGGAAATTCAATGCGAAATTTTTTACCTGAATATGGTAACCAGCCAGACGCTGCATCATTCCACCTGGCGAGATTATTTGATCTATTCATAAGGCTGAATTGCCCGCAACAACCGTTTGCGGGCAATTTTTGCAACTTTGGAAAATAAGTTCATGTTGACTAATGCGAAAAAAATATGTATACTATTATTGTGCGCAGATTTCAAAAACGAAAATTTTGCCTGCGCATAGTATATAAAGGGGGCGTAGAGTATGAAACGATGGATTGCCGGATTTCTCTGCATGATGCTGCTGCTTGGCTTCGCGGCGTGCGGCCGGCCTTCTGCGGGTATTACCGGAGATGATCCTTCCGGCGATGATGTTGCCGTTCCGGAAACGCCGTCTGAAAAAGAAGAACAGCCCAAGAAAACAACCGGTAAGGTTTCAACGCCAAAAAAAGTGCAGCAGGCGGTTGAAAACCTTGTAAACAATATGGTAAACATGCCAGGTGTTCAGATCGGAGATTCTTCTTCGCAGGAAACGCCGGCCGAGCCGGAAACCCCACAGGTTCCGGGCAATACGGAAACACCGAATGTGCCGGAAACGCCGGAGCAGAATCCTGGTGAAAGCGATCAGCCTTCGGAGCAGCCGGAAAATCCGGAACAGTCGGGGAACACGGAGCAGCCGGAAACCCCGCAGGATCCGAATGCACCCGGCGGCGAAGAGCAGGAGCAACCGGAAAATCCGGAAAAGCCCGGCAACGGAGAAGAGACGGAGCCGGATCCAAACGAAGAGATCACGATCCTGATCCCGGCGATCTGCTTTAAAAATTCAGATATGAGCGCTTTCAACCCGGAAGGGTATTGCCTGCTCAACGGATTTATTTCAGCAGAGCTGAATGCCGATGGCTCTGTTCAGGTTGTGATGACCCGTGCGCGCCAGCAGGAGATGATCAAGGAAACCAAAGACCGCCTGATCAAGCTGCTGAATGGAACAACCAAGGATGAAATGAGCGAATATATTAAATCGGTTCAGTATACGACTGATTTCAGCAAGATCAGCCTGTTTGTTTATCCGGATCAATATAAGGAATTTAAAACGGCCATTCCAATGCTCAATTCCGAGATTTACCTGACCGCTGTTTTGTATCAGACGGTATGTGAAGAACCCGTACGCTGCAGCATCACTTATTATAACGCAGCAACCAATGAAATTCTGGAGCAGTCTGCCTGGTCAGATTATTCCTGATTGTATTGCAGAAGACAGGCCGGAGCGCGTTTATGCTCCGGCCTGTTTTTTGCTGCATGCGGCAGCGGTTGAAAAATTCGAATATTTATGGTATCATAAATAAAGACGTTACAACCGGCAAGCATTTTATTTTTGGTTGTTTACAGTGTTTAAAACAATGAGGGGATTTGCGAAGTATGCGTATAGCCATCATCTGTGATGTTTTGGGGGAAGAAAATAACGGCACCACAATTGCGGCGATGAACCTGATCCGCAGCCTGAAAGAAAAAGGGCATGAGGTTCGGATCGTTTGTCCGGATCCGGCGCGCGCCGGGGAGCGGGATTGTTTTCTGGTGCCCACCTATAATCTGGGCCCGCTGAATAATTATGTGGCAAAAAACGGGGTTTCGCTGGCAAAGCCGGTGCATTCGGTTTTGGAAGAAGCCATAGAAGGCGTTGACGTTGTGCATATTCTGGTGCCGTTTAATCTCGGCCGCGCCGCGGTGAAGCTGGCGCGGGAACGCGGCATTCCGGTGACAGCCAGCTTTCACTGCCAGGCGGAAAATCTCACCAGCCATCTCTTTCTGATGAATGCCCGGCGCGCCAATAATCTGACTTACGACGTATTTTACCGCAATGTCTATCAGTATTGCGCCTGTATTCATTATCCAACGCAGTTTATCTGCGATGTTTTTGAAAAGCGGGTTGGGCCGACGCCCCATTATATTATTTCAAACGGCGTCAGCGCGGCTTTTACGCCGGGGAAAGCCACGCGGCCGGCGGAATGGGGGGAGCGGTTCGTTATTCTTTTTACCGGGCGGTACAGCAAAGAAAAATCACACCGCGTACTGATCGATGCGGTGGCGCAATCGCGCTATAAAGACCGGATCCAGTTGGTTTTTGCCGGGGATGGTCCGCTGCGGGAGGCTATCCGCGAGCGGGCGGAGCGGAGCGGGATTTTGCCGCCTGTGATGAAGTTTTACGGCCGGGAAGAGCTGATCAATGTGATTCGCTCCGCCGATCTTTACGTACATCCGGCGGAAATTGAAATTGAAGCGATCGCCTGTCTGGAGGCGATTGCCTGCGGAAAAGTGCCGGTAATTTCCAATTCGCCGCGCAGCGCAACCCGTTATTTTGCGCTGGGGGAAAATAATTTGTTTCACTGCAACGATCCGGCGGATCTGAAAAAGAAAATCGAATACTGGATGGAGCATCCTGCAGAGCGGGAAACCTGCAGCCGGGAATACGCGGGTTTTGCGAAGCGGTTTGATTATACGCGCTGTATGGATCAGATGGAAGAAATGCTGCTTGACGCAGTAAATAAAAAACGCCATGAACGCTAATCGGGTCATTTATTATGAGGATCCGCTCAACGATGATTTTGCAGGCAATCATATCAAACCGCGCCGGGTTGGAAGAAATTTCAGATTTATCCGGCGTTCCTGCCTGTGGCGGATCCCGGCCTTTCTGCTTTATTATCTGATCGCGATACCGCTGGTTTTTCTGATTTCCAAAATCTATCTCGGGGTGCGGATAGAAAACCGCGGTGTGATGAAAAAGGCGGGGAAAAAGGGCTGCTTTCTTTACCTGAACCACACACAGTATCTGGATGCGTTCATTCCGCCGCTGGTGGCGTTCCCCAAAAAGGCGTATACGGTTGCAAACGCCGACGCGGTTTCGCTGCCGGGCCTCGGGTGGCTGGTTCAGATGCTAGGCGGCCTGCCGGTGCCCAATGAGCGCGGCGGTCTGCCGGGCTTTATTGCCGCCGTGGAGCAGCGTTTCCGGCAGGGAAATGTTGTTTCCATTTATCCGGAGGCGCATATCTGGCCGTTTTATACCGGTATTCGCCCGTTCCGGTCCACTTCTTTCCGCTATCCGGCAAAGCTGCAGTGTGCGGTTTTTACTGCGGTCACTACCTATCGGAAGCGCCGGGGGCTTTTTTTCTGGATCCGGCGGCCGGGGATGACGATTCGGATCGAGGGTCCCTTTTACCCGGAACACGGGCTGCCTGTGAAAGCGGCGGCCGCAGATCTGCGGGACCGGGTCTACCGGCAGATGTGTAAAACCTGCGGCCGGGAGGGGAATATCTGCTATATCCGCTATGTGCAGCGGGGAAAGGAAACGACCGATGATGATATCGACGAAGGGGCGCTATGCGCTGCGGGTAATGATTGATCTGGCGGAGCATCTGGAAGACGGCTACGTTTCCCTGCGGGAGATCAGTAAGCGGCAGGATGTTTCGATGAAATATCTGGAAATGATTGTTGGGATTCTGAATAAGGGAGGGCTGCTGAAAAGCCTTCGGGGGCCTTCCGGGGGCCATTGCCTGGCGCGCCCGGCCGATCAGATCAATGTATACGAGGTGATCCGGCTAACCGAGGGCGGCATTGCGCCGGTAGCCTGCCTGGAAAGCAAAACACGCTGTAAACGGGCGGATTCCTGCCGCACGCTGCCGATGTGGCGGAATCTCGACGCCCTGATTGCGGGCTATCTTTCCGGAATTAGTATTCTGGATCTGGCGGAGGGAAAAATTACGGCGGACCGGCAGCCGCCGGCCTGCGCCGCACAGGAATGAAAAAAATTTATATTTTCTATTGACAAATATATTTCAAGCGTGTTATAATCGCTACCATACTGAAAGTTTTTGAAAGGAGAAAGTGTAATGAGCCGTTTTCAGAACGCGATGATGGATATGATGATGTGCATGCCCGGCATGGACACAATTTGTCGCGCTCTGTTCTTCGATACACTTTCTGGATTTTAAGGCGTTGCTTTAGCAGCAGCTTAAATGATGTTTATGAAACGGGAAGTCGAAGGGCTTCCCGTTTTTTGATTTGAAAGGGGGAGAAAAATTCCTTGATTGAATTGCAGCAGCTGGGGAAAACATTTTATACCCGAAACGGCCCGGTAGAGGCCGTGCGGGAGATCAGCCTGAAGATTTGCGACGGCGATATTTTCGGCATTATCGGCCTTTCCGGCGCTGGGAAGAGCACGCTGGTAAGATGCATCAATTTTTTGGAGCGGCCTACAGAAGGGCGGGTACTGTTCGACGGAACGGATCTGGGCACTCTTTCGGCAAAGCAGCTGCGGGAAAAGCGCAGGCAGATGTCGATGATCTTTCAGGGCTTTAATCTGCTCGCGCAGCGCACGGTGCTGCGGAATGTCTGCTTTCCGCTGGAAATTGCGGGAGTCTCCCGCAGGGAGGCGGCTGAAAAAGCACGGGGGCTGCTGGAGATGGTTGGCCTTTCGGATAAGGAGCAGGCCTATCCCGGGCAGCTTTCCGGCGGGCAGAAGCAGCGGGTGGCCATTGCCCGGGCGCTGGCAACGGATCCGAAAGTACTGCTGTGCGATGAGGCGACCAGCGCCCTCGACCCCACCACGACGCACGCCATTCTGGAGCTGCTCCAGAATATTAACCGGAAACTGGGCGTAACGATTATTGTGATCACCCATGAAATGCGGGTGGTGGAGCAGATCTGCAACCGGGTGGCGGTTTTGGATAACAGCCGGGTTGTAGAGGAAGGGGCGGTAAAGGATATTTTTCTGGCGCCGCGCTCCAAGATGGCCAAAGCGCTGATCATGCCCGAGAATGCTGCGGTTCGCAGCATCAGCGGCAGCAAGACCATTCGCATCGTATTCGACGGCAATTCCGCATTTGAGCCGGTTATTTCCAATTTATCGCTGGAATGCCGCGCCGCCGTGAACATTCTGATGGCGGATACCAAAAACATTGAGGGCCGGGCTTACGGGCAGATGCTGCTGCAGCTTCCGGAAGACGAGGCCGCGGCGGAGCGGATTCGGGATTATCTGAAGCGGATACGGATCACATTTGAGGAAGGGGAGTTATAAAAAATTGGATGCAGGAACATTCTGGAAGTATTTTAATATGTTTGTGGAAGGAATCGGTGAAACGCTTTATATGACCGGGGTATCCACCCTGATGGCTTATGTGATCGGCCTTCCGCTGGGCGTGATTTTGCATATTACCGATTCGGAAGGGATCCGCCCGAACCGCTGGATCAATACCATTCTGGGCGCGGTGGTGAATATTATCCGCTCGATCCCGTTTGTGATTCTGATTATAGCGGTGATTCCGGTCACGATGGCGATTGTGCACACAACGCTGGGCGCTACGGCCACAATCGTGCCGCTGGTAATCGGCGCCGCGCCGTTTGTGGCGCGCATGGTGGAATCCTCCCTGAAGGAGGTGGACGCCGGAGTTGTGGAAGCGGCGGAAGCTATGGGGGCAAGCCCGTTTCAGATCGTTTGGAAGGTGCTGCTTCCGGAGGCGCGCCCCTCTTTGATGGTGGGCAGCGTGATTGCCATTACAACGATTCTCGGCTATTCCGCGATGGCCGGAGTTGTGGGCGGCGGCGGCCTGGGCGTAATCGCCATTCAATACGGATACAACCGCTACCGCTACGATATTATGATGATTACCGTTGCACTGCTGGTGGTGATTGTTCAGGTTTTTCAGGAAGTTGGTATGCGCCTTGCTAAACGGGGCGATAAACGTATATCAAAATAATATTATTTACAAAGGAGATGCAGAAAATGAAAAAGACAGTATCAATTCTGGCAGCGGCCGTTTTGCTGCTCGGCGTGTTGGGTGCGTTGGGGGGCTGCGGCAAGCAGGATGAGAAAACCCTGGTTGTGGGCGCGAGCATCACGCCGCATGCAGAGATTCTCGAAGTGGCGAAACCGCTTTTGGAAAAAGAGGGATATAAGCTGAATATCGTGGAATATTCCGATTATATTCAGCCCAATAAGGCCTGCGAAAGCGGCGAACTCGACGCCAACTATTTCCAGCACAAGCCCTACATGGAGAATTTCAACGAAGAGACCAACAGCCATCTGGTTTCAGTCGCGGCGATCCATTACGAGCCGTTCGGCGTTTATGCCGGCAAAACGGCAAGCCTGGCTGATCTTTCCGACGGCGCGGTTATCGCCATTCCAAACGACGGAACCAATGAAGCGCGCGCGCTTTACCTGCTGGAAAAGCTGGGGCTGATCAAGCTGCGGGAGGGCGTCGGTTTTACCGCAACGGTAATGGATATTGCCGAAAATCCCAAAAAGCTGGATATTAAGGAGCTGGAGGCGGCGCAGCTGGTGCGGGCGCTCGACAGCGCGGATATCGCCGTGATCAACGGGAACTACGCCATCGGCGGCGGCCTGAAGGTTGCCGATGCGCTGGCGCTGGAAGAAAGCACCGATGAAGCTGCCGCTACTTACGCCAATATCGTGGCCGTAAAGGAAGGCAATGAAAACAGCGCGAAGATCCAGGCGCTGGTAAAGGCCCTGCAAAGCGAAGAGGTAAAGGCTTATATTGAGCAGA
>QAKW01000053.1 GCA_003343605.1 Clostridiales bacterium
CCAGCGCGCCGAATCCCGGCGTATCTCCGATCAGGGCGTTATTTATGGGATAAAGCTCAATATGGCGCGTTGTGTGCCGCCCCCGGCCGAGCTTTAGGGAAATTTCACCTGTTTTCAGCGCAAGGGATGGAAACAGGCCATTCAGGATGCTGCTTTTCCCCACACCGGTATTTCCGGCAAAAACAACCGTTTTATCCGCCAGCTTCACTTTAAGTGGCTCGAGCCCTTCCCCTTCCAGCGCCGAGGTTTCAAAAACGCAGTAACCCAGCGACCGATAAAGGTGCATCAGGCCGCCCGCGCTGCCTTCTTCCAAAAGATCGGTTTTATTAAAAATCAAAACCGGCTCAATATTCTGATTTTGGGCAATCAGCAGCATCTTATCAATGGTAAAGGCAGAAGGCACCGGCTGACCATAAGAGGAAATATAGCATAGAATATCGATATTGGCAACATTAGGGCGTATCAGATAGTTTTTTCGCGGCAGAATCCGGTCGATTCTGCCGGTGGAATCCGGCATACTGAGAATTTCCACCTTGTCCCCGGGCACCGGAGCAATTCCGTGTTTGCGAAAGCTGCCCCGTGCCCTGCAGAGATAATCGCCTTCCGGGGTTCTAACGGTATAGACCCCGGAAAGCAGCTTGATGATCCTGCCGGTCATGTGCTTTTTTTCACGGTAATGGTATCGACCAGTTCCCCGTTGATTGAAACCACAATCACAGTTCCAACCTCATATTCGGCAGGCTCCAAACGGAGCTTATAATCCTGATCCTTATAATTTTCAGGGATCACGTCCTTATTATAGATAACCGTTCCGCTCTCTGTTTTAACCGAGACTTTAACCGACTGTTCCTCTTTATATTTCGAGAGATCCACGGTAACCGTAACCATTTCCTGATCCGGTTCCGGTTCGGGGTCCGGCTTTTCTACCGGCTTTGGCCCGAGGCTGATTACAATATCGATCTTGGTTCCTTCTTCAACGCTCTTGTCTTTCAGAACGCTCTGTGAGATCACCTTCCCGGCTTCGATGGTATCGTGATAATCTTTGGTTACGTTACCAAGCTCCAATTTATTGTTTTTCAGAGTGGTTTTAGCCGCTTCTTCGGTCATGTTGGAAAGATCAGGCATGGTAACGGTTTGCACTTCTACCGGAGGATCATTCGTCTCCGTTTCTTCCGGCCCGCTGCTGATATAGATAATCACGGTTGTATCATCGTTGATTTCCTTGCCGGCTGTTGGAGATGTATTAATAACTCTACCTTCCTCAATTTCATCGCTCGGTTTGGTTTCAATTTTATAGGAAATTTCCTGGCGCTTGAATTCAGCGATGGCTTCTGCCCGTGTCTTTTTCACCACATCGGGTACGTAATTTGTTCCACTGGTGGAATTATCAGGCTTCTGTGTACTCTCTGGCCCGCTGCTCACCACCACCGTAATTTTGGATTTTTTCTTAATCTGTGTATCTGCTTCCGGATTCTGGTAAATAATCTGGCCTTCGGCATACTGATCGCTGGCAACCGTAGATTCCACTACGAATTCAAAGTTGTATTCATCCTTTGCCTTTTCAAGCTCCATGCCCACCACATTCGGACAGGCCACTTTTTTACTGCCGAAAAGTTCCTTTTGAAAAATAATCCCAAGCGCAACCAGAATCAATACAACAAACGCTGTGCCGACTCCTGCGATAATAGGCAGCCAAGTATTCTTGAAAGAGGGCTTCTCCCCCTCTTCCTCTTCTTCCGCCCCTTCTTCTTCCTCTTCTTCCAAAACAGCGTCACTGCCGGCCTCCGCCGGAATTCCGCTGCCTGGAACGATTCCCTCGGCAAAGATCGTGGGAGAATTATCCAGATTGGGCACATCTTCGATGGGATCGGCTACGTAATGGAACGTAATGGTTGGATCCGCCTCAAACTGAGCAATATCAGCAAGAAAAGCTCCGGCGGATTGATAGCGGATCGCCGGATCCTTCATCATGGCCTTGAGGGTAATATCTTCCAGTCCCTGCGGCAGGGAAGGATTGATTTCCGTTGGCAGTTCCGGCTGCGCCTGAACCTGCTTAAGCGCAACGGCAACCGCTGTATCAGCTTCAAACGGCAGTTTGCCGGTCAGCATTTCGTAAAGAATGATTCCAACAGAATAAATATCGCTTCTGGCGTCGGTACGGTCGCCGCTGGCCTGTTCCGGGCTGATATAGTGCACAGATCCGATGGCCATATCGCTGATGGTCTGCGTATCGAATTTCGTGAGCCGGGCAATGCCGAAATCCGTAATTTTAATAGTTCCGTCTTTAAGTAAAATAATGTTGTGCGGCTTAATATCCCGATGAACAATTCCGCGTTCATGGGCGTGTGCCAGCCCTTTGAGAATCTGCTTCACAAAGTGGAGCGCCTCCGCACTGGAGAGTGCGCCCTTTTTATCCATATATTCCTTCAGGGTGATCCCATCGATATATTCCATCACAATATAAAGAGCATCCCCTTCGAGAGACACATCGTAAACATCAACGATATTGCTCTGGGAAAGCATGGTGATTGCTTTAGATTCATTGGTAAAACGCCTTCTGAACTGCGCGTCCGACATAAATTCATCTTTTAGAATTTTAACAGCGACAACGCGGTTGCACACTTTGTCGAAGGCCTTATAAACATAGGCCATTCCACCAACGCCGATTACCTCGGTTATCATATAACGATCATTTAAAATTTTTCCGATGTACTTCTCCATTTACTCGGTCCTCCTTATACTTGGATGGCAACAACGGTAATGTTATCCGCGCCGCCCCTGCTGTTTGCCAAATCAATCAGGCGTTTTGGCAGATCATCAAAACTTCCGCCGGATGCTTCAAATTGTATTTCGTTTTCATCTACAAAATTACTCAGCCCGTCTGAACAGAGAATGATGATATCCCCTGTTACAACCGTAATTTGATAAAAATCGTAAACGACATTTTTCTCGATGCCGATTGCCCGCGTAATAATATTTTTATTGGGATGGATCCTCGCCTGACGTTGTGTGATATGCCCGCTGTCTACCAGTTCCTGAACAGCGGAATGATCCTTGGTAATCTGCCGGATTCCACCTTTTTCAATGTGATAGCCGCGGCTGTCGCCAACATTGGCAAAGAAAACCTGATCTCTGATAGCCAAGGTAAGAACCATTGTGGTTCCCATGCCGGTCAATTCCGGATTGCCGGCTGCCTCATCATGTACGCACCGGTTGCTCTCTTCCACAATCCGGCGAAAGAGGGGTTCAATATGTTCTGGTTGAGGGGTTGCCTGAAAGCAGCGGCGTGCTGTTTCAACCGCAATTGCGCTTGCCCTGCTTCCGCCCCTGGCGCCGCCCATCCCATCGCAAACAACACCTGCGCAGATTTCAGGAGCCGGCTGAAAAAACCAAAAGGCGTCCTGATTTTCTTTACGCACTTTACCGATGTGGCTGCTGCCGATTATTCTCACGGTAAGGATCCTCCTTATCAATATATTGATGCCGAAGCTGTCCGCAGGATGCAGAAATATCGCTTCCCAGCGTTCTGCGGATTGTAGCATTAAGGCCAAGACTGCCTAGCTGCTGCTGAAAAGCCAAAACCGTTTCCCGCGGCGGCGGAACAAAAGTGCCGGCCTCAATGGGATTTACCGGGATCAGATTAATATGGCTTAAAAGCCCCTGCAGGAGCAGCGCCAAACGCCTGGCGTCCTCCGGCCGGTCGTTGACCCCTGCGATCACAGCATATTCAAATGAAATGCGCCTGCCGGTCTGCTTTTGATAAAATCTGCAGGCTTTGAGCAGTGTTTCCAGATTATATTTTCGGTTTACCGGCATGATTTGTGAACGAATTTCATCGGTGGCACCATGCAGTGAAATGGAAAGGGTTACCGGAAACGCATATTCCGCGAGCCGCATGATGCCCGGCACCAGGCCGCAGGTTGAAATAGAAATATGCCGGTATCCGATGTTGATGCCCTCCGGATCATTGACATTTTTTAAAAAACGGATCAACTCGTTGAAGTTATCCAGCGGTTCTCCGATTCCCATCATCACAATGTTTGAAATCCGCTGGCCGAGATCCTGCTGCACTTTGATCACCTGATCCAGGATTTCCCCGGCGCTCAGGCATCGAACCAGGCCGTTTTTGGTTGATTGGCAAAATGCGCAGCCCATCCGGCATCCAACCTGTGAAGAGATGCAGAGGCTGTAGCCGTGATGGTAATGCATCGCAACCGTTTCAATTAAATGATGATCCGGCAATTCAAACAGATATTTAACCGTATCATCCAGCCTGGAATGAAACCGCCGGTAGATCTTCAGCGAAGTAATAAAGGTCTCTTCTTCCAGTCTTTTGCGGAACGCCTGCGGCAGATCTGTCATTTCACTGAAATCCGCAACGTTGCGGTGTAACCAGCGAAAAATCTGCTTGCTTCGGAAAGCAGGCTGACCACAACCCGATATGTAGGCGGAAAGCTCCTCCATTGTCATGGATTTCAAGTCTTTTTTCAAAGAATCAGCCTTTCTTTTTTAAAACTGCAATGTAAAACCCGTCTTGATCCCGATCCGGCAAAAAACACTTCTGAAAGCCATCAAATGCGGTTTCATCCGGCATCAGCTCGGGATGCTCTTTCAGAAATGCCGTTACCAGCAGTTCGTTTTCTCTTTGATCGATCGTACAGGTGGAATAAACCAGCCGGCCGCCCTTTTTTAAATAAGAAGCGCCGTTTTCAAGTATTTGATATTGCAGGGCACAAAGCGCGCTGCTGTTATAAGCTTTATATTTGATATCCGGTTTTTTACCCATCATCCCAAGACCGCTACACGGAACATCGCATAAAACGAAATCCGCGGAGTCCATCAGAGCCGTATTTTGCCTGGCTGCATCCCCCTGCCGTATTTCCACATTGGAATGGCCGAGCCGGCTGGCTGCTTTTTGCAGCAGCTCAACCTTATGGGGATGAATATCATAGGCCTGCACCAAGCCTTCTGTTAGAGCGGCAAGAATAAAGGTTTTGCCGCCCGGCGCCGCACAAAGATCCAGAATCCGGGCGTTCTTTTTCTGCAGCATCAGCGCCGCCAAAGCCGAATGATACCCCACAATGTGAAACCATCCGGTGCGAAAAGCGGCGGAATCTTCAATCGAAAAACCGCTTTCAGATTTAAATAGATGCGGCAGATCCGTTTTGCTGAGCAAAATATTTTCAGCCTGCATCAGAGACAGGAAATCCGATTCATCGCCTTTTTTAAAATTATGATAAATATAAACTGCCGCCGATGGATGGCTGAGGCTATCCATAATCGAGCAAAAGCCGTTTTTCCCATATTGATCTATCAGCAGATCCACCAGCCCTGCAGAGATGGAGTAACGCACGGAAAAATCTGTTTTTTTCAACTGCAGCAGTGTATCCCGCTCCCGATCACAACGCCTTAAAACAGCGTTGACAAATCCGGCGGAGCGGCTTTTCCCCAGCCTTTTGATCAGTTCAACCGAAGTATTGCAGGCCGCAGATGCCGGTACCCGCATATAAAACATTTGATAAATCCCCAGGCGTAATACAGAGCGCACAGCCCCGCCGGGAGAGGCTGCTTTATTATTGGCACACTGACCGATATAATAATCAAGGGTGATTTTTTTTTCGATCACGCCATAAACAAGAGCGGTTATAAATCCTCTTTCACGCGGATCCGGGGTCGATCTGAGCGCTGTTTTCAATGCCAGGTTTGGAAAGGTTTTTTTCTCCTCCCAATCCTGCAGAAGCTCATAGGCAATGGTTCTTGAATCTTTCATTTTCTATTTTTTGCGCGGCTGATCAGCAGAAGAAGCTGCCACAAAACGGTAATTGCCGACGCCACATAGGTCATAGCGGCTGCGGAGAGCACTTTCTTTACGCCCCGCACGTCTTCTTCCCCGAATCCGGAAGCTTCAATCTGCTTTACCGCACGGGCTGAAGCGTTGAATTCAACAGGCAGCGTAACAAGCTGAAAAATGAAAAGGATGGTATAACAGATAATCGCCACATTGAAAACAACCGCACTGAAAGACTGGCTGTAAAAAAAGATACTGGCAAACATCAGAATATAGAGAAGCTTGGAGCTGAAATTGGTAACGCCGATAATGGCAGAACGGATTCTGATCGGAACGTATTCTTCCTGATATTGAATGGCGTGTCCGCATTCGTGGGCGGCTACGCCAATGGAAGCAATGCTGCTGCCGTAATATACCTGCTCCGAAAGACGCACTACTTTTTTTACCGGATCAAAATGATCCGAAAGCTGCCCGCCGATGCAAACAACGCTCACATCCCGAATACCTGCATTGCGCAGAATCAATTCTGCCATTTCTCCGCCGGTAATGCCCCGTGAATTACGCACAG
>QAKW01000060.1 GCA_003343605.1 Clostridiales bacterium
TCCCAGCCGCTCATCGCGCTGCGGGCAATCGGTGGGCACACTCACGTAATTGGAGAGCTGGCTCCAGATGGTGTTGCTGTAAATCTGGTTGATCAGCGCGCTGGAGGTTTCCAGGGAGAAGGTAATCTCCCCCACGCTGCTCCACACCACACCCTGCACCTCTGCAAGCGCCGGCGGCGCGGAAAGGCCGCTGACCTCCACATAGCGAAACCCATGATAGGTAAAGGCGGGGGTATAGGTTACCGTGCCGTCTTCCCCGAAGGTATAATAGTCGGTTGCGTGCGCGGTACGCAGATTGGCGGTATAGAGGCTGCCCTCCAGCGCTCCATCGTTTTCATCATAAAGCATCTCGCCATAGCGCAGCCGCACGGTCTGCCCCTTTTGACCGCTGGCCGTGAGGGAAACTACGCCCGCAAAATTCTGCCCCATATCATAGATAAAGGTGTCTTCCCCCACCTGATTTACGCTGATCGGCGTAATGGTTTTGAATACCCGCACCGGTTCATCCGGCTGTGCGCGCAGCGTCACCTTGCTCAGATCCACATTGGTGCGAATGGTTTCATTGCTGGCGATCACCGCCCCGTGCCAGCCCTGCGCTTCAAATCCGGGCAGGTTCCAGCCGGGCTGCTCCCGCGCGGCATCGTAGGTCTCCCCGTTGGAATGGTCCGTCACCAGATAGGGGGAATCGGTGCTGCAGGTCCAGGATTCATCGGTTTTAAGTATCTGCTGTGTTCCGTCGGTATAGGTGATGATCAGCGCGCCTTTAAAGGCCACGTCGATACCGTAATACTGATAGTTGCAGTTGCCCTCTCCGATATGGCCGGCATACCAGCCGTTGCCCACAACGGCGCCGATGGCGTTATCGCCTTCCAGAAGCAGCTCGGTTACGTCGTAGGCCTGATAATCCAGCCGGTCAAAATATTCCGTCCAGCCCGGGGCCAGGCAATCCGTGCCGACCCGCCGGCCGTTGAGATAAGCCTCATAGGTTCCCAGTGCGGTGGCATAAAGCCGGGCTTTTTCTACGGTTTTGCCTTCTTCCAGCGCAAAATCACGCCGGAACATCGGCGCGCCCTCCTGCTCCACATCCCGCATAAAAAGCCCGCATTTATCGAGATAAAGCGCCCCCTGCTGCGTGCGGCCGGTAGAGAAAGGATCCAGATGGTCCTCAAAATCGGCGGCAACCAGCGGCTCCTCCGCCGCGTTTTTAAGGGAAAAATTATCCACCCAGGCAATCTCGTTATCCCCTTTTGTCTGCCGGAAGCCGATCTGGCTCATCGCTGCAAGACTGTTTTTGCGCGTATCCACCAGAACGCCGTTGATCCACGTTTGAAGCTGATTACCGGCGTCCACGGTGATTTTCATATGGTGCCAGTCGTTGCGTGCTTCCCAGGGAATTACCGCGCCGAGATCAATCTCTGCAAGGGAAACGCCGCTGCCGTTGGTAAACGCATGCGGCCGCAGATAAACGACCTGGCCGGTTTCTCCTTTTTTAATGTTGATCTGCCACATTAGATGGTTCTTCGCATCGGATCCGCCGAAGCAGAAGCCAAAGGCCGTGGAATCGATTTTAAAATCCATTTCCATGGTATACGGCTGGCCGCCGCTCTGCATAAGCTCCTCATAGGTGCTGACAGAATAGTTTCCACTGATCGGGTTCACCAGCAGCATTCCCTGCGTGATCTCCCCCGTATTAAAGGGATTAACAGAAGTAAAATCAAAGGAAAGCAGCGTATTTAGCTGCGCATCGCGCACAATCAGGTTATCGTAATACGCCGTTTCCTGATCGTTGGTGCTGTTATAGTGCCGAAAGCCCAGCACACCGAAGGAAACCAGCGGATCCGTGCAGCTGCCGATCTGCGCATCGTTCACATAAATGGCGGCAGTATTGCCAACAACTGCTATCCTGATATGAAAGGTATCGGTCACCGCCGCGCCGGTAACCTCCCAGCTGCCGACCGCGCTTCCTCTGCCGGAGGCGGTTTTAATCACGCCAAGCGTTACCGCGCCGGTTTTGATCTTCATCTGCACTGCAATATTATCCGCCGCGCTGCTTCCGGCAAAGATCAGCCCGGCGGAATCGCGCACCACCCGGGTATCGTATTCCACCGTGTAATCTCCCTGATAGGAAAGCCGCCGGGCGGCGCTGATCAGCGCCGCATCGAATTCTGCGCTGTCCATAAAAGCGGTTTCGAAATAGGCTTCTGCCTTTCGGGAATCGCCTTTTTCATTCCAGACTTCCACTTCCCAGCGGTAGCGTGCAGCAGAGTTTAGCGCAGCGCCCTCATACGTTACGCGGGTGGTATCGCCGCTTGTTTTGCCGCTGTCCCACATCTGATTTTCTGTGCCTTCAGCCTCAAAAACCTGCAGCCGCCAGGCACTCTGGCGCGCGCCGCGCCAGGCCGCTTCCATCCGCCAGGTAAATTCCGGCGCCGCATCATCAACCGCCAGCGGCTGCACCTGTGCGTTGCACTTCAAATCAGTTACACGCCAGTCCTCCGCCTCCAGCGAAAAAGCCGGCAGTGATGTGCATATCATAACCATTGCCAAAATAAAACTCATCCCTTTTTTTCTCAAGTTCAACAACCTCCCTTGACTTCATTATAGAAAATATGCTATATTAATTCCAGTATGATTTATTACCTTTTTATGCTATGATCATGACATTTTTGAAGGGAGGCCATGCAGATGGGGCACGATTATCCACGCCTGCGCCACAACTGGCGGTACGATCGGGAAAACCGCCGCTATGGCTTTCTGCTATGTGAAAATCCAATATCGCTGCTGCACCGGCACGGGCATTTTGAGCTGGGCTATGTGGTGCGCGGCGAGATGCAGCATGATTTTTTAGGGGTGCGCTCTCATCTGAAGCCGGGAGATTTTTATTTTGTGGATATCGGTGTATCACACAGCTACCAGGCAACGCCCGATATTCTGCTGCTCAATTTTATGTTTTATCCGGAAACGATCGACCCCGCCTATAAACAGCTTCGAAGCCTTTCCAAAATCGCCAACAGCCCCACCTTCCGCTTTTCTGCAGAAAAGATTCCGCTGCTGGCGCGCCCCAGCTTTCACGATGAGGACGGCCGCCTGCTAAGCCACCTGGAGCAAATTCAGGATGAAATTCAGGAAAAGCGCCCCGGGCATCATCAGATGATCCACACGCTGATTCTGCAGCTGATCATTCTGCTGATGCGCCTGGATAACGCCCAGTTTCGGGAAGATCTGCAGGAACAGCCGATTATGCAGAAAATTCTCGCGCTGCTCGGCGCGCAGTACGCCGGTAATATTACGCTTGCCGGAATCAGCCGGCAGCTCGGCTATTCCCCCGCCTATATCAGCCGGCTTTTCAAAAAAAATCTGGATGTTTCTTTTACAGAATATCTGCAGCGGCTGCGCCTTTCCAAAAGCTGCCAGCTTCTGATCTCCACCAATTTGCCGGTGGAGCAGGTTGCCCTGGCGGTGGGATACCAGAATGTTTCTTTCTATCACCGGCTCTTTCAGCGCTATTACGCGCTCACGCCCCTGCAATACCGAAAAAAGGGCTAAAACTATAAAAGTTTTAACCCTTTTTTTCTTGACGGATCCGTTCCCTTTGTTATACTAAATGGAAGAAAGAAGGTGTTTTACGATGTACAGATTAAAAGCGATCTCTTCCCTTGAAAAAGTAATGCCAACCGATTCTCTTACGGCTTACGCGCCGGTAACGGCGGTGCGCGGCCTGCAGGGCGAGCGGGTATCCTTTCAGATTCAGATTGGGTATGAGCCGCCGGAGGAAGGGCGTTTCAGCCGCAGAGCAGGCTTCTATACCCTGCGTTCCCCGCTCCGCGCCGCCACACAGGTGGCCCGGGTCGGCTGGATTCCGGTAGAGCTGGCGGCCTATGCCGAACGCAGCGACGATGATTACATCTCCAAAGCGCCCGGCCTTTATCCGGATGTCTTATTCCCGCTAAAGCCGAAAGAGGCGTTTTATTTTCAGTGCTATACGCCAACGGTTCTGATGGTTACCGTAGATATTCCGGCTGATCAGCCGGCCGGGGAATATCCGCTTTATTTTACCTTCACAACGGAAGGCAAAACCATCGAAAAGCACGCACTTAAGGTGATGGTTCGGGTGGAGAATCTTGCGATCAAAAAAAATGATCTGGTATTTACCCAGTGGTTCCATTGCGATAGCATCGCTGATTATCACGGCGTTAAAATGATGAGCGAAAAGCACTGGAAGCTGATTGAAAATTATATTAAAACCGCGGCCCGCACCGGTATTACCATGCTGCTCACCCCCATCTTTACCCCGCCGCTTGATACCATGATCGGCGGCGAACGCCCCACCATGCAGCTGATTAAAATCAAAAAGGAAGGCGGCTGCTATTCCTTTGATTTCACGCTGCTGCACCGCTGGGTGGCGCTCTGCCTGAAATACGGCATTGAATATTTTGAGATGGCCCATTTGTTTACCCAGTGGGGCGTGGCCAACTGCCCGAAAATCATGGTGGAAATCGAGGGAAAACAGGTGCAGGAATTCGGCTGGCATGTTGCGGCATGCAGCCCGGAATACCAGCATTTCCTCTCGCAGCTCCTGCCGGCCCTCACCCGGGAACTTAAAGCGCTCGGCATTGCGGATAAAACCTATTTCCATATTTCCGATGAGCCCAGTGCCGATCCGGAGAAAGAGGATTACCAGAATTATCTCAAGGCGAAGAATTTTGTGAAGCCTTATCTGAAGGATTTCAAGATTATGGATGCACTCTCCCATCTGGAATTCTATGAAAACGGGCTGATTGAATATCCCGTCTGCGCCACCAACCGGATCGAGCCCTTCATGGCGGCCGATATTTCCGAACGCTGGTGCTATTATTGCTGCAGCCAGGGCCAGCTGGTTGGCAACCGGTTTCTGGCCATGCCCTCCTACCGCAACCGGATTCTCGGCGTGCAGCTTTTCATGGGCGATATGTTTGGCTTCCTGCAGTGGGGCTATAATTATTATTATACCGAGCGCAGCCGCTTCAAGGTAGATCCCTATGCCAACAGCGACGGCTGCCAGAGTTACCCCGCGGGCGATCCCTTCTCGGTGTATCCCTATGGCAACGGCGCAATTGAATCGATCCGCACCGTGGTCTTCTATCAGGCAATTCAGGATCGCGCGCTGCTTCAGATGCTGGCGGAAAAAATCGGTTTAAAAGAAACAAAGGCATGGGTCAACAGCCTGGCCGGGATGACCATCGATTTTAAAAACTATCCCCGCAGCGCAGAATTTTTAGAAAATCTGCATGATCAGATTTTAGACCGGCTCACCCAATAAACAAAAGCGCCTGAAAAGCGGTTTTCGCTTTTCGGGCGCTTTATTTTATAAAACCATCAGAATCGTGCCGCCGGTAAGAATGCCGAGCCCCAGCCAGCTTTTGCCGCTGAACCGCTCTTTGAGGATAAGCGCCGAGAAGGCCATGGTAACCAGAATGCTCATTTTGTCTACCGATAGTACCGGCCCCACCTCGCCCAATTGCAGCGCGCGATAATAGCACAGCCAGGAGATCCCGGTTGCCACGCCGGAAAGGGCGGTGGCCGCCGCTTCCCGCCCGCTGATCCCCCGCACCGGTTTTTTCCGTATCAAAACAATCAGCCAGGCCATCGCCAATACCACCAGCGTGCGGACCGCCGTTCCGAGGTTGGATTCCACATGGGCGATGCCGATCTTGCCGAGAATGGAAGTCAGGGCGGCAAAAACCGCGGAAAGCACCGCAAAAAGCAGCCAGCTTCGGCTTTTCTCTTCGGTGGCGGACCGGTGCTCAAGCATCAGCCAGGTTCCCGCCGCCATCAGCGCCAGCGCCAGCAGTTTAAGCGGCCAGCGGTCTGTTTCACCCAGAAAAAGCATGGCAAACAGCACACTCAGGATCGTGCTGCATTTATCCACCGGCACCACCTTGTTTACATTACCCAGCTGCAGGGCTTTAAAATAGCAAAGCCAGGATGCGCCGGTCGCCAGGCCGGATAGAATCAGGAAAAAAAGGCTGCGCGGATCGATTGCCAAAAGCTGCCCGCCGGAGCCCGCTACGCCCACCATGATCCAGCTGAAAAGCGCTACCACCACGGTGCGCAGCGCGGTGGCCACATCGGAATCCATCTGCCTTACGCCAACCTTCGCCAGAATCGCGGTAATCCCCGCAAACAACGCGGATAGCAGCGCAAAGAAAAGCCACATGAGTTTGTTTTCCTCCTGTTTTTACAAAAGATCGTTTTCCTGTAAATGCAAAACCGACGTGGGCGGATGAGCCAGATATGGCTTCAAGCACCGCGGATAAACGCGCAGCCTGGAAATCTGCTCCACCGGAATCCAGCAAAACTCCAGCTCGATCCGCTCGTTTCCCAGCGCGTCAAACGCATAAAAACGCTCCTGCAAAAGCGCCCCGGGATCCTGAAGATACGCCAGATAGTAAAAGTTGAGCTGATGGCAGGGCTTCTTCCAGCGCCAGAAAAGCTCGCAAACTGCGCAAAGCCGCCCGATCCTTACGGCGGCGCCGGTCTCCTCCAGAATTTCCCGGGCCAGTGTTTCGCCGGTAAATTCCCCAAAGGCAACATGCCCGCCCGGAATTGCGTAGCCCGCATCGCCGGCCGCTTGCTGAAGCAGGATTTTTCCATCCCGGTAAATCAGCGCACCAACCCGGCAGGAAAACATCCAGTCCCGCCGGTTAAACAAAAGATCTTCTGCCATATTGGATTCCCCCTTATTTTATCCATTATAGCCTTAAAGGATCCATTTTGCAATCAATAAAACCTGCGGGGCTGCACAATGGACAGCCACGCAGGTTTTCAAAGGAGGAAATTTCTATACTAAACCGAAAGCTGCCTCAGCAACAGCACCGCATCGGCAATGGAAATGCGGCCGTCCTGATTGAAATCGGCGTTGTTGAGATTGATCTCAACCGGATGCCCATTGAGGTACTGCATGATCAAAACAACATCTGCGGTTGTAAGCGCTTCATCCCCATCGGCATCGCCCGCCTGGCCGCTGGCCCGCAACCCGATCACCCGATTCTCTGTGGCGGGCTCTCCAGCATTGAAATCCCAGCAAAATCCATCCGGCGGTGTGGGAATATCGGCAATCAGGCCATTCGTGCCGGTATAGCGGATTACT
>QAKW01000081.1 GCA_003343605.1 Clostridiales bacterium
GTTGCCGGAACAGACTATACCATTGCCTATCATGAAACAAACTGGCTTCAGGATCAAAACGGCTTTTGGTATTATATCTTTCCGGTAGCCGTTGGCGGTACCACAGAAAATCTCATCGAGCAGTGCACGGCGCCGGAAGGCAGCGCCCCGGAAGGCTATTTCCTTTCAGTGGAAATCGTGGCTTCCGCTATGCAATCCGCCCCGAAAACAGGTGTGGAAACCTATTGGGGTGTTACAGCTGATGAAAACCGGATTACGGCTGTACCGTCTGCAGATTAAGGAGGCACTGAAATGATTAAAAGATTCCATAAGGCCTTTTCCATTGCGGCGGTATGTCTCATAGCATTCAGCGGCGGCCTGCGGGCGGCGGCGGGAACCGTTACCTATGAAGACACAGCCAAAACGTTTATTTTCGCCCCTGGAAGCAATTACGCGCCGACTGATCTGTTTGAAAAGATGAAAGACGCAATGCCCGGCGATTGTTTAACGGAACAGATTGTCATTCATAATAAGGCCTCCAATCATGTAAAAATCAAGCTTTATATGAAATCGACCGGCGCAGCGGAAGGCTCTGAAGAATTTCTCTCTCAAATGAGGCTGCGCGTATCGCAGCAAGGGGATTCCAACCTGTTTGATGCACCGGCGGCTCAGGCGGCGCAGCTTACCGATTGGGTTTATCTTGGCACAGTTTATTCCGGCGGAGAAATCAAACTGGATGTATCTCTGGAGGTTCCGCTCGAAATGGGGGATGATTTTCAAAATGCCGCCGGTTTTCTGGAGTGGCGATTCAAAGCAGAAGAACTCCCCGTCTCCCCCGAGGATCCCAAACCCCCGCATACCGGAGATTCTTTTCAGCTCCCTTTATATGGCGGCATATTTTTCGGAAGTATGATATTCCTAATCATATTGATTATCAGAAGAAAAAAACATCATAGCTAAAAAAAGAAGGTGGCGATACTTGCAAGTATCGCCACCTTTACCCATCTAAATTTTTTATCTCTTGGAGAACTGCGGTGCGCGGCGGGCTGCTTTAAGACCGTACTTCTTACGCTCCTTCATTCTCGGGTCGCGGGTAACAAACCCGGCCTTTTTCAATACAGGCTTCAGCGTTTCATCCGATTCGATCAGCGCGCGGGTGATCCCATGACGGATCGCGCCGGCCTGGCCGCTGACGCCGCCGCCCACTACATTTACAATCACATCGAACTTACCGAGTGTTCCGGTAAGCTCCAACGGCTGGCGAACCAGCAGCTTCAGTGTTTCCAGGCCGAAATAATCGTCCATCGTTCTGCCGTTGATGGTAACATTACCGCTGCCGGGAAGCAGGCGGACTCTCGCTACAGAAGACTTTCTTCTGCCTGTGCCATAAAAATAGGTTTCGTTATTATACATGGTTCAAGTCCTCCTTACTTCTCAAATACTTCAGGCTTCTGAGCGCCCAGATTATGCTCAGCGCCGGCAAACACCCGCAGCCGGGTCAGCGCCGCGGCGGCAATTTTATTTTTGGGCATCATGCCTTTTACCGCTAATTCAATCGCTTTTTCCGGTTTGGTTTCCATGATCCGCTTATAGCTTACTTCTTTTAGCCCACCGATATGGCCGGTATGGTATCTGTAGAATTTTTTATTCAGCTTATCCCCGGTCAGAACAACCTTGGCGGCGTTCAGCACGATGACGCAGTCTCCGCCGTCTACATGCGGCGTATAATCCGGGCGATGTTTCCCCGTAAGAATTGTGGAAATCTGGGTGGCAACCCGGCCAAGCGGTTTATCCGCCGCATCCACAATGTACCACTTGCGGGAAACCTGTTCTTGCTTTTTCATAAAAGTAGACATTGTTTAATCCTCCGTTAGACATTCGTTTCATTGCTACGTCATTATAATACAAGCCGCCCGGCGTTGTCAACTACTTTTTTCAAAAATATCAATTTATTCTTTTAAATCTTTCATTATCTTTTATTATCTCTTGTTTTCTTTCGTTTTCTAACTTTCGATTTATAAAAAACATTTGATTTTTATAGCAAGAAGCGATAAAATAAACAGCAAACAACGCAAACAGGAGGCCGTAATGCAGCAAATTTTAGGTTATCTGCGCCGGGCGGTGGATGATTTTCAGATGATTCGCCCGCAGGAAAAAATAGCCGTTGCCCTTTCAGGGGGCAAAGATTCCATGCTGATGCTGGAAGGGCTTAAAAGGCTTTCTCTTTTTCATCCCGCCCAATTCAGCATCCTGGCGATTTTTATCGATCTCGGCTTTCAAAATATCAATCGGGAGGCACTGCGTACATTCTGTGCAAAATGCGGGGTACCGCTGGTGATCAAAGAAACCGATATTGCGCCGCTGATTTTTGAAATCCGGCAGGAGGCCAACCCTTGTTCCCTATGCGCCAAAATGCGCCGCGGATGCCTGCATGATACCGCCAAAGAAAACGGCTGCGCAACGATCGCACTGGGCCACCATGCAGACGATACGGTGGAAACCTTTATCATGAATCTGATCTATGAAGGCCGGATCGGCTGCTTTCAGCCGGTCACCTATCTTTCCAGAAAAGACGTCCGGGTCATTCGGCCGATGATTTATTTAACAGAAAAGCAGATCTGCGCGGCGGTAAATCGGCTGGATATTCAGCCGTTGAAAAACCCCTGCCCGATGGATCACGCCTCCAGCAGGCAGAAAATCAAGGATCTGCTCCGGGAGGCCGAGGCGCGTTATCCGGGCCTGCGGGAGCGGATCTTCGGTGCGATTCAGCGCAGCGCGCTTCCCGGCTGGGAAAAATGAATTGACATTTATGGTTCCCCATTTTATAATTTAATTTATATCGTTCATAAGGAGAGAGGGAAATGAAAGAACTGGAGAAGGTTTATAATCCCCAGGAATTTGAAGACAAAATTTATGATTTCTGGCTGAAAGGCCGTTATTTTCATTCAGAGCCCGATGAGCAGAAGGAGCCGTTTACCATTGTAATTCCCCCGCCCAATGTTACAGGGCAGCTGCATATGGGGCATGCGCTGGATGAAACGCTGCAGGATATCCTGATCCGTTATAAACGAATGCAGGGGTATAATGCGCTTTGGATCCCGGGTACCGACCATGCCGGTATCGCCACGCAGATCAAAGTGGAAGAGGTGCTCCGCAAGGAAGAAGGCATTACCCGCCATGATCTTGGCCGGGAAGCATTTTTAGAGCGGGTGTGGGACTGGAAAAAAACCTACGGCGACCGCATCATCAACCAGCTGAAAAAGTTGGGTTCTTCCTGCGATTGGGAGCGTGAGCGCTTCACTATGGATGAAGGCTGCTCCAAAGCGGTAAGAGAGGTTTTTGTCAATCTTTATGAAAAAGGCCTGATTTATAAAGGAAACCGGATTATCAACTGGTGCCCCCATTGCGCAACCGCACTTTCCGATGCGGAAGTGGTTTACGAAGAGCAGCCGGGCTGTTTCTGGCATATCCGCTATCCGGTAAAGGGCAGCGATGAATCGGTTGTCATTGCAACAACCCGGCCGGAGACGCTCCTGGGCGATACGGCGGTTGCCGTACATCCGGAAGACAGCCGCTATGCCCATCTGGTGGGCAAAATGCTGGTTCTGCCGCTGGTTGGCCGGGAAATCCCGGTTGTGGCGGATGAATATGTAGACCGCGCATTCGGAACCGGCTGTGTGAAGATCACCCCCTGCCACGATCCAAACGATTTTGAGGTGGGCAAACGGCATCATCTGGAAGAGATTCTGGTGCTCGACGGCAATGCCTGCATCAATGAAAACGGCGGGAAATATCAGGGGCTGGACCGCTATGAAGCACGCAGGCAGATTTTAAATGACCTGGAAGCCGGCGGTTATCTGGTTCAGACAGAGGAACACACGCATAATGTAGGCACCTGCTACCGCTGCGGCTGTACGGTAGAGCCAATGGCATCAATGCAGTGGTTCGTGAAAATGAAGCCGCTGGCTGAAAAATCGATCGCTGCCGTAAAACGCGGCGAAACCCAATTTGTTCCGGAACGTTTCTATAAAACTTATCTCAACTGGATGGAAAATGTTCACGACTGGTGTATCTCCCGCCAGCTCTGGTGGGGTCACCGCATTCCGGCATATTATTGCGAAACCTGCGGTGAGATGATCATCTCCCGGGAAAATGTAAAAATATGCCCTAAATGCAAGAGTGAAAAGATCCGCCAGGAAGAGGACGTGCTGGACACCTGGTTTTCTTCCGCACTGTGGCCGTTCTCCACGCTCGGCTGGCCGGAAAAAACCAAGGAACTGGACTATTATTACCCCACCAGCGTTCTGGTAACGGGCTACGACATTATCTTTTTCTGGGTTGCCAGAATGATTTTTTCCGGTCTGGAGCAGATGGACGGCGTGCCGTTTAAACATGTTTTGATGCATGGTTTGGTGCGTGACAGTCAAGGCCGCAAAATGAGCAAATCTCTGGGGAATGGGATCGATCCGCTGGAAGTAATTAGGGAATATGGCGCCGATGCGCTGCGTTTTACGCTTGCCACCGGCAATGCGCCCGGCAACGACATGCGTTTTTATCCGGAACGCGTGGAATCCGCCCGGAATTTTGCTAATAAGGTATGGAATGCCGCACGCTTTATCTTAATGAATCTGAAGGAAGAAAATCTCTCCTTTACCGGGGAGGGGCTCCAGCCGGAGGATGAATGGATTCTGACACGTTATAATGAGGTAGTGCGGGATGTTACGGAAAATCTGGATAAATTCGAAATCGGCCTTGCTCTTCAGAAAATATACGATTTTATCTGGGACTGTTTCTGCGACTGGTACATTGAATTGGTAAAGCCCCGCCTTTATGCCGGCGGAGAAGAAAGCGCCTCCGCGCAACGGGTTCTGCTGCATGTTTTTTCCGGAGCACTAAAAATGCTGCACCCCTTTATGCCCTTTATTACAGAAGAAATCTGGCAGGCGCTTCCTGTGCGGGAAGAGGCGATCGTCACCGCAAAGTTTCCGGTATATGATGCCGCTTTTATGTTCCCTTCCGGTGCGGAAAAGATGGAACATATCATGGAAACCATCAAAGCCATTCGGAACCGCCGCGCAGAAATGAATGTACCGCATACCCGAAAAGCCTCGCTCTATATTGAAACCAAAAATGAAGGCTGGTTTTGCAATGCAGAGCGTTATTATCAGAAGCTGGCCGGCTGCGACCGGATCGTTCTCAATGCGGCGCCTCCTGAAAGCGCGGTGAAGCTGGTTTGCTCCGGCGCCAATCTTTATATTCCCTTTGCGGAACTGGTGGATGTCGCTTTGGAGATTGCGCGGCTCTCAAAAGAGCTGGAAAAAGCGGAAAAAGAGCTTGCCCGTGTGGAAGGAAAGCTGCATAACAAAGGCTTTCTCGATAAAGCGCCTGCTGCTCTGGTAGAGGCGGAAAAAGGCAAGCTGGAAAAATACCAGGCCCTTGCCGCCTCCCTGCGGGAGAGCATAGAGGAAATGAAAAAATCATGATGAATTACCGCCAGGCGCTGGATTTTATTCATGCCCAGCATGCTCATGGCACAAAACCCGGGCTTCACCGTATAAAAGCGCTGATGCAGCAGCTTGGTAATCCGCAGGAGAGGCTTAAGTTTATCCATATTGCCGGTACCAACGGCAAAGGATCCACTGCAACCATGATCGCCTCTGTTTTGCAGCAAGCCGGCTATCGTACCGGCTGCTATACCTCCCCCTATGTTTTTGATTTCAGGGAACGCTTCACCGTGAACGGCCGGATGATCCCGCAAAAAAGGCTGGCATCGCTGACACAGCAGGTGCAAAGCGCCGCCGGCAGGCTGATTGAAAACGGTTTAGAACCCCCAACAGAATTTGAATTAGTTACCGCGGTAGGCCTTCTCTATTTTCTGGAATGCGGCTGCGAAATCGTTGTGTTGGAAGTGGGGCTGGGCGGACGTTTTGATGCAACAAATATTATTCAAAAACCGCTGGCCGCCGTGATCTGCTCGATTTCAATGGATCATACCGAATATCTTGGAGATACCCTCGAAAAAATCGCCTTTGAAAAATGCGGAATCATCAAGCCGGGCTGCCCGGTTGTTTTATACTGTAAAAACACAAAGGAAGTGCAAACCGTTGTAAGCAGCCGGTGCCGGGAAATGAACGCAGAGCTTCATACCGGCGATCCAGAAGCCCTGGAGCAGCTCTTTGATCCTGCCGGCGGAACCCTTTTTGCCTATCGGGGTGTTCCTTTCCGGCTTTCCCTTTTAGGAAAGTATCAGTGTTTCAATGCGGTTACCGCGATTGAAACGCTTACACTGCTGCGCGCGAAAAAACAGATCACTTTTACCGATGATCAGCTGAAAACCGGCCTGCAAAACGCCTATATCCACGCCCGGCTGGATCAGATCCATGCGCAGCCGCCCATAATCATTGACGGCGGCCATAACGTGGAAGGAATCAACAGCCTATGCGAGGCGCTGGATTCCAACAGCACGCTTTCTGAGCCGGTGATTATTTTTGGTATGATGCGGGATAAGCCTTATCAATATGCGATCCAGAAGCTGGCACTCCGAGCCAAAGCCTTTATCTGCATCGGCCTCCCGGTATCCCGGGCGATGCCGGCGCATGAGCTGCGGGATATTGCCTCCCTTTATTGTGCGAACAGTTATGCCTGCGATTCGGAGGCCGAAGCGGCATTACTGGCAAGGGATCTATGCGGCGGCGGCGCGATCGTTGCGGCAGGTTCGTTTTATCTCGCCGGCGGAATGACGCGCGCGCTGAAAAAGATTTTTTAACAACAGAAAACGACATTTTTCCAAGCAACCTTCTGATAAAATATCAGAAGGTTGCTTTTTTATTTGCAGGAGGTTCACATGAATATAACATTTCAGGAAAACTTCAATGAGCTGGAGGTACGGCTGAACGGAGAAATCGATCATCACTGCGCCAAAGGACTATCCGACAGCATTGATTTTAAAATCAAGCGTCTGCGGCCGGCACTTCTTGTTCTGGATTTCGGCGGCGTAAGTTTTATGGACAGTTCCGGCCTGGCCGTTGTAATGGGACGCAGGCGGCTGATGAACAGCATGGACGGAGGCGTTGAAATCCGTCATTTAAACGGCGCACCCAAAAAAATTTTCGACATGGCGCAAATTACCCGTTATGTAACCGTTAAGGAGGATGAAAAATGAAAGCGATAAACAGCATCCGGCTGTCGTTTCTTTCCCGCTCCGCCAATGAAGGCTTCGCGCGGGTTGCGGTGGCGGCCTTTGCCTCACAGCTGGATCCAACTGTAGAGGAAATCAGTGAAATCAAAACAGCCGTAAGTGAAGCGGTTACTAACTGTATTGTGCACGGTTATAATGAAAAACTCGGGATGATCACCATTCAGGGCCGGCTTTACGAAGGCGGCAAACTGGTAATTTCCATCAAAGATAAAGGCCGTGGAATTGAAGATATTGAGCAGGCGATGGAACCGCTCTTTACAACCGGCAATGAAGAAGAACGCAGCGGCATGGGCTTTACCATTATGGAAACCTTTATGGATAAGGTTAAAGTGACCTCCAAACCGGGGATTGGAACAACTGTCACCTTTACCAAATACATACAGTCCAAGACCTGAAATAGGAATGCCGGCCCTCAAAGACCGCCTGGTAGAGGAAAATCTTGGCCTCGTACGTATGGTGGCGAAGCGATATCGGGGATTTGGAGTAGAAGATGAGGATTTAATACAGATTGGGTCCATGGGCCTGATCAAAGCTGCAAGAGATTTTGATGAAAGCAAGCAGGTTCGTTTTTCAACCTATGCGGTTGCAAAAATCATCGGCGAGATCAAAACCTACCTGCGTGATAATGGAAGCGTAAAAGTTTCCAGGAAATATAAAGAAGATAAATTTCGCATCGACCGGGCTTCCCGGGATTTGACACAGCGGCTCGGGCGGGAGCCCAGACTTTCTGAAATCGCGGAAGCAACCGGGCTGCGCCCGGAAGATATTTTAACTGCAACAGAGGCCACTCAACAGGTGGTTTCTCTGGATCTGCCGCCGGAAGAAGGCGGCGTTACCCCCAGCATTGAATCGCCGGAGGATCATGCCATCAACCGGGTATTGGCCCGAGATATATTAAGCGCCCTTCCCCCGATGGAACGGCGCCTTATTATCCTGCGATTTTTTCAGGATCAGACGCAAAGCGCGGCTGCGGCAGAGCTGGGGCTTTCCCAAGTTGCGGTATCCCGCCTTGAAAAACGCATTATTAATCTTTTAAAGGAGAAATATAAGCCACCATGCTGAACCACGTTTCTTTAATTCCTTATCGCAGAAACGATCGGGAAGCCTTTCTTTCCCTGTTCCGCAACGACGCCAACGAAATGTATTACCAGCCCACCCTTGAGATTCGCGGAATGGCACGGCGTTTTCTGGAAGGCAGCCACGAAGGATATGGAAAAAACTGGACAGACAAAAATTATCTTGCGCTGCTGGATCGGCAGGTGATTGGCTGCGGCAGTATTGCCCGCAGGCATTCCAATGGTGAAATCAGCTGTTATGTCCATCCGGATTACCGCCGCCGGGGATACGGAAGCGAAATCCTGGAAGAACTGCTGAGAAAAGGATTTTCTGAAATGAATTTAACAGAGCTTTATTCTTTTTGCCTGCCTTCCAGCCGGCAGGAACTGGAATTCCTATCCCGGCTTGGATTTACGATCACCGCCAAAGATGCGCTGATGCGGCTCAGCATTATCAAGAGAACCTTTTCCATTTCCGCCTATACCCCTGCCTATGTTTGCTGAAAAAAGCGCCGGATCCGATCGGATCCGGCGCTTCTCGCTTTATTCCACGTCTTTATTTTCTCGCTTACACATCTCTCGGTATTCCTTCGGGCTCATCCCCACCCGACTCTTAAAAATACGTGAAAAGCAGTAAATATTGGTATACCCTACCGCTGTACAGACCTGCGAAACATTCAAATCTTCTTCCTCAAACATTTTTTTGGCCCGCTGAATGCGATAATCAATAATGTAATTCTGCGTGCTTTTATTCTTATAGATCTTGAATAGCCGGGAAAGATAGCTGCGTTCAATGCCCAGCATATTCGCAATATTTTCTACGCTCAGATTCTGATTATAGTTTTCCTTAATGTATTCGATCGCCCGGGTCATATAAAAGTTTTTAGCGGGGATCTTTTTAGAGA
>QAKW01000056.1 GCA_003343605.1 Clostridiales bacterium
GGCGTACATTGAAGCGGGTATTATCCTCCATGGTGATCTCCGCTGCCTCATCGGGAATAAATTTGGGTTCTGTTGTCATGATGGTTTTTCCCGCAGCCGATTGCGGGAGTTCATCGATCGCGCGTTCCCGTTTATGCTCGTTTGCAATATTCGGGATCACAAGATTCTCCATGAATTTTTTAATAAAGGTGGATTTTCCCGTGCGGACCGGTCCCACCACACCGATATAAATGTCTCCGCCGGTTCGGGTCGCGATATCCTGATAAATGCTTGTATTGGTCATGTGAGGAACCTCCATGTTTCCAGATTCGTTTGTATATGGATATGAAGGTTTCTCCGGAATTATGCATCAGTTTGGCAGATGGCGCATGGTTTTTTCAACCAGTTCGTCCACCGCAACCGTGCCGATTCCGAAAATGGTGGTTTCAAGTTTATTATGAATCGGTTCCGCCCATTCCTCCGGAATACCGGCGGCTCCATTGATCAGCCCAACAATAGAGCCGACCGTAGCGCCGTTGCAGTCGGTATCAAAACCGCTCTGCACAGCAAGGCAGATCGATTGCGCAAAATCTCCATCCCCGTAAAGCAGGGCGGCCGCAACAATCTGAGCGTTTGGAATGGTATGGCACCAGTCATAACTTTTTTCATCATCCCATCGGTCGTAAATCATCGACATGCAGGTTTCGAAATCCGCGCCGTCTTCCCAGCGGGCAATTACGGATATAATGCTTTCATACAGACGCGACATTGCCGGAATTTCTCTCAGACCGGTTAAAATGATCTCTTTGATATCGTTGCTGACCGCCGCCTGTGCCAGCATCGCCGCAACCCACATTGCCCCGTAAATCCCATTTTTCACATGCGATAAAGAAGCGTCGCGCCAGGCCATTTCAGCCGCCATTCCTGGGTTCCCCGGGTTGATATATCCATAATAATCCGCCCGGATCTGCGCACCAATCCACTCCCGGTATGGATTCATCCGCGTTGCGGTATGCGGTGGCCGATAACCATTGGTTACGTTTAGAAATGCAACCAATTCAGCGGTACAATAGGCGTATTTCGGCTGCTTATAAATCCAGGTTCTTCCCACATCTTCAGTCGTAAAATCACGCCCGAATTTATCGATGATCTTCCAGCCGAGAACCGTATAATTCGTATCATCGTCAGAAATAGCAAAAGAACACTCGTCCGGATACTTTCTGGAATTAAAATCAAACTTGTATTTAGCACATAATTCATCATTCAGGTCTTTGCGCAGGATATATCTGGAGAACGGATAGTTTCCGATCTCCTTTAAAAAGGGAATCAATTCTTTCCGGTAAATGCCTTCTATCGGCTTCCCGGCCATACACCCGATGATTCTTCCCATCCAGGCTCCGTGGATCTTTTCTTTCAGTTCCACCGCTGTTGGAATTTTTTGTGAAACCTGGTTTCCTTGATTGTATTGGCGGATATCCTCCAAATCAGAGGGTTCGGTATAAGGATAATCCCGCCGTTGCTCAGCGGCGGAGATTTCTTCAAACAGGCCATATGCGAGCTGCTCTTTTTCAAGGGAATCGGGCATTTCATCAAGCCCTTCGAATAGGGGCTTTAATGCAGCCACGTCTTTTCCTTCGTCTACGCATTGGCGGTATTCAATCATTGGCTGCGCGCAATAGTGTTCACGCTTTGAGAGCAGGGCGGGATCCGGTAAAATTGATGGATTCAGGCAGTGCTGCCGCGCTTTTTCTAAAAAATCCAATAATTCCGGTTTCATAAATGTTCCTCCGTTCAATATAAATTTACCCTCATAATGAGCGGTAAAAGTTACTTGCGGAATTTCCGGCTGAACCATAAAACGATAATAGCCTGTGCCGGAACACCAATCAGATAGATCAGCCAAATATTATAGGAAAGCATCTGGATATAAACCGCCGTAAGCAATGTCCAGGTAAGCACAGAGGTGATTACCAGAGAAAAAACAGCAGAGCGCGCATGGCGGAAAAAAATACTTATCACAATGCAGGAAACCGGAATGGCCCAGATAAAAATACGCCATGCATTTTTTCCCATAATGATACTGGTGTAAACATAAATGATCGTGGCGATCAGCCAAACGATGGATACAAGCAGGGCGCAGATAATCAGCCGGTTCCCAAAATCCTTTTTCACAACCGAACGCATTTTTGAATGGTCTTCTCCTTTATGGACCAGATCGTCGAGCGTTACGCCGTAAAAATCGCAAAGCTCGCATAAAACGTTCATATCCGGCAGCGTATCGCCATGTTCCCAGCGGGAAATCGCCTTATCGGAATAATCCAGCCGTTCCGCAAGCTCCGCCTGGGTCATTCCCTTTTCCTTGCGCAGCATAGCCAGATTTTCTGCAATAATCGGTTTTACTTCTCTAATCATGCCCTTATTTTAGCAGATTCCGGCCTAAAAAGCAACTCTTTTCCGGAACTCTACAATTTGTAGAGCACATCTTCTCGGATTTGTAGAGAGGCAGGCCGAATTCTTTTATATTTATACACCGGTTCCGGTTTTTTGTACTTTTAAAAATAGGGCTCTCCTGATAAGATGGTAAAAATCAAATATGCGAGAGGTGGCTCCATGCGGCAGAAAATCATTTACTACAACGACCCTCTGAAGGATGAGTTTTCCGGTGTAGGACCGAGAAGGAGCGTGAAAATAGACGCCTCCTTTCCCTTTATCAGGCGAAACCCGGTATTCCGGTTTTTACGCCTGATTGTTTATCGCGGGATCATGACGCCGTTTGCATGGCTATATACACACATGCGTTTCCGGCCGCGTTTTGTGGGCAGAGAAAAGCTGCGCCCCTATCGAAAAACCGGCTGTTTTTTTTACGGAAATCATACGCAGATTCCGGCGGATGCTTTTATTCCGAATCTTTTCGGGTTCCCTAAAAATCATTATTTTATTGTGAATCCCGATAATATCGCTCTTCCCGGCACCCGAAATCTGATGATGATGCTCGGCGCACTTCCGGTGCCTACTGCACGCAGCGGCTTCAAACCGTTTCATGAGGCAATCCGGCAGCGCATTTCCGAGGGTGCGGCGGTTGTGATTTATCCTGAGGCTCACATCTGGCCCTATTGTACCTGGATTCGGCCCTTCCCGGCCACCTCTTTTCACTATCCCGCAAAAATACAGGCACCTGTTTTTGCTTTCACGGTTACCTACCGCAAATCCCGGCGGGGCAAGCCCCGGATCATTGTTTATCTGGATGGGCCCTTCTTCAGCGCAGCGCCGCAGGTAAAAGAGCGGCAGCAAGACCTCCACAGCCAGGTTTATCAGGCGATGCGAAAGCGGGCGGAAAATCCCGATAATTACGCATTTACAGAATATCGAAAGAACCCGGAGGCTTCCCTATGATTTCTTTGCTTTATTGCGGCAACGGCAAAATGTTTGATGGCATTTTGATTTCGCTGCTTTCCATTGCGAAAACGGCTTCGGAGCCATTGGATGTTTCCATTTTAACAATGGATCTTTTCGGCATAAATCCCCTTTTTACGCCTCTTACAGAAGAACAGGGCTGCTTTATGGAATCGCTTCTCAAAGAAAAAGAGCCGCGCAGCCGCTTAAAAGTGTATGGGATAACAGAACTTTTCCTTTCCGAAATGAAAAACAGCCCCAATCTCAACAGTGTCTATACGCCCTATACCCTGCTGCGCCTATTTGCGGATGAGCTGCCGCTGCCGGAAAAAATTCTTTATCTCGATGCCGATACCGCGGCGGCACGGGATATTGCCCCCGTTTTTGAAGTAGATACCGGCGGCAGCCCGTATGCGGGCGTACTGGATTATCTTGGAAAAATATTCATTCATCCTCGTTATATCAACGCGGGTGTTTTGCTGCTGGATCTGGAGGCCATCCGAAGCAGCGGTTTTTTTCAGCGTGCAAGGCAATTTTGCGCCGAAAAGAAAACGCCCTTTCCGGATCAGGACGCCATCAACCGGCTGGCAAAAAACAAATGTATTCTTCCCCGGTGCTATAATGAACAGCGGAAAATGAAAGAGGATACCGTCATCCGCCACTTTTCAAAATCGATTCGCTGGCTTCCGTTTTATCATACGGTTAATATCAAGCCCTGGGATATTGAAGGAATGCATCGTATTTATCACCTTTATGATTTTGATCCCGTTTTAGAAGAATATCAGGAAGCTTTGGAAAAATGGAACCGGAATTTCCGAAAGGAGGCATTCAGATGACGCGCACGGAAATTTGTGCCCGCATACAGCAAAACGAGCAAAAAGGAATCTTCGATTGCCATATCGATCCAATTCCGGAAGAACTGATTATCCCGGTAACTGAAGAGTATCACTATCCGAACAACCGCTCCGCATTGGAAAAAATAAAATATTTTCTTGAAAAATTTTTCATTGTGAAGCCCTTTACCGTATATCAGAACCGTTTTGTGATGAAAACCAGGGTGTTTGGCCGTGAGCACCTTGAAAAACTCGGCGCCGCAGTGCTTACCTGCAATCATGTAGCAAAATTCGATTGCCTTGCAGTGCAGTGGGCTGCCCGCGGACATCGTACTTTTGTTGTAGCAGCGCCTTTTAATAATATGAAGGGCTTTCTGGGTGAAATGATGCGCGCGGGCGATATGCTGCCGATGAGTGAGACCATTCGTGGAAATCATTGTTTCAACCAAATGGTCGAAGAGGTGCTGGTGCGGCGCAACAATTTTCTGCTGATCTATCCGGAGGCTTCCATGTGGTGGCATTATGCCAAACCGCGCCCCTTTAAATCCGGTGCTTTTCATATTGCCGCAAAATATGCCGTTCCGGTTGTGCCGCAGTTTATTACCTACCGCAACAGCGGCAAAAAAGATGAAGAAGGTCTGCCGGTATATTATTTTGATCTGCATATATTACAGCCGATTACGCCGGATCCCAAACTGAGCCGGAAAGAAAATGCGGAAAAGATGGCCGAAAAGGCCTATCAGGCCTGTAAAATGGTCTATGAATCCGTTTATCGCCGGCCCCTCTCCTATAATACCTGCGGAGCACTTTCAACTAAAGGAGGAAACAGATGAATCTGATCAGTATTATTGTGCCGTTTTATAATAATGAAAAAACGATCGACCGCTGCATACAAAGCATTTTACACCAGACCTATTCCAATTTTGAACTTTTGATGATTGATGACAGTTCCTCCGATCATTCTCCCGAAATCGTTCGGCGTTACGCCGGTTTAGACCGGCGGATCCATCTGATCCGGCAGCAGCACGCCGGTGTATCCGCTGCACGAAATCTGGGATTGCGCCAATCGGTGGGAGAATTTATTCAGTTTGTCGATGCCGATGACGATATTGAACCCGATATGCTGGAGCATATGCTGGGCGCCTGTCTTGAAAAAAATGCTGATCTGGTGGTTTGTAATTTTGAACATCCCTCCATCAAAAATTATCTGGGTGATTGTACGCTTGATTTTCAGAAGCATCGGGATCGTGTCTTTTTTTACCAAAATACATTTGCGGCACAGGTTCCATGGAATAAGCTTTACCGCAGATCTGTTATCCGAGAAGGGTTTGATGAAGAAGTCGATTTCTGTGAAGACGGATTGTTTACTCTTGCAAACATGATTTATGCCAAAACGGTAGTCAGCCTTTCCCGCTCGCTTTATCATTATTATGTCGCGCCGCGAGATACGGCGCTGGAAGAATCCTCCTGTATCAATAAAATTGCAAAAGCGGCTGATTTCTGGCTTACAAAGGAAACCTACTGGTATAAATGCACGCGGCTGCTTCCCAAAATGAAGGCCATTCTCAAAAAAAGCTATCCCCGGTATGAATGGGATGAGCTGCTTTATACCCGCGCTTTTGATTTTATGCTTTGGGAATTGCTGATCTTTGGCTCCCTTCAGGTGGATGAAGCCGGATTAATCAAAGAAATGCAGGCCATTTTCAGTGAGCCGGAATTTTTAAAAAGTCTGACGGTCAAAGAGCGCTATGGCGTTCATTTTATCAGTCTGCCGAAGCAGCTGCTCAATCAGAGAGTGGAATCTTTTGTTCAATGCGCGCTGGATACCTACTGGGATATCACCAACCGAAATCTACGCGTGCGCCCGTATGTTGTATTGATGCAGTTGTTTTCAGCTTGGTTTCTCCTTCCGCCGGCCGGGCCCGTAAACCGGATCGATCTTCTGGCAGCCGCTATGGAAGATCTGGCAGAAAATCATACCGCCGAAGCGCAATATACCAATCGATTGCTCCAGAATCAGATCCGGCAACCGGAAAGAACCGCTTCCGCTCTGGAAGCCGGCTTATTTGCCTGAAATAAAACCACTGCCTCTGCTAAAGCAAAGGCAGTGGTTTTTTTATTTTACTTCATCCCATCTGGGAATCGAACAGGCGGCCCCCGTTCTGGATACGGCGATTGCCGCGGCATCGGTCGCCTTGCGCAGTGCGGCCGCAGGAGAAAAACCGTTTAAAAGCGCGGCCAAAAAATAGCCTGTAAAGGTATCTCCCGCCGCCGTTGTATCAGCAACCTTTACTGTGCGGGCTTCTTCAAAAACATACGTGCTTCCATCGCCATAGCAGGCACCCTGCGCTCCCAAGGTTAAAACCACCCCGGCTTTCGGATACAGCCGGTGCATTTCATCCAGGATTTCGATCGGCTCATGCTTTCCGGTAATCGCGGCGCCTTCAATTTCATTCATGATAAAATAATGAACCAGCGTCAGGTCGCTTACGCTGAGTGCTTCATTGATCGGAGAGGGATTCAGCGCAATTCTGAGCCCGGCCTGCGCGGCAAATTTCAGCATCTGCGGCAGCCCGGCAATTTCATTTTGAAATATAACCAGATCCCCTGCCGCAAAGCCGGCAAACACCCGCTTCATATCCTGCTCCGAAACAGCCGCGTTGGCGCCGCCGAAGATCAGAATGGAATTCTGCCCCTGTGTATCTACCTGGATGACCGCGTGGCCGGTGGGCTCCTCTTCCGCTACTTTAAGAAAACGGGTATCAATTCCCTCCTGCTCCAGCAGCTCCTTGAGAAACAGCCCGTCTTTGCCAATCTGCCCCGCATGATAAACCTCTGCGCCTGCCCGCGCCAGAGCGATCGACTGATTCAGCCCCTTGCCGCCGGCATTTTTACAGTAGGCTTCGGCACCAAGCGTTTCCCCCGGCTGCACAAAGTGCGCAACCTGATAAACATGATCGATATTCAGCGAGCCAAAATTCAGTACCTTCATATTTCACTCCTGTGCCAAAAGCTTTTGAAGCAGATCATTCATCAGCGCATCTCTGCAAATATGATAGACATAGGCCATCGGCTGAGCCGGATGTGCAAAATCATATTGCCCCTCATAGTCTGGAAGCAGTGCCGGAACGATTTTGGATAAAAGAAATTTTTGCTTATCCCCGGTCAGCCAGGCCACAGCGGTAACATCCCATATGACTCTCGACCAGGCTTTTTCCGGATCATGGCAGCAGCTAATCACATTTTCTGCCAGATAATCCGCCAGCTCGTTTTTGCCCACCAGCCATTGCCGCAGTTCCGGGACCGTCACCGTAAAATGATCTACGATCCCGCCGCAGGGAAGCTGCACGACCGGAACGCCGCAGGAAAAAACAACGCGCGCCGCCGCAACATCCTGCCACAGATTAAATTCTTTGGTATCCGGCCAATGGTGTGCGTGCCCGCCAAGCCAGACCACCACGCACCGGTCCCTGATCGCGGGATTCAGCAGCAGTGCGGAAGCAACATTGGTAATCGCGCCGATCGCAATAATATAGAGCGGCTGTTCGGGGTGATATTGCATTGCCAGCTTTGCCAGATGCTCCGCCGCCGGAGAAACAATGGCTGTTTTTTCATTTTCAAGATAAGCTTCGCTGCCGCGATAGACCTCTATATCTTCTCTGCCGCAGAGCTGCAGCAGCTTCTGAATTTCCAGAAAGCTTTTTTCCATACCGTCTGCCGGCGATACGGAACGGCTGTTGTAAAACGGCGCTGCATAAATGGCTTTTGTATGAATGCGGTTGCTGCTGCGCAGCATATAGGCAATGGCAAACTGATCGTCTACCTCGTTGAAGGCATCGGTATCCAGCACGGCGTCTACCGGGCCCTGCGGCATTTCCAAACAATGGCGTAATTGCTGAGCGTTCATTTTACTTTCTCCTTTTGAATTGGGATTTTATATTGTAGCAATAGATCTTTTTGATCGTTGGTAAGGCGGTAGCTTTCCCGGGCTTTCTGAATACTCTTATTTTGGATCCAGGGATCCGGCAGTCCCCGCCTGATCGCTGGAAACGCTTCATCCCACTGTTTGATTAAAGCAATGCTGTAATACCACGCAATCCCCATTTTCACATAATAATCAGTGTTTTGAATCTGATTCAGCCATCTAAAATGCGCTGGGCTGAATTGCCCATCCAGAAAATCCCGCATCAAACAGTTGACACCGAATCTTACTGTATAAGGATGATCGCTTTGCAGCCATAAAGGAATGATCTGCAGCATCTGAGCGGGATTTTTTTTAAAAACAGACGGAATAAACATGTCACACGTCGCCCAGTTATCGATCAGGGGCAAAAAATCCCCTATCAGCGTCAGCGTTGTTTCAAAAGAATACCGCCCATATTCGATCAGCGCGCCATGCAGATTATTTTCATCATAGTAAAAATGCGGCGTATCGGTCAGAAATACCTGGCCTTCCCGCAGCAGCGCTGCTTTTTTCCCCAGCGCACGCAGTGCAGGGGTCCGAACGCCGATCATCCGTTCTTTCGGAATATTGGGGACCAGACGGCTGTGAAAATCCCGGTATTTCAGATCCTGAAGCTTCCATAATTCTTCGGTCAAATTCATTTTTTCTCCCCCGCCAGCGCAAAAATCGCCATTAAAACCGAACCTGCCAAAATCAGAAAATCTGCCAGATTGAAAACCAGCCGGGCAAATTTTTTAAACCGGGCTTTCGGGAAACGGATGTAATCCACCACATATCCCCGGAACAGCCGGTCTGCAACATTACCAAGCGCACCGCCAAGCAGCAAAGCACTGCCGAGCTTCAGCCCGTAGCGAAAGCGCTTCATAAAAAGCACAGGAATGCAAATAATGCTGAAAATCAGCAGTACCCCGCACTGCACAATGGCAGCCAGATGCTTCACATTCTGAAATAGGCCGAAAATAAGACCGTAATTTCTGCAT
>QAKW01000019.1 GCA_003343605.1 Clostridiales bacterium
ACACACTACACTTTGCTTCGCAAAGTCGTGTGCCAAATGGGGGCGTTGCCCCCTTTGGAAACCCCCACAAGAAAAGGCGATATGCTACCCCTCCACGGGGCGCATACCGCCTTTTCTTGTTATCCAGCCCTCCGGCTGTATTGGTTGAGCAAAAGTCAGCGTGGGATTGGTGTGGTATCTTTATCTAAGTGAACCCCCGCGCTCCCATTTTGAAACCGCCTGCCGGGAAACCCCCAGCTTCTCTGCCAGCTCTTCCTGCGAATAGCCCCGCTCTTTCCGAAGCCGGGCAAGCCGGCTGCCAAATTCCAGCGTCACATTGATTTCCTCACTTTGCTATAGATTGACGATACAAGCCGTCTGCCCTTATTCTACCGGTTACACAGCCGCGGCCGCCACCGCTTCTGCTTTACTTCCCCGCAACTTTCAGTTGCCGGCCGGTTTCCTCTATCGGGAAACGGTGTTGCGGGTTAAAACGGCAAAGTGATCGGAAACAAACTTCCCCTCCGGCTTTTCATTCAATACGCTGTAATAGCCGGGTGAAACCTTTTCCGTAACAAAAATAAAGTCGATCACCGCACTGCCCCCGTCATCCTTGAAGCCGTTAAAGGTTCCGCAGATATTGCCGAACTCCTCTGCCAGCAAAAAACTATCCGTCAGCAGGCCGTCTTCCGTAATGTTCCGATAACCCTCGCTGCCCTCCTGGCAGTTGAAATCCCCGGTAACAAAAACCGGCATATCCGCGTATTTTTCCTTTACCCGCTGATGGATCAGCGCCCCTCCCCCGCTCTGGGAAAGTGTTGTCAGCCCGAAATGCGTGTTGATATGAACAAAACGAATCCCCGTGCTTTTTTCTTTAAAAACACATTCGGTCGCGATCCGGCAGCGCCTGCCCTCGCCATCGTCCCAGGAAGGGGATTCCTGCTCCGGTGTTTCCGATAACCAGAAAAATTCGGTAGACTCCAGCTCCAGTTTTTTTGCATTATAAAGAATAGGGGTGGCCTCCTGATCTCCTTGAGCCCGATACTCGAAAACAATCTGATAATCGCTTTCCTCCAGAAAATCTGTCAGCATAAAATCCCAATTGGAAGTATATTCCTGCATTCCAACCACATCTGGCCGGTATTGCTCCAGCAGCCAGATCAGCCGGTCTGAACGATAAAGCACATCGTTATCCTCTCCATCGCTGCTTGAATCCACGCGCAGATTCTGGCTCATCACCGTGATGCTGGTTTCCTGCGCACGGTTGCAGCCGCACAGCGTTAAGAGAAGTGCCAGTAAAATCAGGCCCGCCGCCATCCTTTTATTCATTGCGTCTACTTCCTTTCTTTTTAAAAAGGCGGCGCGGTCTCAAAAATAACCGCGCCGCCATAATCATTCTGTTTTCAAATTTCTGGATCAAGCTCCGGATGCATAATAATCCGCATAGGATTGGCTGGTATTCAGCCGCACCTTGCAGAGTACGGCAAAGTGATCGGATATATAGCCGGTCGGCACCGAAATCTCTTTTCCTTCCACGCCGATCTGATCGTAGAGAACGCCGTAGAAATCTACCGCCAATTTGGAATTGGGCTTCGCCAGGATATGATCAATATAGCTGCCGCCGCCGTCTGCATACTCCGAATTATAGCCGTTGAAACTGCCGTTTCTCATATCGCCCATGGTTGCCAGGCCGTCTGAAGCCATGGATTCGGCTACCTCACGCAGATCCGTAATCCGGACATCATCCATAAATGCATTATATTCCTCACCCCGATATTTAAGGTTAAAATCGCCGAGCACAAATGCGTAAGTGCCTTTCGCGAGCTGTGAAAACAGCTGTGCAAACTGCAGGCCCGAATTCTTTTGGGATAACGAGGTTAGGCCGAAATGGGTGGAATAGAAATTAAAGGTTACGCCCGTTGCCTTATCCCGGAGCTTCACCCAGGAGCAAATTCGGCCCGGAATACCGTTTTGATCCTTTTCATCCCACGATGGGGAAGAAACATCCGGCGTATCCGAAAGCCAGAAAAAGCCGCCGTCTACCCGGTCGTATTTATCTTTTTTATAAAGCACCGGCGTAGATTCCTTGCTGGAATCCGCACGGTATTTATATTCCATCGCATAAGTAGAGCCCATCACGATCGGCAGACCCTGTGTAATCCAGGATTCGCCGCATTCCTGCAGTGCGATCACATCGGGATCGTATCTGTTTACAAGCTCCTGGAACCGGTAGGTCCGGATATGCACCGTATTCTGCGCGCCGTCAGCCGCCTGCACATAATCCCAGTCGCCGCCCACAACGCGCAGGTTCTGCGTCATCATCGTAACGGGCGTACCGCTGGTATCCGGATTAGGGCTTTCTTGATTGTTGTTATTGTTGTTATCGTTATTATCGCCGTTATTATTGTTGTCGGAATTATTATTGTTATTATCGCTATTATTATTGTTACTATTGTTATTGCTGCTGTTATTATTATTGGAATTATTGCCGCTGCCGTCGTCTTCCACATAAACATCACGGTAGGTGATATGCGGCTCGCCGGTATACTCCACCACCTGCTGCTCCTGCTTCTGGATCACCGAAACAGAGCTCAGATCTCCCATTTTGTCTTCATACTTACTGCCGCCGGCACAGGACGCCAGCATCGGAACCGCGATTAAAACCGCTGTGCCGAGCGCGGTAAGCCTTAATGCTTTTTTATTTGTTGACATGGTTTGGCCCTCCTTCCGCCCTGGGGCGAAAATCCTTCATGCGATAATTTTAGATAATAGTATTATAGCATCTTTCCCGGCGTGATTCGATAACGTGATGTTGTTTTTATTTAACACCATGTTGCTAAAACCTCCTTATTTTTGTTATTATTTCTATTTTTTACTGAAAACGGCGTATATTTTTTACCGAATGGTAAACCACAATGAAATAAAACGGATTTAAGAACGCGGAGGTATTGAAATGCAAAAAAGAAGCAGCGGCGTTTTGCTGCACATTTCATCATTGATGGGGCCTTACGGAATCGGCTGCTTCGGGCGGGACGCCATGCGGTTTATTGATTTTCTCGAAAAGGGTGGGTTTCGTGCCTGGCAGGTGCTTCCCTTTTCGATCCCCGACGGATGCAACTCTCCCTATAAAAGTGTAAGCGCCTTTGCGGGCAACCCTCTATTGATTGATCCGGAGCAGCTCTTTGAGGAAAAACTGATCACCAAAGAAGAGCTTGCCGGCTGCCGGATCGGCCCTTCCTATGCCGTTGACTTCACCGCGCTGCGCCCCCAGCGCCGCGCGCTCTTCCATAAAGCATTCCGGCGCCGGACCCCGGCAATCATGGAGGGAATGGCGGCCTTTCGCGCGCAGCATCCCTGGCTGGAGGATTTTGCGCTTTATACGGCGCTGCAGGAAGATACCGGAAAAGACTGGCACGATTGGGAGGAGCCGCTGCGCAAACGGCGACCCCGCGCGCTGCGGGCGGCTTCGGAGCGCCTCAAAGACGCGGTAGATGAAGCGGTATTTCTTCAGTATCTCTTTTTTACCCAATGGCAGAAAATCCACGCCTATGCCCGGGAAAAGGGCATTGAAATCATTGGTGATATGCCGATTTATGTTTCTTATGAGAGCGCCGATGTCTGGAGCAATCAGCATCTGTTTGCGCTGGACGAAGAGGGGCTGCCAACCGAGGTTGCCGGCGTGCCCCCCGACTTTTTCAGCGAAACCGGCCAGCGCTGGGGAAACCCGCTTTATGATTGGGCCGCCATGGAGCTGGATGGATTTTCCTGGTGGATTGCGCGTCTGGGCAGCGCCGCCGCCCTTTTCGACCGGGTTCGAATCGATCATTTCCGCGGCTTCAGCGCCTATTGGGCGGTACCGGCGGCTGCCGAAACCGCCAAAGAGGGGCAGTGGCTTCCCGGGCCGGGCTTAAAGCTATTTGACGCGTTATTCCGTGAGATTGATCCCGGCGCAGTGATTGCAGAAGATCTGGGCGTGCGCGATCCGCTGCTGGAGGAACTGCTGCGCAAAACCGGGCTGCCGGGAATGCGGGTGCTTCAGTTTGCCTTTCTGGGGCAGGACGACGGCATTCATCTGCCGCATAACTATCTGCCCAATACGGTTGCCTATACCGGCACTCACGATAACAATACGCTGCTCGGTTTTCTTTGGGAAATCACGCCGAAGGAACGCGCCTACTGCCTGGATTACTGCGCCTTTCCCGGCGGAGACTGGAAGGCCGGCGGCGCCGACAATCCCGCAATCCGCTCGATTCTCAGAACGCTCTGGGCCTCGCCGGCCAGGCTGGTAATGGTGCCGGTGCAGGATCTGCTGGGCTTTGGCGCAGATACAAAAATGAATCATCCCGGCGTTGCCGAGGGCAACTGGGAATTCCGGCTGACAGAAGAGGCCTTTACCCGCCTGGATCCTTCTGTTTACCAGCATCTTTCCGATCTTTACAACCGCTGACCATAAAAACCGCCCCGGGGCGGTTTTTATTTTAAATTTTATATTGACAAAATCGGATCAAAATGTTATACTTTTCGTTGAGGAGGGTTGAAAAGTCGAACAAAAAAGAAGCGCCGGGCCTGTAATCCCACCAGCAGGTGACGAGGAAAGGGATCATCGAATCTTTCGGCGGAAGTCCCTTCGGCGAAACTGTTTTCACGGGTTTTGTCGTTAGGCTGAGAGCAAAAACGCACGAGTGATCGTCCAACAGAGGCTCAGCCGCATTTAAATCAAAATACAGCTATTAATTGAATAAAAAGACACACAGAAAAAAGAGAAGCGTTGTTTAACGCTTCTCTTTTTTAGTGGAAAAAGCCGTTATAAATCATCTTGCCCACGCATAAAACCATAAAAATCCAGAGCCAGGGGCTGGTAAGCGGATCACCATAGGCCAGCGATTTGGTGCTTTTTTTCTTGAAATAGCCGTTTCCCAGCCGCTCGGCAATTGCCGTTTCCAGCATTTTCAGCGTGAAGATCAGAATCAAAAAGCAAAGGAGCACCGCCATAATGATAAACAGGCGGTCCTGCAGAATATAGCGGAGAAACGCCTGATTCCGGCTGATCAGAAGCGCAACGCCATTATTGACCATATGGGCGAAGAACGCCGGCCAAACGCTTTGAAACAGAATCGTGAGCACACCGTAACAGACGCCGGAAATAAAAAGCGCCGGAAAATGCACCGGGTTGGTATGAAAAAACGCAAAGATCAGCGCGGTAAGCAGCACCCCGATGGTCCTTCCGTATTTTTCATATTCCCCCTGCACAAGCCCGCGCAGCAAAAGCTCCTCGGAAAAAGCGGGTAAAAAAACCGCCGTCAGCGTAAGTGCCGCAGCATTTTCGCTTCCCAGATCTACAATCGAATTCTCGAAGGTAACGTGAAATACCGCGCGAAAAAACGCACCGGTTCCCAGATTGATCAGCATGGAAATCAGGCAGACTGAAAGCCCGAAAAGTAAAATAAAGATCCAATACCGCGGCCCCACGCCTTTCAGCCGCAGCGCGGCGCGTGTTTTATAGCGATGCACCTTGATGTAAACCAGCATGGGAATCAGATAAATCACAAGATAAAGCACCACGGTAAGCGCAGGCCCCAGCGCAGGCAGCCACTGCCGGCCGAAGCTCAGGCCGAGAAGCAGCAGAAGCACAACCAGCAGCAGCGCTGAAATTTCCTTTGAAATATCCCGGCGGGTCATGGCATTACGATACCGGCACGGATTTCCGCGGCCTTTTCAGGCGAGACCACCCGGGCCACCAGCGCCAGCGCGAATGCAAGCGCTGTCCCCGCCCCGCGCGATGTGATAAACGGCCCGTCTTCAACAACCGGATCTGTTAAAACGCTGCAATTCAGCAGCTGCTCCATTCCCGGATAACAGGTAGCGCTGCGCCCGGCAAGCAGCCCCAGCTTCCCCAAAACAGAAGGGGCCCCGCAGATCGCGGCAATCTCTTTGCCCGCCTCGGCCGCGCGCCGCAGCAGGCTTTTAACCGCCGCACTTTTTTCCAGATTTTCATAGCCCGGATAGCCCCCCGGAAGAACCAGCAGCCGCATGGCTTCAAACTGAAGCTGCCGGATGGTGATATCCGCCACCACCGGGATGCCTCTGGCGCCGGTCACAACTTTATTTTCCTCGATGGATACGGTTTCCACCGTTACACCCGCGCGCCGCAGCAGGTCTACGGGAGCAATCGCTTCAATCTCTTCAAATCCTTCCGCCAGCAAAACATAGACGATTTCTTTCATTCTTGTACCTCCGCTTCATATTTCATCAGCAAAACCGCGGGGTGATAGCTGAGCTTTGCCTTTCGGAGCCCCGCATCCCCGGCATCGTCTTCCCGGTTGATCCATTGAATCTCCGCCGGAAGCGTTTTGATCAGTTCACGGTTGACCATCGGGTAAGCGCCCCTTATCCCGGCGTCTGCTTTTTCCACATGGACGCAAAACCCCTCTCTGCCGAGCCGTTCCCCAAAGGTAAAGGCACAGATCTTTCCATCGGCGTAAAGCACAATACCCCGGTAACCGAGCTGCTCAAAATGATCCAGCCCCCGGCGGACAGCGCAGCTCTCCCTTCTGAGGGAAAGATTCTGAAGGCAGGCGTTTTCAGCGCACCACCAGTTGTTAAACCGGTTTACATCTTCCAGCGTATCCCGCCCAAGCGGCCGGATTTCCCAGCGGTATGCCTGCTCAAAGTAATTGATATGATTGCGTTTGGCCGCCAGTTTTTTCCCCTTGAGCGTTTCCAGCGCCTGCCGGTCGTAGATATAATCGGCGCTGTCCCGCTGGGGGCGAAAAACGAACCGGCCGGGAAAGGCCTGCTCCATCCATTCCTTATAGGCTTCATCGATCCCCAAGAATCGGGTTGTGCCCCCCGCCATCAGCGATTCCAGCATTTCCCGGCGCTGCGGCCCGAGCGGAACAGAGATCCGCGTGCCCCAGCGGGATATAAAGCTTTCCTTCCAAACCGCCAACTCCGCGCGATAGCAGCCCGCCCAGCAAAACAGATTGCCAAAGCTCTGATCGCACATTCTGATATCCTGCTCCCGCACCACCTGATCTACAATCCCTTTCTGAGAGAGCTCCGGCTGTTTAAAGTCCAAGATCATGGTATACCTCTTTTACCTGACTGAAAATGAGTTCAAAATTCTCCTGCTTGCTACGGGGCACACCCGCCCCGTCATACATGGGAATCATGCGCCAGCCCAGCTTTTTGCCAACATACAGCGCGCTTTCCCGGCTTTTTTCCAAGTAACCGACGTCCAGTTCGTGAATATCTTTTTTGCTCAGATCCCCGCGATACCGCCGCTCGATCAGCCGTTGAGATACAGCCGGCAGCATATCCAAATAAAGCACGGCGTCCGGCTGGGGCAACGCCAGTTTTTCGTATTCAAAATCAGAGAGCCACTGGATAAAGCCGTCCCATTCAGCAGCCGGCAGCTTTCCCATCTGATGGACGATATTGGAGGTGGTATAACGGTCGGCCACCAGAATGACCCCCTCCTCATAGGGCTTTTGATATTTCAACCGAAATCCGGCAAAACGGTCCGCCGCAAAAAATACAGAGGCGGCATAAGCACTCACGTCTTCTGCCCGATTGCCGAATTCCCCCCGCAGATACATCTGCACCAGCGTGCTGGAAGGAGATTCGTAATCCGGAAACGAAATCCGCAGCGCCGGATGGCCGAGCTCATTCAGCTTTGCCGTTACCAGCTTGGAATGCGTACCCTTGCCGCTGCCGTCCAGCCCGTCTATCACCAATAGTCTGCCCATTTTTCAAGCCCCCAGAAACGTTTTTTTCATTTCCGCCGCGCGCCCGCAAGACATTTTGCCCTCCGGGCAGTGTCCGCTGATACAGGGCGGGCCGGCCAGCCGGAAAACGGTAGGACAGATGTCCCTGACCAGAAAAAGCATCTGCGTTGCAAGCGCCCGGATTTCCCATTGTGCACGGTTGCAGCAGCGCAGCCGGAAAAAATTCAGCAGGCTGCGTGCGTTCATTGTGACCATCATTTTGGTGGTGCAGCCGTTGGGCAAAATAAACCGGGCGTCTTCGATCGCCTTCTTACGGTCGGCAGCGGCGCCGGGCGTATTCTGGAGCAGCAGTTCGGAAAGCGCGCTGTAACGGCGCGAGAGCTCCTCCATCGTATCCAGATAAAGCGCCTTTGCTTCTGCATTTTCCGCAATCGCCGGAGGCAGAATAAAATCAAAGCCATCTTCCGCCACATACCGCTGGCTCTGCACGCTGAACGATGCGATACGATGGCGGGTGATCTGCGCAAGCAGCGCTCTGGAAACATTTTCGATCCCGAAGGTGAAGGTCAGGTGCTCGAGGGGGCTCTCATGCCCCATCGCGGTGAGCATCTCCAGAAAATTTTGCGTTTTTTCCGGCGTCAGCCCTTCTAACACCGTATCAATATCTGCGCGGGCATAGCAAAGCTTTGCCGCGGCGGCGATCATTTTCTCTCCGTCTGGCGTATGGCTGAGCAGCCGCACCTTTAATGTTGCTTCTCCCATGCAATGGGCCTCCTTTGCAAAAAAGGCGGAGCCGCGCTCCGCCCTGGATTTAACTTTTTTTAGACCGCCGCCGCACACTCATTAAAAAGAACGGCAGCTGCGCGATCCGGCCGATCCGGTGGGGTTCCTTAATCGTTCTGTAGAGCCATTCCAGGCCGCAATGTATCATCCAGGCCGGGGCACGCTTCACCGCATGGCCCAAAACATCGAGCGTTCCGCCCAGGCCGAGCATCACGCCAACCTTCAGCTCCTTCCGGTGCGCTGCCATCCACAGCTCCTGCTTGGGCGCACCCAGGCAGACAAAAAGCATGTCCACATCCAGCCGGTTGATCTCCGCAATCAGCGCCGGCTCATCCTCCGGCTTGAAATAGCCATCCCGCACGCCAACAATCTGCAGGGCCGGCAGATCCTTTAAAAGAGAGGCCCGTGCCTGCTCCGCCACGCCGGGCTTTGCGCCCAGAAAATACACCCGCTTGCCTTCCTTTGCGCAGCGTTCCAGCAGATGCATCCCCAGCTCGATCCCGGCCACCTTTTCTTTCAGCGGCGTTTTCAGCTGCTTGGCGGCAAGGATTACCCCGATTCCATCGGGCACCACGTAATCCGCCTCCAGCATTGCACTGCGCACCTCGGGACGTTTCACATACATCTGAAGAATTTCAGCATTGGGCGTTACCACGATTTTACTTTCACGCGCGCCAAAAAAGCTGTAAACATCATCTACAGCCTGTTCCATCGTCACGTTTTGAACGGGCAAGCCCAGTATCGAAACGGTCATATTGTTCTCCTCATTCTTCTCGATCGAAAAAATTATATCATTATTCCGGATTGATTGCAATAAAAACTTGCGGTTTGTTCTGAAATTTGTTACAATAGATAAAAACCTGAAAGAGGTGATGATATGCCGGTGCAGCGGGAAGACTTTACCTTTCATTCTCCGGCGGACCAGCTTGTTTTGGAGTGCACTGCCATTTATCCGGCGCAGCCGCGCGGAATTGTTCAGTTTGTTCACGGCATGGCCGAGCATAAGGCGCGTTACTTTGAAGCCATGGAATATTTGGCGCAGCGCGGCTATGCAACGGTTATCCACAACCACCGCGGTCATGGCGGCTGCCGGATTCCCGGCCACTTCGGCAAAGCCGGAGCGGAGGGGCTGATTCTGGATACCCGCAGGCTTACCGATATTGCAAAAGAAAAATTTCCCGGTCTGCCGCTCTATCTTTTCGGCCACAGTATGGGAAGCCTTGTATCGCGCTGCTATCTGAAGCGGTACGATCGGGAGCTTTCCGGGTTGTTTCTCTGCGGCACGCCCTATACCGCCCCCGCCGCGGTGCGCGCGGGCAAGGCGCTGATTTCTCTTAAAATTCTGCTGCATGGAGATACGCGGCGGGATGCCCAGATCAATCGTCTGGTGACCGGCGCCTTCAACCGCTCTGTGCCGAACGCCGCCTCTCCCAACCAGTGGATTTCGGCCAACGCCGAAAATGTTACCGCCTTCGATCAGGATCCCTTATGCGGCTTCTGCTTCACGCTCAACGGTTTCCGGGGCCTGATGGATCTGATGGGCGAGGCTTATTCTCCCAAAGGCTGGAAGCTTGAAAATACCGGCCTGCCCGTTCATCTTCTTTCCGGCGCGGAAGATCCCTGTCATGGCGGCAAAGCCTCTTTTCTGAAATCGGTGCGGATCATCGAAAGCAAGGGTTATGCGGTTACCTGGCGGCTGTTTGATGGAATGCGGCATGAAATCCTCAATGAAAAAGAAAAAGACGCCGTGCTGGCTCATATTGCAGAGCAGCTTCGAAAGATGGAAGCGCGATGAGTCTTTTGGATGCGCGCCTTCAAATGGTGCTCTCTCTTGTTCCGGCGGGCAGCGTGCTGCTGGATATCGGAACGGATCATTGCCGCCTGCCCGCCGAAGGGCTGTTAAGCGGCAGGCTTTCCGGCGCCTTTGCGGCCGATCTGCGGCCGGGCCCGCTGGCTGCCGCGCGCAGGCAGCTTGCCGCGCTGGGTCTGGAGCAAAAAATCCCTCTTTATCTTTCCAACGGTCTTCAAAGCATTCCGCAGGCGGTTTTGGAAAAGGTGCAGGTGATCTGCATTGCCGGCATGGGGGGAGAGCTGATCTCCATGATTATGAATGATGCGCCGGCCATAAACGCACTCTGGGTGCTTCAGCCCATGAGCGCCGTTTATGAACTGCTCGACACGCTGGCAGAAAAAGGATATGAGGTCCGGCAAGGCGCTCTGGCACGGGATGGCGATAAATTTTACCGCGCATTCGCCGTCTCAAGCAGCGGCGTGCCTTACCGGCCAGACTATTTTGGTATGCTGCAAAACGATCCGCTTTATTCCCCTTATCTTTTAAAAGAAGAACATCGTATTTTGGCAGCGCTGCACGGTCTTCAAAGCGCCCGCTCTCCGGATGCCGGTCGGATTTTGCAGGCACAGGCGCTGCTCGGAGCAATCAGAAAGGCAAAACAATGACAACGGTTCAGGATATTTTTCAATTTTTGGATGAATACTGCCCCTTTTCTCTGGCGGAGAGCTGGGATAATCCCGGCCTGAACGCCGGCTGGCGCGGTCAGGAGGTGCATGCCGCGCTGCTGGCGATGGATATTACGCCGGAAGCGGTTCTCACCGCACACGAGCGCGGCTGCGAGCTGATTATTACGCATCATCCGCTGGTGCTGGATACACTCCGGCAATGGAACGATGAAACCGACCGCGGCCGCAATTTGCTCCGGCTTGCGCAAAACGGAATTTCCCATATTGCCTGCCACACCAATCTGGACGCGGCGGAAGGCGGGGTCAATGCAGAGCTGGCAAAGCGCTGCGGGCTTGAAAATACCGTTTTGTTCGGCGGTTTCGGCCGGATCGGCGAACGGGAAACAACTGCCGGCGCGCTGATCCGGCAGCTCAAGGAATCCCTTCCCGCGGAGACCTGCATCGGCGTATTGTGCCATGAGCATATTAAAAAAATCGCGGTCGTGGGCGGCAGCGGCGCAAGTCTTCTGGAGCTTGCCGCTGCAGAAGGCTGCGATACGTTTGTTACCGGGGAAAGCAAGCATCACCATGCCCTGATCGCGCGCGAACTGGGCATTAATCTGCTGATGTTTGGTCATTACGAAACGGAATATATTGCGCTCGCGCCGCTGGAACAGGCGCTGCGCGCGCGTTTCCCGGCCCTTTCGTTTTCGGTTATGCCCCGGCGTGCGCCGTTGGAGCGGCTGTAGTTATGGCGCTGGACGCATGTTTTTTAAGCTTTCTGACCCGGGAAATCAACAGCCGGGCGGCCGGCGCAAGAGTTGAAAAAATTTATCAGCCCGGGAAAGACGAGGTTTTGCTCACCCTGCGCGCCCCCGGCTTTAAATCACGCCTTCTCTTCTGCTGCACCCCCAACTGCGCCCGGATCACCCTTACGGAAAAAGATGCAGAAAATCCGGCCCAGCCGCCGCTTTTCTGCATGGTTTTACGCAAGCATCTTGCGGGTGCCAGGCTGGAGCGGGTATTTATGCCGGCGTTTGAGCGCGCTGTTTTTGTGGAGTTCACAGGTAAGAACGATTTTTTTGAACCGGTGCGGAAATTTCTGGTCCTGGAAATTCTGGGGCGGACCTCCAATCTTCTGCTGCTCGATGAACAGCAGAAAATCATCGAGGCCATCCGCCATGTGGATCTTACGGTTACGACCGGCCGGCAAATGCTGCCGGGGCTGCGGTACGAACCGGTGGTTCCGCAGGATAAAAAGCCGTTTTGCGCCGCATGCGAAAAGGATCTTGCCGCCCTCACCGGAAACGATAAACCTCTTTGGAAATCGATTCTCGATACTTACAGCGGCATTTCCCCCATTGTGGCCCGTGAGCTTGCCTTCCAGGCTGCCGGCCGGATTGATGCACCCGCGCAGGGGCTTACGCCGAATCAGCGGCAAGCGCTCGGTGCAGCGCTTGCGGAAGCGGCACGCAGGATTGCCGAAAACAACTGCACGCCAACCGCTGTGCGCGAAAAGGAGACCGGCAGATGGATCGACTTTTCTTTTCTGCCGCTCGCGCAATACGGGCCTTCCGCAGAAAGCATCTGTTATCCCTCCCCGATCTGCCTGGTTGAGGACTACTATGAGAAAAGCGCGGAAAGCATTCGCCTGAAGCAGAAAACGCGGGACGTTGAGCTGTTGCTCCAGCGCGCCTCCGCCCGCATCGAACGAACAATGCATGTGCGGGAAAAGGAGCTGGAGGAAGGAAAAAAAGCCGATTTTTACCGTATCTGCGGCGAGCTGTTGCAAAGCAACCTGCAGAAGGCAAAAACCGGGATGAAAGAAATTACGGTTGAAAACTATTATGAAAACTGCGCTCCCTTTACCATCCCGCTGCGGCCGGATAAAACGCCCCAGCAAAACGCGCAGCTCTTTTTCAAAAAGTATAATAAAGCGAAAACGTCCGCCCGGGTTGTGGCGGATCTGATTCGCAGGGACCGAGCGGATCTCGATTATCTGGAGAGCGTGTTTCTCGCGCTTTGCGAATGTGAATCCGCAGCGGATGTGGATCAGATTCGGGAGGAACTGGTGCGCACCGGTTTCTGCAAAAAAAACGTACGGCCCGGAAATCGCGCCGCCTCTTCCTCAAAGCCCAGAAAATGGGTTTCCGGCACGGGATTTACGATTTTGGCCGGCCGGAATAACGTGCAAAATGATCTGCTGACTGTCAAGCTCTCACGGAAAGACGATTTATGGCTGCATACCAAAAATATTCCGAGCGCCCATGTGCTGATTGTAAGCGGCGGAAAGGAGATCGACGACCAGACGATTCTGGAAGCCGCCGCCATCTGCGCCTATTATAGCCGCGCCAGGGAAGCGCCCAAGGTAGAGGTGGATTACTGCCCGGTATCCCATGTAAAAAAGCCAAACGGTGCGCGGCCCGGCATGGTGGTTTACGAGGGCTATTATTCGGTTACTGTTTCCCCGGCGCTGCCGGCGGAAAAATAAAACCGCAGCTCTTCTAGGGGCTGCGGCTCCCACAATGGAGCGCTGCGGCGGGAAGCATCCCGCCGCAGCGCTTGCCTTTTATGTAAGACGCCGGAACCACGCGCCTTTTTTGAATCGCTCAGTTATCCAGAAAATCCTTCAGCTTCCGGCTGCGGCTGGGATGTCTTAGCTTCCGCAGTGCTTTAGATTCGATCTGCCGGATCCGCTCACGGGTCACATTGAATTCCTTGCCGACCTCCTCAAGCGTTCGCTGGCGCCCATCACGCAGGCCAAAGCGTAGCTCCAGCACCTTCGCCTCACGCGGTGTCAAGGTTGAGAGCACCTCCACCAGCTGCTCGCGCAGCATAATTTGGGAAGTGGCTTCTACCGGCGCGGGAATATCGTCATCGGGAATAAAATCGCCCAGATGGCTGTCTTCCTCTTCTCCGATCGGGGTTTCCAGCGAAACCGGATCCAGCGCGATTTTTAAAATTTCACGTACCTTCTCTTCCGGTTGATTGATTTCCCGCGCAATCTCCTCGCTGGTTGGATCGCGCCCCAGCTCCTGCACCAGCTGGCGGGATACCCGCATCACCCGGTTGATGGTCTCAACCATATGAACCGGAATCCGGATGGTGCGGGCCTGATCCGCAATCGCGCGGGTAATGGCCTGCCGGATCCACCAGGTGGCATAAGTTGAAAACTTATAGCCCTTCTCATAATCGAATTTTTCCACGGCCTTGATCAGGCCAAGATTCCCCTCCTGAATCAGATCCAGAAAATGCATGCCTCTTCCAACATACCGTTTGGCGATGGAGACCACCAGCCTCAGATTCGCTTCCGAAAGCCGCTGCTTGGCACGTTCACCATCTTCCGCCAAATGGTTCAGCGCTTCCAGCTCCTCCGGGCTGAACTGCTCCGGCAGGGCTTCCATCGCCTCGCGGTCTTCTTCGCTGACACGACCGCCTTTCTCCCTGAGCTTCATCAGCCGCAGCGTATTTTCGGCCTCGTTTCCGTTCATCATCCGTTTGGCCAGCGCGATTTCTTCTTCCCCGCTCAGCAGAGGAACCTTGCCGATCTCTTTGAGATAAACCTTCACGGGATCGTCTACCAGCGTATGCTCTGCGGCATCCGTCTGCCCGGCGTCTCCGTCTTTGGCTTCCACGATCTGCACGATATTCGTGATATCCTCAATATCGTCTACCGTATCTTCAATGATCTCAATCCCCTGCTCTTCGATCATATCATAAAGCTTTTCAATCTGCTCCGGATCCAGGGCAACCTCATCCAGAATATCCATGATCTCCCGGTTGGTCAGAGACCCCTTGCTCTTTCCAAGCTCGATCAGCTCTTTATAAAATGATTTTTTTTCGATATTCATCCTTAATCTCCTTTAGTTTGAAGCCGCCGCATGATTTCCTCCGCCGAAAGCGCGCCGGGATCAATTTTTTTTGCTCCTTCGCTTTTAATGATTTGAATGCAGTCTGCCATCTGCCCCCAGGGATCGCCGTGCAGAACCGGTGCGTTGATCATAAAGGAGATCCGCGCCTGTTCCTTCTCATCAAACGCGCCGGCAAAAACCGGTGCAGCCGTATCGGGCGCGCCGGCGAATTCCTTAAGTAGAAATTCATAGACCCGGCGATTAAACGAGGTGATCCATTCTTCCGGAGGCAGCGCCGCGCGCAATTTTTCCCATAAATCCGGGTGGCGCACCAGCAGCGCGATCAGCATCTCTTCGCTTTTCGCCGCCCGAAGGGCCCCCGCACGCTCGGGATTTACACGGTCGTAAACGCCTTTGAGCTCCTGCTCCCCGGCCCGCACCGCCTTTTGCTGCACCGCGGCCGATTTGCGCTTTCTGATCCGCGCTGTTTCCGCGCGCACCGCCTCCGCACCAACATTCAGCTCCCGGCTGAGCTTGCCGATATATACGTCCCGCTCCACCGCGCTTTCCAAGCCTGCGATCACTTCTACAGCCTGCCTTAAGTATTCCACCTTCATCCCCGTATCATTCAGGTCCAGGCCGGCCTTCAGCTTGTCCAGCTCAAATTCAACCGGCGTTTTGGAATTTTTCAGCAGACGTTCGAATCGCTCCCGCCCATACGTTTTTATAAACTCATCCGGATCCTTTGCACCCTGCATCTGCAGAACCCGAACCGGAATCCCGTTTTCTTCCAGGTAGCGAATCGCCTTTTCGGTTGCCTTGAGCCCGGCGGAATCGTTATCAAAGGCGACCACCACCGTTTTGGCATACCGGGCCAAAATGCGTGCTTGTTCTTTGGTAAACGCTGTGCCCAGCGGCGCCACGGCGCCGGTAAAACCCGCCTGGGAAAGAGAAACCACATCCAGATTTCCCTCGCAGAGAATCAGCAGGCCTTCCGGTTCATTTTTCGCCAGGTGCAGGCCGAATACACAGTTGCCTTTGGTATAGATTTCCGTCTCCGGCGAGTTAAGGTATTTCGGCTGCCCTTCCCCGATGATTCGGCCTGAAAAGGCAACCACATTGCCTCTCAGATCAAATACCGGAAACATGACCCGCCCCCGGAATTTATCATAGGGCCTTACGCTTCGTTCCGATTTCGCCAGCAGGCCCGCCGCCAGCATTTCCTCCGGATAAAAGCCTTTTTCCCGCAAAAAATCCTTCAGCGCATAATAAGAGTCCGGCGCGTAACCCAGCCCATAGCGGATAATGGCCTCCCGCCCGATTCCCCGGCCGGTTAAATAGCGCAGCCCCTCCGCGCCGGCCGGGCCTGTAAGAGTATCGAAAAAAAACCGGGCCGCGAGCCGGTGCATTTCATAAAGGCGCTCCCGCCGCTTCCTTCCGGCCAGATCGGCCTTCGCCTCCCGCTCGGGCAGCTCCATGCCCGCCCGCTCTGCCAGCAGCCGCACGGCTTCCATGTAATCCAGGTTGTGATATTTCATTACAAAGGTAATCACATCCCCCCCTGCGCCGCAGCCAAAGCAATAAAAAGACGCAGTTTCCTCAAATACCGTAAAGGAAGGCGTCTTCTCCCCGTGGAACGGGCAAAGCCCTGTATGCCGTGTTCCGTTTCGCTTCAGCTGCACCGCAGGCGCGATCACATCTACTATATTATTGCGGTTTTTTAGCTCTGCCAGAAAACGGCTGTCGAGCGCCATTTAAAGATCCCATCCTTTCGGCAGGTATATTTCCTTATAAAGATTCACACTATAAGTATCGGTCATGCCCGCAAGATAATCAAGCGCAGCCCGTTCCTTGCCCTCCTGCTCCATCACCGGCCGGTATTCTGCAGGGATTTCTTCCGGGCATTTCATAAAATGCCTGAATAGCCGCTGCAGCAGCCGTTCCGCTTTAGATTCTTCCGCTTTGGCGCGCGAGCCGGTATAAACCCGCTCAAACATGAAAGCGCGCAGCCTGTCCATCGCGGCACCGATTTCGGGATCGATTGCAATGCCGGGGCAGAGCGAAACCTGCCCGTTATTCAGGCTGTGATCCACTACCCCGCAAACCAATGTGTTGATCCGGTCACCATGACTTTTCCCCAAAACGGCGGTTGCTTCGGCAGGAAGATCTTCTTCGTGGATAATTCCGCCGCGCAGCGCGTCATCAATATCATGGTTGATATATGCGATCCGGTCGGAAAGCCGCACAACCTGCCCTTCGAAGGTTTCCGGCAGCCGGCCGCCTGTATGGCACTCCATTCCGTCGAGCACCTCATAAGTCAGGTTTAGGCGTTCCAGCACCCGCGCCACCCGCACGCTTTGCTCATTATGCCGAAACGGAATAGTGGAAATCGCGTCCAGCGCGCGTTCGCCGGCGTGCCCGAAAGGCGTATGCCCCAGATCATGCCCGAGAGCAATCGCTTCGGTCAGATCTTCATTGAGCCCCAAACAACGGGCGATGGTGCGGGCAATCTGCGAGACCTCCAGCGTATGCGTCAGCCGCGTGCGGTAATGATCCCCCGAAGGGCTTAAAAAAACCTGCGTTTTATGCTTCAGCCGCCGGAATGCTTTTGAATGGATAATCCGGTCGCGGTCGCGGCTGTAGCAGGTGCGCAAAGGGCATGGTGCAAGCGCTTCCTCACGGCCTTTGCTGTTGCGGGAAAGCGCGGCGAAGGAAGAGAGCCTCTGGGCTTCGAGTTGTTCCTGCTGCTCACGATAATTCATTTAACTTGTCCTCCTACTTACACTATACAAAAAATCAGACAAAATACCTTTATTTTATAAGAAAATTTTTCTTGACAAAAAAAGAAGCAGCCTGTATAATGTATTAGCACTTGATGATCCATTAGCTCAGCTGGCAGAGCACATGACTTTTAATCATGGTGTCCGGAGTTCGATTCTCCGATGG
>QAKW01000073.1 GCA_003343605.1 Clostridiales bacterium
AACACACTCAAGCAAGCTGGAAAAGCAACTGGAAATCGCAAATTGATTCTGATATTTTTTATCGCATTCCACAAACAGATCATACGCGGCATCCATCGCCTTATGCGGCGAAGAAAAGTCGATAATCGGCGCCTGGAAGGTAATCCCCAGTTCTTCAATAAACTTTTCCACCCCGGTCCCTGAAAGTTCTACTCCGATATAATTCCAGGGTTCCAGGCCGTCTGCCTTCCAGCTGACGGTTTTCCCCGGGAATAGAATAAACGCCTGCCCTGCTGCAATATTAAAGCGGCGATGTCCCAGATCCAGCATCCCCCGCCCGGCTTCCACAATATTGATCAAATAATGATTAGGCGTTACTGGCCCAAAACTTTCTGAAGGATTATACCGGTGGCAGCAGCAAAAGCTCAGCCGGATATCCGGAAAATATTGATCATCAAATACAAAATGCTCTTCACGTTCCAGATATTTTTGCATTCCAGCACCTCGCATACTTTCTTACGTCAAGTGCATTATACCACATTTTGTTTAAAAATTGCAACATGAAATTAAAAAAATCCCAAATATTTTTGGATCTTACCGGAAAATTTAACGTATTCAGACAATATTTTCCCGCATTAGATTATACTTTATGTGCACATACTTTTATTCCGCCTGCTGTTTTTTCTGCTTAAAAAGCCTTTTCTGCGTGATTTTAGAAGCCCAGATTAACAGCCCCAGGTTCAAAGCCGCCCCAATAATTCCCGCCAGCAAAAGCCACCAGGGTCTGCCCGCGGTGCTCATGGCAAAAACACCACCGATGGCAGAAGATACCGAGCAGCCGAACCATACGGACAACAATCCGGCTGCCGCAGCCCCGGTCATGCAAGACAGCAATATTCTAAACGGATCTCCCGCGGCAAAGGGAATATAAGCGTTTGTATAACCGCAAAGCCCCGCAAGCAGGCCGAACCATCCGTTTTCCCGCTGAACAGGATCCATATATTTGGAACGAAAAACCGCAAAAACCGTAACGCCAAGCGTCAGCGCCAGGCTGCCTGCCGTAATGGCCGCCATCCACTCTCCCGCCGCTGCAGATTCAGCCGCAAAATTCAGTGCCGCCCGGTTCAGCGGTCCGCCGGGATCCAGTGCAGATAATGCGCTCAGCAGCAACCCTCCGGCCCAGGGCAGCTGCATAGATGTTACCAGAGCGGTCAGTCCCCGCTCCAGCAGCAGGGAAAAACGGGCCAGCAGCAAGCTGAGCACCCCCATACCGGCCAATCCGATCACCGGAAACAGATATGTGAGCGCGCGAACCCGGCTCGGCATTTTTTCACCCAGCAGCCCAAATCCACGCATCATCAGGCCGGCCGCCATACCGCCCAGCAGCGCGGCCCAAACCCCGCCGCAGGATTGTTCCAGTAAAATACCGCCGCAGATTCCAACCGCAAGCCCCGGCCAGCGCGCATAACGAAACGCAATCAATCCACTCATCACCGGCAGGATCAGTAAATAGGCGTATCTGCCAATATCCAGAAAAAAAGCAGATACGGCGGCATCTGCTCCCAGCAAATTGGTAATAAATGCCGTTAGAATCATTGCGCCACCGGATAAAACCAGAAGCGGCAAAAGAGGAATTCTGGTTTTAAAAACAGGATGACGCAACTGGCGGTCACGCTTTCCAGGCTCCGTTTTTTTATAGAAAACCGGCGCTTCTCCAACCATATGCAGCAAATGCTCCGGCCGGTGGATTCCATCCTGCGCCGCGGCCTCCAGAATCGGTTTGCCGTCAAAACGGTCTGCCGATAATCCGCCGCCGATTAAAATAACGCCTTTTGCCTGTGCAATCTCCTGATCAGAAAACGGTTCGGAATTTTCAGATCCATGCATTTCCGTTTTTAAGAGAATCCCCAGCCGCTCCGCGGCGGATTGTATTTGAACGAGCGCTTGCGTGTTATCCGTATCGTTTGCATTCACAACCGCAAGCACCACCGGCGCATCAACGGCAGAGCGTTTCTGTTCTCCATATTCCCCATCTTCCGCCAGGCGGAGCAGCTCTAAAAAAGCCTCTTCGTTCGCTGCGTCTGCCAGTTGTTCGCGTAAATCCTCATTCATGAGAAGAACCGTAAGCTTTGAAAGCGGATTCTCCCCGCCTTCTTCCGGCAGGGCAACCAAAAAAATCAGCCGGGATTTTTCTCCGTCCGGCGCCTCAAAATCAACGCCTGCCGGAACTGTTACGGCCGTAATTCCAGCATGTTTTACCGCACTGCTGCGCACATGCGGGATCGCAACCCCTGCACCAATGGCTGTAGATCCCTGCTCCTCCCGGTAAAAAATATCCTGCTTCAGGATCTTTGATTGTTCAATATTCCCACATTTTTGCTGTAATGCGGCCAGAATATCGATTACACCGTCTTTTTCCTTTAAGGAAATTCCTACGCAGATTCCCTTTAAATCCATCAGCTCAGTCAGTTTCATAGCATCCTCCCCTTTTAAACTAAAGGGTGCCCTGCTCTTTACAAAAATATACCAAACCGCCGGGAATCCAAAGAATTCCCGGCGGTCGCTATTTTAAGCCAATATCAGGTTGCCATCCCGGCAATCCACTGTAATACAGTCTCCGGGATGCAGATTTCCCTGTAAAATCCGGCGCGCAATCAGTGTTTCCAATTTCTGCTGCATCAGCCTTCTTAAGGGCCGTGCGCCGAAATTGGGATCGTAGCCGGCTTCGATCAAATAATTTTTTGCTTCCGGCGTCAGCGAGATCTGAAGCTGTTTGTCGTTCAGCCGTTTTTGCAGTTCCGCCAGCAAAAGATCCACAATACGCCCGATATTTTCTTTCGTAAGCGGCTTATAGAATACGATCTCATCCAACCGGTTCAAAAACTCCGGTCGGAAAGACCGGCGCAGCAGCTGCTCCACCCCGGCTCGGGCAGAAGGCGTGATTTCCCCTTCCTCAATGCCTTCCAGAATCAAATCCGAGCCCAGATTGGACGTGAGAATAATTATAGTATTTTTAAAATCCACGGTCCGCCCTTGGCTGTCGGTAATTCTGCCGTCGTCTAAAACCTGCAGAAGAACATTAAAGACATCGGGATGCGCCTTTTCAACCTCGTCAAATAATACCACTGCGTAAGGATGCCGCCGCACGGCTTCGGTCAGCTGCCCGCCTTCATCATATCCCACATAGCCCGGCGGAGCCCCGATCAGGCGAGAAACGGAGTATTTTTCCATATACTCGCTCATATCAATTCGGATCATGTTGCGCTCATCATCAAAAAGTGCTTGTGCCAGTGCTTTTGCAAGCTCTGTTTTACCAACACCGGTCGGCCCGAGAAATAGGAACGAGCCAATCGGCCGGCCGGGATCCTGAATCCCGGCACGGGAACGCAAGATTGCATCGCAGACCCGCTCCACCGCTTCATCCTGGCCAATGACCCGCTGATGCAGGATATCATCGAGATGCAGCAGTTTTTCCCGCTCGCTTTCCATCAGCTTGGCAACCGGAATTCCCGTCCATCTGGCAACGATTTTTGCAATTTCTTCCTCCGTAACCTTATCGCGCAGCAGGGATTCCTCTTTATGCTGCTCTGCTTCCCGCTCTGTCTGCTCCGCCTCTTCAAGCTGCTTTTTTAATTTGGGAAGAACGCCGTATTTCAATTCTGCGGCTTTATTCAAATCATACCGGTTTTCCGCCTGAGAGATCGCTCCGTTGGTCTGTTCAATTTCTTCCCGCAGCTTCTGCACAACGGAGATTGCCTGCTTTTCATTTTCCCATTTGGCTTTCATGGAGTTGAATTCATCCCGCAGACCGGCAATCTCCTTCTGGAGCTCCAAAAGGCGCGCCCTGGAAAGCGGATCATCGTCTTTTTTCAAAGCCTGTTCCTCGATTTCAAGCTGCATGATCTTGCGCTGCTTCTCATCGAGCTCTGTCGGCATGGATTCCATTTCCGTTTTAATCAGCGCACAGGCTTCATCCACCAGATCGATTGCTTTATCGGGCAGAAAGCGGTCGCTGATATACCGATCGGAAAGCGTAGCTGCGGCGATCAGGGCCTGATCCTGAATCTTTACGCCATGATAAACTTCATAGCGTTCTTCCAGCCCGCGCAGGATTGAGATGGTGTCTTCCACAGAAGGCTCTGCCACCAATACCGGCTGAAACCGCCGTTCCAGCGCCGCATCTTTTTCAATATACTGCCGGTATTCATTGAGTGTAGTGGCACCGATACAATGAAGTTCGCCCCGCGCCAACAGCGGCTTCAACAGATTTCCCGCATCCATCGATCCTTCTGTTTTCCCCGCGCCTACGATTGTATGCAGCTCATCAATAAAGAGAATAATTTCCCCTTCGCTTTTCTGCACTTCACTTAATACAGCTTTGAGACGTTCTTCAAATTCACCGCGGTATTTCGCGCCGGATATCAGCGCGCCCATATCCAATGAAAATAACTTCCGGTTTTTCAGATTTTCAGGGACATCGCCCCGCACGATTCGGAGTGCAAGACCCTCGGCAATCGCTGTTTTCCCTACGCCCGGTTCCCCGATCAGCACTGGATTGTTTTTGGTTTTTCTGGAAAGGATCCGAATCACATTCCGGATTTCTTCATCCCGGCCGATCACCGGGTCCAGCTTCTGTTCCCTGGCCAGTTCCACCAGATCCCGGCCATATTTGTTTAATACATCATAGGTATCTTCCGGATTCTGGCTGTTCACCTGCTGATTGCCACGCAGTTCTTTCACTGCGGCCAAAAAATTGCTTTTATTCAGCTGATGCGCACTGAATATCTTTTTCAGGATCGCATCGCGCTGATCCAGCAATCCAAACATCAAATGTTCTACAGAAATATAGGCATCGCCCATTTTCTTTGCCTGCGCCGCCGCAGCGTCCAGTGCTTTATTCAAATCTGTGCTGCAATAAAGCTGGCCCTGCGCCCCACTCAGGGTCGGAAGTTCATCCAGTGCCGCCGCACAGTCTTTTTCCAGACCCTGCACGCCCATTTTTTTAAGCAGCCCGGCAATAAAGCCATTCTGCTGGCAGACCAGCGCATCCAGCAAATGCACCTGCTCAACCGCAGAATGATTTCGCCCGGAAGCCTCGCGCTCTGCCTGCTGCAGAGCCTCCAGACTTTTTTCCGTAAACTGATTGCTGTTCATATCACTCACACCTTTCTATACCACCGGTTTCCCGGCCTCTATATATTGCTGCATCATCTGCTCCACCTGTCTTTCCGCCCGTTGCGGCTGATCCAGGCAAGCAAAATAGTGTTTCAGCGCCCGATCAAAATAACGCACATAATTTCCGATGGCTTCGCCCAGAAGCTCCGCCTGATTTTCAAAAGCCGGCTGATAACGCAGATTTCTGAAAAAGCGGCCGTTTTCCACTGATGACCGCGGTTCCCCAAGATAATGCTGCTCCAGATTAGCCCAGACCAATTCAAATTCATGCACATAATGGATCAGCTCCTGATTCTGGGTACGCAGCTGTACCTGAAGCTGCCCGAATTCCGGCTCCAGCTTCCGAAATAATTCAACCCGATAGCGCACAGACGGATTATATTTAAAGTTCAGTGCACTGCGTACCGTCAGCATTGAGGCGGTTGGCTGAAGCATCGGCTGAAACCCGATTTCTCCCAATAAATCCTGCAGCTGTTCCAGCGTGGATTTCATGCGCTGTTCGGGCGTAACCATCGAGCAGTATTCCGCCAGAATCTGATTAATCATATTGGAACGATTGGTATGCATGGCATAGGCTAGGCGGTCAACCTTTTCTACCACCGCATCCATCAACACCAATGAATATACACTTTTTTTCATGCCATCACCTCATGCTTTTATTATACCACTCTTTTAAAACTTGTCAATACATTTATATAAAATATTAATCAAGTTATTAATTTTATTTTCGGTTTATTATATTAAGAATCAATTCTTCAAATTTTCATGGAATTAAACTTGAAATCACCCGTATTTGTTATATAATGATACCTATATTGTATGATTTAAAGGAGTATAGTCATGGAAAAAATTTTGAAACAGCTCCGTACGATCGGCCTCATTCCAGTTGTCTGCATAGACAACGCGGAAAATGCCGTGCCGCTGGCCAAAGCGCTGAAGCTGGGCGG
>QAKW01000020.1 GCA_003343605.1 Clostridiales bacterium
GCTTTGAGCTTTTCGGTTATACCTTCACGCTCTGCCATCTGTTCTACCAGCCGCAGAAACAATTTTTCTGCCTGTCGGTCAATATCCATAAGATAGCTGTTCAGCCTGCCGCTTGTGAGCAGATTGGTGTAAAACACTTTCTTATGCTGTCGGATATACCACCGATGCCGCTGTCCCCATACGCCGATGTGTCGTTCTTCTTTTTCAGCTGGTAATTTCAAGCAGGGCATATAATAATCGCCTCGCAGTTCGTACCAAAGACCGTTTTGCTCGTTATAGATGTACTGTTTCATTTTGTAATCCTCCAATACAATTGATTTTCCTACAAATCCAATCATTCCGGCTGACTACAAAAGCAGAAGGGAGAGAACTTCCTTACGAAGCCTCTCCCTTCCCGCCGGTTTTTTATTACCAGATTTCATCTGGGTAACGCATATTCCACTTTTTTCTAAGAAAAGTCATCAGTTCCATTACATCCGCCGTATGATTAAGGCGCATGCAGGAAGCGTTGCCGCTCAGAATCGCCCGTTCCATATCCTCCAGCTCATATTGCAGCGCTTTTCCTGTTTCACCGGCCGTAATTTCCCGCCTGCTGCCGGTAGCAGCATCTACAATCAGTGCCTGCTGTGCGCGGGGATATTCCATAATCTCAATATAGCCCTTCTCGCAGCTGATTACGGCGCGTTTGGGCTGTTTGGAATGAAGGCTTAAGGCAATTGTAGCCATCTGACCTTCCTTATTTTGCAGCAGGATTCCCGCCTGCTCATCTGCACCGGTTGGCGCAAACCGAACCTGGCTGGTTATTTGATCCGGCTGGCTGGCCATAAAGCTGCGCATCAGGCTCAGGGCGTAAACGCCGATATCCAGCAGTGCACCGCCGGCAAGATTGAGATTAAAAAAACGGTTCGCCATATCGTATTCTTTAAAACTGCCGAAATTAAGCGTAATCAACTGGACTTTACCGAGGGAACCTTCTTCGATCAGCTTCCAGAGTTTCTTATAAAGCGGCATGTGCCAGATCGTCATCGCTTCTGCCAGAACAACCCGGTTTTCTTCCGCCAGCGTTATGGCCCGGGTTAGTTCTTTGCTGTTCAGGGTGATTGATTTCTCGCATAAAACATGTTTACGGTTTACAATTGCCTGCTCTAAAAAGCGGATATGAGTATTATGCGGGGTGGTGATATAAACGACATCTACCTGTGGATCGCTGAACATTTCTTCAAAATGATCGTATACTTTGCAAACCTGATGTTTCTGGCCGAATAAAACGGCTTTTTCATGCGTGCGGTTTCCAACTGCATAGAGCCGCCGCCCCATTTGGTGCAGCGCTTCCGCCATTTCATTGGCAATTACGCCGGTTCCCAGAACCGCCCAGCGAAGTTCTTTATTCATTGCCCTGCTCCTTCCGGATCAGCTCTGCTATTTTTTGGGCAGCATTTTCAAGCGGTTCCCGGATGGAAACGGCTTTATCGCGGCTGACAATTTCGCAGCATCCGTCTTTCAGATTGCGCGGGCTGAGAATCGCCCGGAAAGGAATGCCCAATAGATCGGCATCGGAAAACATAACCCCGGCGCTCACAATGCGGTCATCGTAAAGAACCTCTATGCCATTTTTCAGGAGCGCACTGTAGAGCGCTTCAGCCGCCTCCTTTACTGCGCTCTGATCTGCCCGCACCGCGCAAAGATGAAGCTGCCAGGGTGCAATCGAAAGGGGCCATATGGGGCCGTTATCATCATGATGTTCTTCGCAGACAGAAGCGGCCAGCCTGCCAACGCCGATTCCGTAGCAACCCATCAGGGGATGATGCTGGCTGCCGGCCTCATCGACATACTGCATTCCCATAGATTGGGTATATTTTGTGCCAAGCTGAAAGATATTGCCGATTTCAATGCCGCGGACAATGGAAATCGATGTGTTCCCGCACTTCGGGCAGCGCCCGCCTTCTGATATTTTAGCAAAATCATGAAATTCAGATACCGCGAGATCCCGCGTGAAATCCAGGCCGGTATAATGATAAGAATCCTGATTGGCGCCGCAGGAGAGGTTATTGGCGTTTTCCAAAGAACGATCGAATAAAACGGTATAGTCTCCTTTGAGGGCGTAGGGGCCGATATAACCGGCATGAAGCCCGCCCTCTTCCGTGATCAGTGCAGGATGGAATTCAAAGCCAAGATAATTACGCAGCTTGGTTTCATTCACGTCCAGATCGCCGCGGATAAAAAGCACGATATAATGATCATCTTCATTGCGCTGATAGACGACGGCCTTGCAGCTTTTATCCCGGGGCGTCTGCAAATAGGCGCAGATATCTTCAATTGTATGAATACCGGGCGTATGAACCAATGTAAGCGGTTGGGAAATTGCATCTCGTTTCTGCTCTATGACAGCTTCGGCCGCCTCCAGATTGGCGCGATATCCGCAGGCGCTGCAAACGGCAATAGAATCTTCACCAACCGGAGAGAGCAGCATAAATTCGTGTGAAATATTACCGCCCATCATCCCGGAATCGGATGCAACGGAAAGAACATTTTTCAGCCCCACCCGTTTGAAGATGCGTTCATAGGCCTGATGGCAGCGCGCATAATACCGCTCCAGATCCTCCTGGGAGGTATGAAAGGAATATGCGTCTTTCATTGTGAATTCTCTTACGCGAATCAGCCCGCCCCGCGGCCGCGCCTCATCGCGGAACTTTGTTTGAATCTGATAGATCATAAAGGGATACTTCTGATAAGACTGGCCGTATTCCCGCACCAGGTGAACTGCGGCCTCCTCATGAGTCATTCCAAGTACCATCGGGCTTCCGTTTCGGTCGGAAAACCGCAGCAACTCGCTGCCAACGCTTTCATAACGGCCGGATTCCTGCCAGAGGGCCGCCGGCAGAATCACCGGGAACTGAACCTCCTGCCCATCGATTGCATCCATTTCCTCACGGATAATCTGCTCGATTTTCCGCGTAATTCTTTTGAGCGGCGTAAAAGAGGAAAAAATTCCATTGGCAACCGATTTCATATAGCCGCCCCGGAGCATCAGAGCATGGCTGTCGATCACACAATCAGACGGTTTTTCTTTAAAACGCTCGCCAACTAAAGCGCTGAGTTTCATCTGTGAAATACCCCCTTACAGAGATGAAAAATGATAATATATGCCAAAGGGCTAAAGGATACCGCAAGAGATCAGATATAAAATGAAAAATCTCACAAAATAAGCTGCGAAGCCACTTTGCGAGATTTTTTTGGTCCGAGTGACAAGACTTGAACTTGCGGCCTCTTGACCCCCAGTCAAGCGCGCTACCACCTGCGCCACACCCGGATAACGCTAAGATATATTAGCACATAAAGCGGGGGTTTGTCAACACTATTTCTTAAAAAAAGATAAATTTAGAGGAGGATGGGCACACGCTGAACCGGCGTGACAGAATTGGGTTTTACATCGCATTCGATCGCCGCAAGCACGACCCCTGCAGCCGCCGCTTTGCGCAGAACACGCCCAAATTCCGGATGTGTCTGGTCGTTTGGCCTCAAGCCGGCAATATGCTTCATTTGAACCACAAACAGCATGATGGCGCGATCTCCCCGGCCTGCAAGCTCAATCAATGTTTTGAGATGGCGGACCCCCCGCTGGGTCGGCGCATCCGGAAAGCATGCGATTCCCTGATTTTCGAGGGTAACGCCTTTAACTTCAATCCAGGTATTGCGGCTGTTTTCAACCGCCAGAAAATCCAAACGGCATCCGCCCTGCATTACTTCCGCACGGAAAACAGTTTTGGAAGAGAAAAGCCCGCTTTCCGGGAACCACTCGGCGGCGATCTTATTGGGGGCCTGGCTGTCGATATTTATCAGGTTGCCGTTTTTTTCAACGGCAATCAGATCGTATTCTGTTTTGCGGGCGGGATGGCCCACCTTTTCAATCCATACAGCAGCGTTCGGAATCAGCAGCTCTGTGCAGCGCCCGGTATTTTTTACATGGCAGGTAACCGTCTCTTCGCCAATCTGCACCATGGCGATAAACCGGTTGGGCCGCGCGATAAACCGGGCCGGTAATATATTTTGATAATTCATAATTTTATTTTATCATACTGTGCAAGAAAATTAAAGGAATTTTTCTTACGCGAGGTCTTTATTTTATATTCTAATTATGCTATAATAAAATGAAAAATTATTTGGAGTAAAGATGAAGCATGGTAATTTTAGGCATTGATCCCGGCTATGCCACCGTGGGATACGGTGTTTTGGAATATCTGCAGGGGCGGTTTCGCGTGATGGATTACGGAGCGGTAACCTCGCCGGCAGGAATGGATTTCCCGAGCCGGCTGGAAATTATTTTTCAGGGTATCGGGGAATTATGCGATCAGTTCCGGCCGGATTGCATGGCGGTTGAAGAGCTTTTTTTCAATACAAACATCACCACGGGAATTCAGGTTGGGCATGCACGCGGCGTGATCCTTCTGGCAGGAAAGCTCAAGGGTGTGCAGTGCTTTGAGTATACGCCGCTGCAGGTGAAGCAAAGCGTTGTTGGTTACGGCCGGGCGGAAAAGCATCAGGTTATGGAAATGACCAGGCAGCTTCTGGGGCTTCTGAAAATACCCAAGCCAGATGACGCGGCGGATGCACTGGCACTGGCAATCTGCCATGCGCACAGTTCTAAATCAGGTTTGTTGGGGTTAAAGGTATGATTGCATCATTGAGAGGAACAATTCTGGAAAAACGGAACGACTCCGTTGTGATCGAATGCGGCGGCGTTGGCTTTGGAGTGCTTTTGTCGCGGCATGGAATGGATGCGCTGCAGCAGACCGGCGCAGACGCATTTCTTTATATCCATATGATCGTGCGGGAAGACGCAATGGAGCTCTTCGGCTTTCCAACCCGGGAAGAGCGCGATTGCTTTAAGATGATTACCGGTGTTTCCGGCATTGGGCCGAAAGGAGCGCTTGCCATTCTTTCTGAACTGACACCGGATGAACTGGCTGCGAGCGTGATGATTGGTGATAAGGCCAGCATTACCCGTGCGAAGGGGGTTGGCCCCAAGGCGGCAGAGCGATTGGTATTGGAGTTGAAAGACCGGTTTAAGGGAATGGCGCCGCGGCAGGTGAACCCCCAAACATCCATGCCGGCGCAGGGCACCGCTTCCAAAAGCTTTGAAATTATGGAAGCGCTGATGGCACTGGGCTTCACACAGCCAGAAGCAAAGCATGCGCTTTGCGGGCTGGATCTGGAGACGCTCAGCGTTGAGCAAGCGATTACAGAAGCACTGAAAGGATTTTCGCAATGATTGAAAGCGATTTTGAAAACCGGATTGTCTCTTCAACGTTTCAAACCGGTGATGACGGGGCTCTTGAGGATACCCTCCGCCCGCGGCGGATCGAGGATTATATCGGCCAGGAAAAGGCGAAGGAAAATCTGAAAATTTTTATTGAGGCGGCCCGCGGGCGGGGAGAAAGCTTGGATCACTGCCTGCTTTACGGCCCGCCGGGGCTGGGAAAAACAACACTGGCCGGCATCATAGCCAATGAAATGGGTGTGAACCTGCGGATTACTTCCGGCCCCGCGATTGAAAAGCCGGGGGATTTGGCTTCGCTGATCACCAATCTGCAGCCGGGGGATGTATTGTTTATTGATGAAATTCACCGGCTCTCCCGGGCGGTAGAGGAAGTTCTTTACCCGGCTATGGAGGATTATGCGGTAGATATTATCATTGGAAAAGGTCCTTCTGCGCGCAGCATCCGGCTGGATTTGCCGCGGTTTACGCTGATCGGGGCAACTACCCGGGCAGGGCAGATTTCTGCTCCGCTGCGGGATCGGTTCGGCGTGATCATGCGGCTGGAGCTTTATCGGCCGGAAGAACTGCGGGATATTGTGTTGCGGTCCGCCGGAATTCTGGATATTCCGATTGAACCGGCCGGCGCTTTGGAAATAGCCCGCCGCGCGCGGGGAACACCCCGGATTGTAAACCGTTTACTAAAACGGGTGCGCGATTTTGCCGAGGTGCGCGGAAACGGAATCGTGACAAAGCAGACTGCGGATATGGCCCTTGAAGCACTGGAAATTGACCGGCTGGGCCTGGATTCCATCGACCGGCGGATGTTGGAAAGCATTATAAAGAATTTTAATGGGGGCCCGGTTGGCCTGGATACGCTGGCCGCTACGATCGGCGAGGAACCGGTTACGCTGGAAGATGTATATGAACCGTATCTTTTACAGATCGGTTTTTTAGCGCGTACGCCGCGCGGGCGTACGGCAACCGCCGGGGCTTATGCGCATCTTGGCTTAAAACCCGCGGAAGAGATTTCGGATCAAATTCAATTTGAAGGAACATGAGCATGTGGATTGCAGATCAATGGAAAGATTATGAATTGCTGGATACCTCCGGCGGGGAACGCCTAGAACGCTGGGGAAATTATATTCTGATCCGGCCGGATCCCCAGGTGATTTGGAGAAGCGAAAAAAAGCGGTGGGAATGGCAGCGCCCCAACGCGGTTTATCACCGTTCCGGCAGCGGGGGCGGCCGCTGGGAAATCAACGCCCTTCCCGAGAGATGGACCATCCGGTATCAAGATCTGAATTTTTTGATCCGCCCCATGAATTTTAAGCATACGGGCGTTTTTCCGGAGCAGGCGGTCAATTGGGATTTTATGCGCCGGAAGATTGCGGCTGCCGGCCGGCAGGTAAAGGTGTTGAATCTATTCGCCTATACTGGATGTGCAACCATGGCCTGCGCGCAGGCGGGCGCTGCGGTTGTGCATGTGGATGCATCACGCGGAATGGTGGAATGGGCCAAAGAAAATGCAAAGCTCTGCGGCTTATCGGAACATCCGATACGATATCTGGTCGACGACTGCATGAAGTTTGTTGAACGGGAGATCCGCCGCGGCAATACTTATGAAGGGATCGTGATGGATCCGCCTTCTTACGGGCGGGGCCCGGGGGGAGAGGTTTGGCAGCTGGAGGACAAGCTTTACGCTTTTATGCAGAGGGTTGTGAAGCTGCTGGCTCCGAAACCGTTGTTTTTTATTCTGAATTCCTATTCTACCGGTTTATCCGCATCCGTTATGGAGTATCTTCTGCGGCTTACCCTGCCTGAGAAAATAGGCGGGCAGATGGAAAGCGGAGAAATCGGACTTCAAACAGCCGAAGGGATGGCGTTTCCTTCGGGCTCGGTCGTTCGGTGGTTTTCGGAGGAATAAATGGCAAAAATCATAGAAGTATCACAATTGAATTTTTCCTATCCGCAGCCGGAGGGAAAAGAAAAAATTCCGGTTTTAAACGATGTGAGTCTGGATATCGAGGAAGGGCAGTTTGTTGCTATTCTGGGGCATAACGGATGTGGAAAGAGCACACTCGCCAAGCATTTTAACGGCATTCTGCAGGCAGACAGCGGCAGTGTTACCGTTTTGGGGATGGATGCTGCTGATGAGAAAAATCTGATGGAGATCCGCAGAAATGTTGGAATGGTATTTCAAAATCCGGATAATCAGATTATTGCAACGGTGGTAGACGAGGATGTAGCCTTTGCGCTGGAAAATCTGGGAATTCCCTATCCGGAGATGGCGCGCCGGGTAGATGAAGCGCTGAAGCTGGTGGATATGACTGAATACCGCCATCGCGCGCCGCATTTGCTCAGCGGAGGGCAGAAGCAGCGCGTTGCGATTGCCGGAATTCTGGCAATGCGCCCCAAATGCATTATATTGGATGAGCCAACCGCGATGCTCGATCCTCAGGGCCGTAAAGAGGTGATGAAAACAATTTTGCGGCTTAACCGTGAAGAGGGAATTACCGTTGTTTTGATTACTCATTATATGGATGAAGCAGTGCAGGCGGATCGCGTTATCGTGATGGGCGAGGGAGAATTGATTCTGGATGGAACGCCGCGGGAGGTTTTTCAGAATGTGGGCCTGCTGCACAGCCTGGCGCTGGACGTTCCGCAGACAGCGGAGCTGATGTTTGCCCTTCGGCAGGAGGACATTAAGGTGCCGATCGCGGTTTTAAGCGTAGAAGAGTGTATCAAAGAGCTGGAAAAGCTGCTGGGGGGTGGAACGCAATGATCCGTACGGAGCATCTGACCCATCGCTACAGTGTGGGCACACCGTTTGAAACAACGGCGATCGAGGATATCAATCTTCATATTGAAAAGGGGGATTATGTTGGGATCATCGGGCATACCGGCTCGGGGAAAAGCACGCTGATCGCACATTTTAACGCCATATTAAAGCCGACCTCCGGCAAAATTCTGATCGATGGCCGGGATCTATGGGCAGCAGAGAAAAAAGAACGGATCCAGACCCGTTTCAATGTTGGGCTGGTGTTTCAGTATCCGGAGCATCAGCTGTTTGAGGAAACGGTTTATAAGGATATTGCATTTGGCCCGAAGAATATGGGGCTCTCTGATAAAGAAATTGAAAAAAGAGTGGAAAAAGCGATTGCCTTTGTTGGCCTGAAGCCTTCCATTCTGGAGAAATCCCCCTTTGATATTTCCGGCGGGCAGAAGCGTCGTGTTGCCATTGCAGGCGTAATGGCGCTGGAGCCTAAAGTGCTGATTCTGGATGAGCCCGCTGCCGGGCTGGATCCGAAGGGAAGGGATGAGATTCTAAGCAGAATCCGCGCCTATCATCAGGAAACCGGAAGCACCGTATTACTGGTTTCGCATTCCATGGAAGATATCAGCCGGAATGCGCACTCCATTTTGGTGATGAACCGGGGAAGATGCATGATGCATGCCTCTGTCCCGGAGGTTTTTGATCGGGCGGAAGAGCTGGAGCGGATCGGCCTGGATGTTCCGAAAATTACGCGGGTTTTTATATCGCTGCAGAAAAAGGGTTATCCTGTTTCACGCAATGTTTATACCGTAGAACAGGGAGCCGCGGAAATTTTGCAGTTGCTTGGGAAGGGCGGTGAATCCCATGCTTAAGGATATTACGATCGGCCAGTTTTTTCCCGGCAGTTCATTTATGCATAAGCTGGATCCGCGGATGAAGCTGCTTCTGACGCTTCTTTATATCATTGCGTTGTTTCTGGTGCCGCGATTTTTGGGATTTCTGATAATGGCGGTTTTGATTTTCATGGTTGTATGCAGTTCCGGCGTTTCCCTGCGCATTGTTTTCCGGGGGCTGAAGCCGCTGATTTTTATTATTGTTTTTACCGCCTTTTTCAATATTCTGTATGGCGGCGGGGAACCGGTTTTCCCCGGCGTAGCCTGGCTTTCCTGGATCCGCACGGAAGGCGTTAGAAATGCGCTCTTTATGATTGTGCGGATCGTTTTACTGATCCTGGGCACCTCTTATCTTACCTATACGACCAGCCCGGTGATGCTGACGGATGCGCTGGAGCGTGTTTTTAAGCCGCTGAAGGTGATTCGTTTTCCGGTGCATGAGCTGGCGATGATGATGACGATTGCGCTGCGGTTTATTCCAACGCTGATCGATGAGACCGATAAAATTATGAATGCGCAGAAAGCGCGCGGCGCCGATTTTGAAACCGGCAATATCATCAGGCGTGCAAAAGCGCTGATTCCCATTTTGATTCCGCTTCTGGTTTCGGCTTTCCGCCGGGCGGAAGAGCTGGCAGATGCGATGGAATGCCGCTGTTATCATGGCGGAGAAGGCAGAACGCGCTATAAGGTTTATTCTTTTGGCTGGCGCGACTGGGTAGCGCTGGGAATCATGGCGGCCGCCATGGCCGGGATTATCCTGATGAGAGTATTTTAAACAGATGAAAAAAGAAGATGGCTCAGAAATTATTACTGAAAATTCGATATAACGGCGCGTCATTTGTTGGCTGGCAGGTACAGAAAAACGGAAAATCTGTTCAGGAGCAGATGCAGGATGCGATCGAAGCGATTTTTGGCAGGCGCGTCGGCGTAACCGGCTGCAGCCGAACAGACAGCGGCGTGCACGCAATGGAATATTGCCTTTGCTTTGAGCCGCCCCGCTCGATGGAACTGATTCGTATTCCGCTTGCACTCAATTCCGTCTTGCCGGATAGTATCAGTGTTTTATCCTGCCGGGAGGTTGCGCCGGATTTTCATCCGCGTTACAGCGCGGTGGCGAAGGAATATCTTTACCGGTTTTATGATGGCTTTGCACCGGATCCGTTTAAAAAGGGGCTTGCCTACCATGAAAGGAAAACGCTCGATACGGTAAAAATGGATCTGGCCGCGCAATTTTTTCTCGGAACACATGATTTTCGCGCTTTTATGTCGGCCAGCTCTAAAATTGAAGATACTGTCCGCACCATTTTTGACAGCCGTATACAGCGCGATGGAAACGACGTGACGTTCCGTATTACAGGAAACGGCTTTCTTTATAATATGGTTCGGATTATGGCGGGAACGCTGCTGTTTGTATCGGCAGGCCGAATCGCGCCGGAAAAAATTCCGGATTTGCTGGAATCGAAAGAACGTGCCCGGGCTGGAAAAACCATGCCGGCTTACGGGCTGTATTTAAACCATGTTTATTACACAGAAAAGGAGGTGCCGCACCGTGGATTATGAACCCAATCAAAATGATGGATACATGGAGGTGCAGGAAGACCAGGATACAAAAAAGATCTACCCTGCAGGGCAGAAATCCCGCACCACCATTAAATATATCCGCTATTTGCTGCTTTTGATTATGGTGATGGTGGCGCTTTTATTCCTTTTTGCCAATCGTGATCAGATCAACGGCGATAATTTCAGGCGTCTGATGGCAAAGATCAACATCGGTGTTTCAAACGGCGCGGCGGAAAACGGAGAAGTCCGTTTCGATACGCTCAGCAATGGGAACACGGTGGTATACAAAGACGGATTCGCCCATGCGACGGTTGAAAAATTGATTATCACCGATAAAAACGGAACGGAATTCCAAAATACACAGCTGGGCTACCGCAAGCCCTGTATTGCGGCAAATAACCGGTATGTGCTGGTATACGATAGCGGCGGGACCGGCCTGATGGTAGCGGATTCTTTTTCTGTTTTGTTTGAAACTTATATGGAAAACAATATTATCAGCGCAAAAATGAATGCAAACGGATATATTGTGGTTGTAACAGAGGGTGATGGCTTTCTGGCAAAGGTTTTCGTTTATGATGCTTCTTTTCGGGAAATCTATCGCTACCGCAGCCTCAACCGCTATATTCTGGATGCAGACGTTTCGGCGGATAATAAAGCAATGGCACTTTCTGCAATGAATATTGAGGGCGCGGAGATTGTGCCGGAAATTCTTTATTTCAGATTCAGCAAAGAAGAAATGGATTGGAAGGTTTCTTTTGAGGAAGCACCCTGCGTAGAGGTTGCGATCAAAAATGACGGAACTGTTTGTGGCCTGTTTTCATGGGGGATGGTTTCTATTACTTCAAAAGGCGCCGAGTGCGGCCGGTATGAATTTGACAATCAGGTTCTTCAGTGCTATTCTTTGGAGGATGGCAGTATGAATCTGTTTGCTGTTTCCGCTTCTGAAAACGGAGACGCCACCATTGTGGCCTGCGATGAAAAAGGAGCGGTAAAGCATACGGTTTCTCTGGATTACTATGGAGTCGATATGGATTATTGCGAAGGCCGTGTGGCTGTTTTGGGCAATCAGAAATGCGCAGCTTACAGCCTTGTGGGGAAATTGCTCTGGGAGCAGGCGCCGGAAAGCGCCACCGGTATATCGTTTATGGGGAAATCGGCGGTTGTGGTCGTAAGTGAAACCAAATGCGTATATAATGGAATCGGATAGGAGGCGTAAAACAATGGCAATTATTTTGGATATTCTGGTTTTGGTGATAATGATTTTATCGGTTTGGTCGGCATACCGAAAAGGTTTGATTAAAACGCTCTTTTCGCTGATCGGCGGTATCGTGGCCGTTATACTGGCAGTGCAGCTGAGCGTGCCGGTTGCAAACTGGATCGACGACCGGTTTGTTGGTCCAACGGTTCGGGATACCGTGCTGACAGCCGTAAACGGCAGCGCACTTGGAGGCAGCTACGACCAGGCGCTGGAATCGATCGATGTGGTAGAGAAATTACAGGAAATGCCTGAGAGTTTGCGTTCATTTTTGGAAACCTTAAATGTAGATGTAGACAGTATTGTTTCTTCCGCCCAGCAGAGTCAATCAGATTCTATCGCTGCAAAAGAACGGCTGATTACATCCATCTCAGCACCGATCAGCCAGGCCATCAGCAAGGCGATTGCGCTGATCGGGCTGGTGATTATATTTTTTATTCTGCTGTTTATTGTAAGCCGGCTGCTGGATACGGTTTTCAGAGTTCTTCCTTTCGGAAAAACCTTAAACAGGGTGGGCGGCATTGTATTTGGCGTTATCCGTGCGGTACTGATTGTTTTGATCTTTGGGGCGGTTATTTACGGCCTTGCCTGCGGCAATGTTTTAGTATCCCTCGAGGAACTGAACCATACAATTATTTTAAAGGCAATCAATCAGGTGAATCCCATCTTAAGCGCGTTGAAATAAAAAAGAGCTGAATAATAGTTTAACCATGTTCCGGTCATATATGATGCCGTCAGTTTTGGGCTGCCGGAATTTATATCGCTGCCGCGCTGTGGTGTGCTTTAAAAACGGGATGCGCGACAGCCCGAAAATTGAAGGAGAACAAGATGCTTTGTGTAAAATGTAAAAAAAGAACGGCGGTTGTTTTTGTGACCAGAATGGATGAAAACAAGCCTGTGAATGAAGGCTACTGCCTTAAATGCGCCAAGGATATGGGGATTCCGCAGGTGAACGAGATGATCCGGGGCATGGGGATGACCGATGAAGATATTGAGCAGTTTGCCGATGAATTCGATAATATGAGCGAACAGCTGGGGCTGAGCGGCAATGAGCTGGATTCTCAAAC
>QAKW01000005.1 GCA_003343605.1 Clostridiales bacterium
GACAGTACGCCGGAAGACCCCGGCGGCTCTTGTTCGCTTGCAGATAAAAATATACGGGGCGCGCTGGTGTTCAGCCATGTTGATTTTTCTTACGATCCGGGGAAACCGGTGCTCCGGGATTTGAATCTTTCGGTTGCCCCCGGCCAAAAAATTGCGATTGTGGGCGCAACCGGTTCCGGAAAAACAACCGTGGTAAACCTGCTGATGCGGTTTTACGATATCGACGCCGGCACGATCACAATCGATGGAATTCCCCTGCAGGAAATTCCACGTGCCGATCTGCGGAAGAGCCTTGCCATCGTTTTGCAGGATACCGTACTTTTTTCTGATACCATTGCACACAATATCAGCTATGGCAGGCCGCAGGCAAGCGCAGAAGAAATCCGCGCCGCTGCTGAAACCGCAGGCGCAGACCGCTTTATCGAACATCTGGAAAACGGCTATGACACGCTGCTGACAGAAGGCGGCGGTAATCTCTCTCAGGGCCAGCGGCAGCTGCTGAATATCGCGCGGGCTGTTCTCGCAGATCCCAGCATTCTGATTCTGGACGAGGCCACCTCTTCAGTAGATACCCGCACAGAAATGCACATTCAGAGCGCTATGCTGGCGCTGATGCGCAACCGTACCAGCCTAATCATCGCGCACCGGCTTTCCACCATCCGTGATGCGGATAAAATCGTTGTAATCGATCAGGGGCGGGTGGTGGAGGAAGGCACCCACGAATCCCTGCTTGCGCAGGGAGGATGTTACGCGCGGCTTTACGAATCCCAATTTGCGGGAATCGCCACCTGAGCACCATCCGTTCGGCCTTTGGCCGAACGGATTTTTGTTTAAATTTACTAAATTATGGCGCGGTGAAATGTTAAAAAAGGAGAAATAACGGTTGACGAATAAAATGAGTTCCTGTAAAATAAGAAATATGATATATAAAGGAGGCCCCTTCATGCACTACCAAAGCACTCGCAGCAAGCAATTTACCGCCACCGGGCCGGAGGCAATCCTCCGCGGCATCGCGCCGGATGGCGGGCTATATATGATCCCCGATTTTCAAGACCTCTCCCTTGATTGGACAAGCCTGCTCCAATTGGATACCATCCCGATGGCCGCGCGTATTCTCTCGGCGCTTTTGCCGGATTTTTCAGAAGCCGAGATGAGCACACTTACACAAAAGGCCTACCGCGGCAAATTTGAAACAGAGGATCTGACACCGTTGGTTAAGGTCGGCAACCGCTATATTCTGGAATTATTCCGCGGCCCCACAAGCGCGTTTAAAGACGTTGCGCTTTCCATGCTGCCGCAGCTGATGACCGCCTCCAGAAAAAAAACGGGATTAACCGAAGATCTGGTGATTCTCACCGCAACCAGCGGTGATACCGGAAAGGCCGCGCTGGAAGGGTTTCATGATGTTGAAGGCATCAAAATCCTGGTCTTTTACCCAAACGGCGGGGTCAGTGCTGTTCAGAAAGCCCAGATGGTAACCCAGCGCGGCAGCAATGTGGCCGTCGTTGCCATCAACGGCAATTTCGATGATGCCCAAACCGGTGTTAAAAACGCGTTTGCAAAAGCCGCCGGGCAGCCCGGAAGCGTGCATCTTTCTTCCGCGAATTCCATCAATATCGGGCGGCTTGCTCCACAGGTGGTTTACTATTTTAAGGCCTATGCCGATTTAGTGCGCGCGAAAACAATTGCCTGCGGGGATCCGGTGTCCTTTGTGGTTCCTACCGGTAATTTCGGAAATATCCTTGCAGGGTATTTTGCAAAAAAACTGGGGCTTCCGGTAAAAAAACTGGTCTGTGCTTCAAATGAGAATCATGTTTTGACAGAATTTCTGAATTACGGGCGTTATAACCGGCTTCGCCCGTTTTATAAAACCACCTCGCCCTCAATGGATATTTTGGTCTCCAGCAACCTTGAACGCCTGCTCTTTTTAATGAGCGATGGCGATGATTGCCTGGTCAGCAGCCTGATGCGCGCGCTCAATGAAAAGGGAAGCTATCAGATTCCCGCGCCGATGCTACAAAAAATTCAGGCCGAATTTTCAGCCGGTTACTGCAGTGATCAAGAGGCTGCCGATGCCATTCGCTCTGTTTGGGAAACCAGCCGCTATTTAATGGATACACATACCGCGGTGGCATGGCAGGTCGGTGAGAGCTATCTGCAAACAAATCCTTCGGAGCCCGTTGTGGTATTATCTACCGCATCGCCGTTTAAATTTCCGAATGCGGTTTTGCAGGCGCTTGGTCAGACGCCCGATCCGGATGAATTTCAATGCTTGGAACAGCTCTCAAAGGTCAGCGGCCTTCCGGTTCCCAAAAATCTTGCCGGCCTGAAAAACGCGCCGGTGCTGCATACGACCGTCATCGAAAAAGAGGCATTGGTCGATTTCGCTCTGAAAAAAGCGGGTGAACAGCAATGGTAACACTGCGCGTCCCCGCAACCACTGCCAATCTGGGGCCCGGATTCGATAGCTTCGGCTGCGCGCTTTCGCTTTATAATACCTATACCTTTTCCTTCTGTGATCATCTGGAAATTCAGGGCTGCCCGTCGGCATATTGCAATGAAGAAAATCTTACAGTCGTTGCCTTTAAAAAGGTTCTGGAGGCATTGGGAGAGCCCTGGCATGGCCTGAAGATGAGCGTTCAGGCGGAGATCCCCGTCAGCCGGGGATTGGGTTCCAGTGCGGCGATGATCGTTGCGGGCGCTGCAGGTGCAAATATGCTGTACGGCAGCAGGCTGCCGGCTGAGGCGCTCTTTGCAATCTGTACGGCACTGGAAGGGCATCCTGATAATGTTGCGCCCGCACTTTTTGGTGGATTAACGGTTTCTCTGATGGATCACAACCGGCCGCTAACGGTAAACTATCCGATTCACCCTTCCCTCCGTTTTGTTGCGCTGATTCCTGATTTTACCCTGCGTACCCAAAAAGCACGCAGCGTTTTGCCTGATCAGGTGCCCCGGCAAGACGCTGTTTTCAATGCATCGCGCACTGGTTTTCTCCCCCGGGCACTCGAACTGGGTGATGAACGGCTGATTTGTGCCGCGCTGCAGGACCGGCTGCATGAGCCATACCGCAGAAGCCTGATCACAGATATTGATTTTATTGAACAGACCGCAAAAAAAGCCGGCGCACTTACCTTTTGTATCAGCGGCGCGGGGCCAACCTGCCTTTGCCTCACAAAGGATCCCGGCTTTGCCGCCGGTTTGGGTAATCAAATCAAAGCGCCTCAAAGCTGCTGGGAAGTACGGGAACTCTCGGTGGTACCGGCCGATCAAATCCAATATTGAAAAGCGAACGGGCGGCTGCCCGTTCGCTTTTTGAGCTTTTATTCAATATCTTCCAGGGAATCATCCTCGGTTTCTTCCTCTTCCGGGCCGGAGACCCGGTTCACCGTTACCTTCACGGTTTCATTGCCGCGGTTAAACATCAGTTTCATCTTCTGGGGATTGATTCGGGAATAGCGGTAAACATAAAGATTCCCGTCTTCCGCTGTTAATGTAAAGGCGTCGCGATTTGCGGTAAAACTGCCTGAAACCACATTATCGCCATTGGATAAAAGAAAGGTTTTATCCGTGGTGTTGAAGGTAATCGCTAGGTTGGAGCCCTCCCAGGAGCCGCTCATCCAGCTGCTGTCGAAATGGGTGGCTACAATCACACCGACCACCGTACCGATCACCAGCAGAACCCCCAGGCTTCCGCCAAGCCACGGAATCCATTTGGGCACCGGCTTTTTTTCTTTGGGGCGGCCATACCCGCAGCGCGGGCAGATTCCTTCTTCATTTTCATGTTCGGTTCCGCATCTCGGGCAAATCATATTCCATTCTCCTTTTCAAATTTAGCCGCCTCCGGGAAGGAAGACGGCTAAATATTCAAAAATACGCTGCGCAGATGATATTCGGCCTATACCGCCTATTCGCCCAGATTGGCAAACAAATCGAGAAAGTTCAGATCGTCTTCTTCCTCTTCCTTTTTATCCTCCGCACCCTCTCCGGTAGGAAAGGCGAGCATCGGCTCATCCGCCACCAAACCTTTTTTGGCGCGCTCGGTGGAGGGAAAGCCGGTTGCGATTACCGTAACGATAATTTCATCATCCAAATCGTTGTTCAGCGCAACGCCCCAAATAATATTGGCATCCGGATGCGCAGCCTGCTCTACCATCCGGCTGGCTTCATCCACCTCGTCCATCCCAATATCAGGAGAAGCGGTAATATTAAAGATTACGCCGGTTGCCCCATCAATCGAAGTTTCGAGCAGCGGGCTGGAAATGGCCATCGAGGCGGCGTTGACCGCCTTATCCTTGCCGGAGGCGCGCCCCACACCCATATGGGCGTTTCCGGCATCTTTCATAATTTTATGTACGTCTGCAAAGTCAACATTCACAAGCCCCGGAATCAGGATCAGATCCGAGATGCTCTGAACGCCCTGCCGCAGCACATCATCGGCAACTTGAAACGCATTGAGCAGCGTAATCCGCTCGGCCGATACGTCTTTGAGCTTTTCATTGGGGATCATAATCAAGCTGTCTACATGTTCGCGGAGCTTTTCGATTCCGGCCTCTGCCGTTTTCATTTTCATCCGGCCTTCAAACCCGAAGGGTTTGGTGACGATCGCAACCGTTAGAATCCCCATATCCTTGGCGATTTCTGCAACAACCGGAGCACTCCCCGTTCCGGTACCGCCGCCCATCCCGGCGGCGATAAACACCATGTCTGCTCCCCGCAGAGTGGCCTCGATCTCTTCGCGGTTTTCCAGTGCGCTGTTTTCACCAACCAGCGGATCGCTGCCGGCGCCCTTTCCTTTGGTCAGCTTTTCTCCAATCTGCAGCTTTGTTTGTGCAGCAGAAGCTTCCAAAACAGGCTTGTCTGTATTCACAACAACAAATTCAACACCCTGGACCCCGGATTTAATCATTCTATTTACAGCATTACAACCGCCGCCACCGCAGCCGATTACTTTTATATTTACTACGCCTTCGCCGCTCTCGGCGTATTCAAAATTCGCCACTTGCCATGTACCTCCTGAAGTTTTTTATCTGATCGGATCTACCGTTTTATTCATATAGTATTATTTTAATATTAAACCGGGCTAATTGCAAGAGTTTTTCATAAATTTCAATAGAAAATCATGGAAGAAATCTCCCCTTATTTTCGGGGCCGGTAATAAACCCGTTCCGTATTGGAAACATCCAGCGTGGCCGGCTGAGAGGAACCATTGTCTTTTAAAAGATAAGCCGCGAGCTCCAGCTTGGTATCCGCCTGATCCAGCGTGCCAAAATCAATAATAATTGCCTGCCCGTAGAGCAGCTTCACATCATAACGGGCAAAAAATTGAATTTCTTTTACCTGCGGCCACTCCAAATCCGTATTTCTCAGAAAGGCTTCATACAGGCGTTTGAGAAAGCCTGTATAATCTTCTTCCCCGAATTTTGCAGTCTCCCCAATCAGCAGCTCTGTGGGCTCAATCTGTGTAAGCTGGGGGATTCCTTCCAGCAGGGCCGGGGCCGGAACACCC
>QAKW01000006.1 GCA_003343605.1 Clostridiales bacterium
TTCGCTGGGGCTTGAAACGCTGGGCGGCGTTTTCACCAAGCTGATTGAGCGCAATACCACCATCCCAACCAAAAAGAGCCAGATTTTCTCTACCGCCGCCGATAATCAGCCGAGCGTGGAAATCCATGTTTTGCAGGGCGAGCGGGAGATGGCGAGCGCCAATAAAACGCTGGGTAAATTCCAGCTTACCGGCATTGCCCCGGCGCCCCGCGGTGTGCCTCAGATCGAAGTAACCTTCGATATCGACGCCAACGGCATTGTGAATGTTTCGGCCAAAGATTTGGGCACCGGCAAGGAGCAGAAGATTACGATTACGGCCTCTACCAACCTTTCGAAAGAAGAGATTGATAAGGCGGTAAAAGACGCCGAGGCCTGTGCCGCGGAAGATAAGAAACTTAAGGAGTCGATAGAGATCCGCAATAATGCCGATCAGATGGTTTATCAAACCGAAAAGCTGATCAAAGAATCCGGCGACAAGCTGGACGATGCCGATAAGCAGAGCGTGAACGCCGAGATCGAGAAGCTGAAGGAAGCCCTGAAAGGCACCGATACCGATGCGATCAAGGCGGCAACGGAAGCGCTCCAGAGCAAGGTTTACGAGCTCTCTTCCAAAATTTATGCCCAGAATCCCGAAGCGGCGAATGCAGCCGGTGCGGCCGGTGCGGCTGCCGGTGGGGCAGAGGGCGTATACGACGCCGATTTCAAGGATGTAGACGATAATAAAGGCGGCAACTGAGCCAACGAACGGTAACAGAAGGGCGCGCCGGGGAAGCTTCCCCGCGCCCTTCCTCCATGTAACGTGGCCCAATTTAGTAAAGCAGGTGAGTATATGGCAGAGAAAAGAGATTATTACGAGGTGCTCGGCCTTGCCAAGGGCGCATCCGAAGAAGAGATTAAAAAGGCTTACCGCCGCCTTGCAAAGCAATACCATCCCGATCTGAACCCCGGCGATAAAACGGCGGAGGAACGGTTTAAAGAGGTCAACGAGGCTTACGGCGTGCTTTCCGATCCGGATAAAAAATCCCGCTATGATCAGTTCGGCCACGCGGGGGTTGATCCCTCCTATGGTACGGGCGGCCCGGGCGCGGGGGGCGGCTTCGGCGGATTTGGCGGCTTCGGTGATTTCGGTGATGTTTTCAGCTCCTTTTTCGGCGGGGGCTTCGGCGGCGGCCGCGGCCGCGGCGCCAATGCGCCCCGTAAGGGAGAAGATATTGAAACGGTTATTACGATCAGCTTTGAAGAAGCGGCCTTTGGCTGCGAAAAAGAGCTGAACCTCCGGCGGCGGCGCAGCTGCCCCCATTGCGGCGGCACCGGCGCGAAAGACGGCAAAGAGCTGGAAACCTGCCCGCAATGCAACGGCAGCGGTGTTGTGACCAGCGTTCAGCGCACGATTCTGGGCAATATCCAGTCGCAGAGCACCTGCCCTTCCTGCGGCGGCCGCGGCAAGCGGATCAAAACGCCCTGCCCCCATTGCCAGGGCGGTATCATTATCGAAGAGAAAAAAATCAAGGTAACAATCCCCGCGGGGATTGATAACGATCAGACCCTCACCATGCGCAATCAGGGCCATGCCGGTCAAAACGGCGGGCCCGATGGAGATGTTTACATCGGCGTAAAGGTGCGCAAACACGCGCTCTTTGAGCGGCGCGGCACCGATCTCTACTGTAAAATACCGGTGAGCCTGGTCGATGCTTCGCTGGGCGCGAAGCTGCAGGTGCCAACGCTGGAAGGAAAGGTGGAATACGACCTTCCCGAAGGAACGCAGACAGGCAGCACCTTCCGTTTTAAAGGCAAAGGGGTGCCCCGGATCGGCAGCAAGGCCAAGGGCGATCTTTACGTAACGGTGGAGGTGGAAATTCCACGGAATCTTTCCAAGAAACAAAAGGATATTCTGAAGGAATTCAGCAAAACGCTGGACGCCAAAAATTTCGAAAAAAAGAGCAGCTTTATGGATAAGCTGAGCAGCCTCTTTAAATAATAAAAACCCGGCTGAAAATTTTCAGCCGGGTTTTTATCGATAGATAAACGATAATACAAGTAAATATGATTAAAAAACAAAATTAATGCAAAAATTATAGACAATATATATTGACAATTATGAGCTAAGTATATATAATAAAAATGACGTAAATATTCATACGGCGAAAAACATATAATGAAAGGGAAAGAGATTATGAAAAAATATCGCAAATTTAAAAAAGCTACTGCTGTTTTGATGATTATTGCGCTTTTTTCTTGTTGTTCGCTGCAAACCCTTGCATATGATCATGGTGCTGCACAGCGATATTCCGATCAGTATGTGTTAAGCCCGAATCTAGCTTATCGGTATTGGCCGAGCGGCGATTGCACGAACTTTGTTTCTCAGTGTATGTAGGCGGGCGGCATGGCAGAATCAGACGATTGGTATTATAATCATTTTTTCAGCCAATCGCTGACCTGGGTAAATGCCAATGAGCTCAAGGAGCACCTGAAGCTCCGGGTAGGGGCCACCCTTTTAAGCAGGTGGTCTAAATACGGCTACACGCTTGGAAATGGAATACAGTTTTTTGCCTATATCAATAACAGCGATGTTATTCAGGGCTGGGGCAATGAGATTATTTTTTACGACTGGACCGGCGACGGGCTGATGGATCACGCATCGATCGTGGTGGGAACCAATAACCCAATTGATGATTCTTATCCGGAGGGCGGCACGGTTGTAGGCGATCTGATCAATCAGCATACCACCAACCGGCGATGGAAATACTGGCACTTGGATTATTTTAACGATGATAAAGCCACAACAGAAATCTGTGCTTACCGTTTGCCAAACAATGTATAAAACATATCTGAAAGGAGAAGGTTACTGATGAAAAAGTATCAAAAATCCCTGCTCTGGTGCGGGATCCCGGTTTTGATTTTGGCGATTGTATTAGCCGTTTTTTTCTCTCTGCGTGGCGATGCAAACAATGCGCTGGAGGAGGAACTGTTCCAGCAGGTTTTTGAGGTCAATAAAAGTACGGATCCTGCGAGATACCTAGGTGATGCGGCATTTGGTCTGCTCTCTGCCACTACGGCGCAGCGGCAGCAGCTGGAAGAAACCTATACCGATACTTTGGATGCAATTTTTCCGGCGGATTCCTGGCTGCGCACCCAGCGACTGCGGATTTTAGATCAGATGATGAATCAAACGCAGGATGATAATCCGCGTTCCCTGGATCTTGTCTGCCTGGATTGGAAAATGGATTCCATGTCGTTAAACGGAAACACGGCTGAAGTCACAATATCGTGGATCAGCTGTGAAAAGATCATTATCAAGGAAGAAGACGCTGATTTATACAGCAGCATGTTTCCGTTGACCAAAAAAGCAGTGAAAGCAGAGCTACAGCAGACTGATGGCATTTGGAAGGTAGTTTCTTACGATATTGTGAATAAACAAATTGGCGCGGAAGACGAAGCAAGCCGCCGGAGCTTTGCCAGCTTTGAAGAAGCCTACGCCTACTCCATGGAAAAAACACCGCAGAACACAGTATTGCAATTGGAAGAAAATTGAATTTTAGAAAAGCGGCCGCTTATACAAGCGGCCGCATCTTTTTTGATATTGACAAATAAAAGGTATCCGTTTATAATGAAAATGTGATTGAAAGGGATGGTAAAATATGAAGACAAGTTGGAAACCGCTATTCTGGGGCGGCGCTGCGGTATTGATCGTGGCGGCGGTGCTGGCCGTTTTTCTCTCTCTGCGCGGCAATGGGAAAAGCGCGCTGGGAGAAGAGCTGTTCCGGCAGGTTTTTGAAGCCAATAAAAGCACCGATCCCGCGCGCTATCTGGGCGATGAATCTTATGGGCTGATCAGCGCGACGCCCGCGCAAAGGCAGGCGCTGGAAGAAACCTATACCGGGGTTTTGGATGCACTTTTTCCGGCGGATTCCTGGATGCGGGAGCAGAAATTAGAAATTTTAGAACGAAAGAAAAGCCAAACGGAGGATGACAGCCTGCGATCTCTGGATCTCGTTTGCCTGGACTGGAAGGTGGATTCTCTGGAGCTGAACGGGGATACGGCCGAAATGGTGGTTTCCTATATCTGTGCGGAGAAAATAATTATTAAGAGTGAGCAGCAGTATCAGGCAATGTTCCCCCTCACCGCAGAGACCGACCGGGCAACGCTGAGGCGGATCGGGGATCAGTGGATCATCGAAGACCTCAAGATGGAGAATTACCAGTTGGGCGCGGAAGACGAGGCGAGTAAGCGAAGCTTTGCCAGCTTTGAAGAAGCCTACGCCTACTCCATGGAAAAAACGCCGCGGAACACGGAATTGCGGCTGTGATCAATCAAAAACAGCGGCGGCCCGCTTTCAAAAGAAAGCGGGCCGCCTTTTTCAGCGGTAGCGTTCTTTTAAAAACAGGGCAAAATCCCGCAGCTCCCCAATCGCTTCTTTGGGAAATCCATTGGGAAGGCGCAGGTAGGTTTCTTTGGCGGAGGTGCGGTTTTCTGTGAGCCCGAGCAGAAAATCAACCGAAACGTGAAAGTATTGTGCAATGGCAATTTTGGTATCGTCCGGCGCTTCGCTTTTGTTCCGCTCGTAAGACGAAATGGAATGCATATTGATATGCAGAATATCCGCCAGCTCCTTTTGCGTAAGCCCGGCTTCAATCCGCAGGTCTAAAAGTCTTGCACCGATCATCGATTCAAACCTCCTTTTTTTAGAATTATAGAATTTAAATCTATTGTTTTAAAAATATTTGACAAATAATACCGTAAATGATATATTTATTAGAGTAATAATCTAATAATAGGCAAATCAATTGATTTTAAATCGATTATCGGGCCGGCAGGGACACCGGCAAAAGGAGATCTGGATGTTGAAAGTGTTGTCTGTATATAATGAAAAGCTGATCCGTGCAATGCAGATACAGGAGCTGAAGCGGTATTTGAAATATATCGGTGCGGATCTGATTTTGAATATTGCGGTGCTGGCCGTGCTGTTCCGGTCCGGCGGGTTTTCGGTGTGCCGGTGGCTTTTTTGCGGCCTGCTGCTATTGCAGATTGCCATTGTGGCCGATCTTTTTTATTTTTCCGCTGCCAGGCGCTACCGGGCGGCGGGTGAGGGCAAAGATCTGCGGATGGAATTCACGGTAAGCGAAACAGGGCTCGATATTGTGATGAAAGGTGAAGCTTTTACCGCGGTGGCGGCGGCGCCCTTTGATTCCATCAGCAAAGCGGTTGAAACCGCCTCCTTTATTTTTTATTTACCAGAACCGGCTTTTATCCTATATCATCGATCAGGCAGCGCTTCCGGCGGAAGCGGCCGAAGCGCTCCGGCAGCGCTTGGCAGCCGCGCTGGAGGGGCGGTATATCGTGAAGGGCCAAAAAAGAAAGCGAAGTGCGGAATAATGCGCTTCGCTTTTTTCTTGCTTTTCCCGAGGGAGTATGATAAGATGAGCGGGGTTTTACGAAAGGCGGGAAGGGAGAGAAGATGCAATGAAAACAAAAAAATGGGGCTGGCTTTGCTTTGCGCTTTGCTATTTCGGCTATATGGGGGTTTATATCAGCCGGAATAATCTTTCGATTATCAGCCCCCAGCTGAAAGAAGCCGGTTTGGCCACCGCTGCGCAGCTCGGGCTGCTGACAGGGCTTTTTTCGCTGGGATATGCTGCCGGCAAGCTGCTCTGCGGCCCGCTTGGCGATCGCTTTAATCCCAAAAATATTGCCGCGCTGGGCGTGGCGGTTGCCGGCCTTTCCAATCTGCTGATCGCGCTTTGCCTCTGGTTTTTTCCCTGTTTTCCGGCGGTGCTTGCTTTATGGATTATAAACAGCCTGGGCCAGTCGCTGGTCTGGGGGCCGCTGCTGCGGCTGATTTCGCTGAATTTTTCCGGCGGGCGGGCTCCGTTTGTTACGTCCATGCTGGTTACCACTACAGCCACCGGCGGCGTGGCAGGGATTCTGATTGCTTCCGGCGCGGGGCGGCAGGATCCCGCGCTGGGCTTTTTGGCGCCGGGGCTGATCACGCTGCTGGCCGCGCTTTTACTCTTTTGCTTCTTTCCGGGAAAAACTACCGGCGCGGGCCGCGCCGGAAAGTCCGGCGGCATGGCGGCGGTTTTCCGGCAGCCGGAGGTGCGGCGGATGCTGCTGCCCGCCTTTGCGCAGGGCGTAATCAAGGATAATGTGCTCAACTGGGCTTCGCTCTATCTTGCGGCGCGCTTTCTGATGGATCTGGCGCAGCTTCCCTTTTTTATTCTCCTGATCCCGGCGGTCAGCTTTCTTGGGCGGATGTGTTACCCGCTTTTCTACCGGCTCTGCGGGCAGGATCAGGCGCGCGTTTCACAGCTCTGCTTTGCCGGCTGCCTGCTGCTCTCGGCGCCGCTGATTCTGGGCGGCTTCAGCCGTGTGCCGGCGGTGGTGCTGCTGGTGCTGCTCTCAACGCTCGGAAACGTGATGAACACTTCGTTTTTATCTATTTTTCCCATGTCGATGGAGCACACGGGGCAGGTTTCCGCCATTGCTTCCGTGATGGATGTGGTAACCTATTCGGGGCTTGGCCTCTCATCGGCCGTTTTCGGCGCGCTGATCGATGCCTTCGGCCTTTGGGGCTATCAGATCATGTTTGCCGCGTTCGCCCTTTTCGCCCTTTTGGGCCTGCTGCTTCTGCAGCGCGCCAAAAGGCGGAGCGCGGGCTGACGGTATAAAATCAAGCGCAAAAGAGACCGGATTTTAAAATTCGGCCTCTTTTTTATTTTTTTAAAAAAGAATAATCCGCGCTGCTCTTATGCAAAATAAGCGTTGTAATACCGCAATTCATGAAACTACATGGAATTCTTTAAGGAGGTTCGTTCTGATGAAACGGTTACTATCTATTCTATGCGCCTGCGCGCTTGCGCTGAGCGGGTGTCTGGCGCTTTCTTCCTGCAATAAAAAAGAGGGGGCAGGCTCGGTTTACTTTTTGAATTTCAAGCCGGAGCAGGATAAGCAATGGCAGGCCCTGGCCAAAAAATATACCGAGGAAACCGGTGTAAAGGTCACGGTGGTAACCGCGGCGGCGGGCACCTATGAAGATACGCTTTCGGCCGAGATTGTGAAGAGCAACGCGCCGACGCTTTTTCAGGTCAACGGCCCGGTTGGCCTTGCCAACTGGAAAGATTACTGCTACGACCTGGCCGGCTCGGCTGTTTACAGCCAGCTTACCAGCGATGATTTTGCGCTGAAAGACGGCAATAAGGTAGAGGGCATCGGCTATGTGCTTGAAACCTACGGCATTATCTATAATAAGACGCTGCTCGATCGCTATTTCGCCCTGCCCGGCGCCAAGGTGCAATCGCTCGACGGGGTAAACAGCTTTGCCGCCTTCAAGGAACTGGTGGAAGACATTCAGGCCAACCGGGAGGCGCTGGGGATTAAGGGGGCCTTTACTTCAGCGGGCATGGATTCCTCTTCCGACTGGCGGTTTAAAACCCATCTGGCCAACCTGCCGATCTATTATGAATATGTTGAAAACAATATTTCCTCGACCTCTGCCATTCAGGGCACTTATCTCAGTCAATACCGCCAGATGTGGGATCTTTACCTGAATAATTCCACGGTCTCTCCCGCAGAGATCGGCGCGAAAACCGGCGACGAGGCCGCCAGCGAATTCAACCGCGGCGAAGCTGTTTTTTATCAAAACGGCACCTGGGCCTGGGATAGCGCCATGGAAGCGGGCGTAGGCGCCGGCAACGTAGGCATCCTGCCGATCTATATCGGCGTGGCCGGGGAAGAAAATCAGGGGCTATGCACCGGAAGCGAGAATTACTGGTGTGTAAACCGCAAGGCAAGCGAAAAGGATATTCAGGCAACGCTGGACTTTCTGAACTGGTGCGTGACCTCCGATGCGGGCACCACGGCGCTGGCGGAAGATATGGGCTTTGTGATTCCCTTTGAGAAAGCCAAAGCATCCTCAAATCCGCTGATCAAGCAGGCGGATGAATATCTGGCCTCCGGTAAAACGCCGGTATCCTGGAATTTTTCCACCATTCCCAGTGAAAACTGGAAAGACGGCGTGGGCGCCGCGCTGCTGGCCTATGCGCAGGGCGGGCAGACCGACGCGCTCTGGGAAAATGTGAAAACCGCTTTTATAGACGGCTGGAAAAAGGAATACGACGCCAACCATTAATCAAGCAGGGGAGGGAGCAAAACTCCCTTCCCTTTTAAGCTGTAAGGAGGCCTCTTTATGAGAAAAACGCTGGGGAAATGGTTTCCCCTCTTCCTGCTGCCTACCCTGGCGGCATTTATCATCGGATTTGTGATTCCCTTTTTTATGGGCCTTTATCTCTCGTTCAGCGAATATGCAACGATTGAGAGCCCCACGTTTGTGGGCTTTGCCAATTATTTCAGGGTTTTTACCGCCGACAGCCAGTTCTGGCCCTCGCTCGGCTTTACCGCGCTTTTTACGCTGGTTTCGGTATTGATTATCAACCTGCTGGCCTTTGCGGTTGCCTTTGCGCTGACGCGCGGTATCCGGGGCACGAATTTTTTCCGCACCATCTTTTTTATGCCGAATCTCATCGGCGGTATTGTGCTGGGCTATATCTGGAAGATGATTATCAATTACGGTGTGCTGATCCCGATTTTCGGCAAGGATCTGAGCTTCAGCACCACCTTCGGCTTTTGGGGGCTGATTGTGGTGTTGGCCTGGCAGCAGATCGGCTATATGATGATTATCTATATTTCCGGCCTGCAATCGGTGCCCGAAGAACTGATGGAGGCGGCCAAAATCGATGGCGCGGGCCGGTGGCAGACGCTGCGGAGCATCACCATCCCGATGGTGATGCCTTCGATTACCATCTGCACCTTCCTCACGCTGACCAATTCCTTCAAGCTCTTTGATCAGAATCTCGCCCTGACCGACGGCAAGCCCGGGCGCACCACCGAAATGCTGGCGATGGCCATCCGCAACGCCTATGGCACTTCGCCCAAATCTCATGGAACCGCCCAGGCAATGGCGGTGGTGTTCTTTATCATCGTGGCCTTGCTGGCGCTGATCCAGCTTTGGGCCACGCACCGCAGGGAGGTGCAGCAATGACGCGCGCTGTTCATGAACCGTTTGCCAGAACCCGCGGCAGCCGCTGGCTGACCGCACTGTTTGTGCTGGTTTCGGCGGCTTATGTTTTTCCGCTGGTGGTTCTGCTGATGAATTCCTTTAAATATAAAGACGCGATCACCAATCAGGTGTTTATGTTTCCCACCCGGGAAACCTTTGCCGGGCTTACCAACTATATCCGCGGCATTACCTCCATCGATTTTTTTCGCTCGATCGGCTACAGCGCGGTGGTCACAATTCTTTCAGTGGCGCTGATTCTGATCTGCACTTCGATGAGCGCCTGGTTTATCACCCGGATCGATAATAAATTCTGCAAAACGGTCTACTATCTTTTTGTGTTCTCGATGGCGGTTCCCTTTCAGATGGTGATGTTTACCCTGCCTTATATCTCCGATAAGCTGGGGCTGACCGCACCCTGGACCATTCCGCTGGTCTATCTGGGATTTGGCGCGGGGCTTTCGGTTTTTATGTTTGCCGGGTTTGTAAAAAGTATTCCGCTTTCGGTGGAAGAGGCGGCGATGATTGATGGCTGCAATCCGCTCCAGACCTTTTTTCGGGTGGTGCTGCCGATCATGAAGCCCACCTATATCTCTGTGGCAATTCTGGAGACCATGTGGATCTGGAACGATTATCTGCTGCCCACACTGGTGCTGGATAAAACCAAAGGCTACTACACCATTCCGATGGCCATTCAATCGGCCATGACCGATAGCTACGGCACGGTCGATTACGGCGCTTTTATGGCGCTGCTCACCCTTGCCGTAATCCCGATTATCATTTTTTACGCGCTCTGCCAGAAGCATATCATCAAAGGCGTAATCAGCGGCGCGGTAAAGGGATAAACCACATCACCCCCTGCAGTGTGCTCTGTACGCCGCAGGGGGTTTGTATATATTGACTTTTTGCGGCGGTGAAGGGAAAGCTTTTTATTGCTTTTTTACTTCCAGGCGGCAGCTGTGAAACAAAGCAGCTGATAGAGGCCTTTCCCTGAAAACCGGCGCGGCTTATTCCCTGCAAATCCATTCATCCGAAAGGAGCGGGGCGGCTTTGAGGCTTTGCACATACTGGCTGGGGGTCTGCCCGATCCGGTTTTTAAATATCCGGGCAAAGCTTTCGGGGCTGATGCCTACAGCCTCTGCCGTAGCGCCGACAGTAAGCCCCGCGGCCAGCAGCCCGCAGGCTTTTTGCATTCGGAAATCGGTGATATAGCGCTGCGGCGAAACGCCGGTGGCTTTATGAAACAGAGTGGAAAAATAGCTGCGCTCCAGCCCGATGCTGCGTGCCAGTGCGGCAACGGAGAGCGGCGTATCATAGCGGGTTTCAATGATGCGCAGAGCCTGCCGGATGTAGGCGCTTTGATCGGTTTTGGCCTGGGCATAACGGAG
>QAKW01000077.1 GCA_003343605.1 Clostridiales bacterium
AAAACCGTCTTCAGGCATGGCGCCGCCGACCGAGGCGGGGTTTGCATCGAAAAGTACCTGAAGATAACCCGAAAGACCGTTCTTCATTTCTTTTCCGGTAATATACGTGATATTGCAGTAGGGGATCGCGGTTTCTGCGATTTTTGCCGAAGGAATGATCTGATAGGTCTCGCAAAGCTGAGCGGCAGCGGCGGTATCGCTGTTGACCTGCTCAACCGAAGCCTTATAATCCTTTAAAAACCGCTCAACATCCTTTTTGTGCGCATCCAGATATTCGTTGCGCACCACCAGGCAGCCCATCATCAGCTTGCTTTCCGGGCTGACCTTTGCCCATTCCGACGTAATATCCAGCGCAATTTTAAAGGAGGTTTTCGCCTGAACGCTGGTTGCGGCCGGCTGGGGCACCATGGCGATTTCAATTTCGCCGGAGGCCATTTTGCCGGTGAGCTCATCGTTGGTCGCCAGGTAGGAGATCGTGGCGTTTACATTATTTTTCTTCAGCAGATATTCCAGAATATATTGGGGGTTGGCGCCTTCGCCGGTGGAGTAGATGGTTTTTCCCTCCAGATCGGAAAAGCTCTGGATCGCCCCGGTGCTATCCATCATATAAAGAACGCCCAGCGTATTGACGCAGAGCACGGTTACACCGCCGTTGAGCTTCTTATAAAGAGAAGACGCCACATTGGTGGGCACCGCGGCAATATCCGCCTCCCCGCTGGCAACTTTGCCCACCACCTCGTCGGGCGCGGCGCTCAAGGTAATATCATAATCTTCCATCAGGTTTACCATCCCCACGCCGGTTGGCCCGGTGATGGCAAAAACCTTCGGGGAAACCGCGCTTTCCTCCGCCGGCTTTCGGCAGCCGCCAATGAGCAGTATAACACAAACTGCCGATAAAATCAAACTGATTGTTCTTTTCATATTTCTCATCATCTTTCCTCCCGATACCATTTCTGGCCTTTTTTATAAATTTTATTTTTTTCCTCCAGCGCCTCCAGCGCCCGGTAAAGGCTGGTGCGGCCAATGTTCAGCTCCCGCGCAAGGGCGGCCATTCCGCCCGGAATGCGGATTTCTCCGCCCGGCGGCGCGTGAGATTCCAAAAAGCCGAGCACCCGCTTTTGCACGGAGCTTTCGGTAAAAGTACGGATCTTCTCATTCAAGAAGCCGATCCGCTGGTGCAGAAAACGAATGTAATTCATGCTGACTTCCGGAAATTCCGCCATCCATTGCCGGAGCAGCGCCTCTTCAATAAACTGCAGGCGGGCGCGGGATAAAACGGTAATTTCAGAAGCGTACCGCTCGCCGCCGAAAAGGGCGGTTACACCGAAGACCTCGCCGGGGCCCAGCGTGCGCACGGAAGCGCCGCTGTGGGTTTGAACCAAAACCTTTCCCTCCAGCACCACCGCAAAGGCGCGGGGAAATTTCTGCGCACTGTAAACCACGGCGCCTTTTTCAAACTCCCCGGGGGGCGAAAGCGCCGCCAGGCACCGCGCAATATCCGCCGGGGAAAGCCCCTGCCATAAGAATAATTGACTGAGTACCGGTGTTTTCATACAGGACTCCTAAAAAGTGTTCCAAATGGAACATATTATGGATATTATACCACGCGGCTGATGAAAAGTAAAGAAAAAAATAAAAAAGCGCAGTTTGAAATCCGCCCGTTTTACTGCATGAAACCGGAAGTTAGAAAAAATTCATATATTATATGATTTAATAAGATAAAAAAATATGATGAAACTCTTTTAAATTTAAAATATAAGTGGTATAATATATCCTGACACCGTATTTTATTTATTATCATATTTCAATTTACATATGAGGGATTTATATAGAATGAATGATTACCTGACCAGAGAAAATACAGCAGTTATGAAAGGAATCGCCATTATTTTGATGCTGGCCCATCATTTATGGGGATTTCCCGAAAGAATTGCGGGCGGGGAGCTAAAATATTTTTTTAATATATTCGGCCAGAGCTCGATTAGCTATATTGGGGTGTTCGGCAGAATATGCGTTTCAATTTTTCTATTTTTAAGCGGCTACGGCCTATACAGATCCAGCCGGAAAAACGGCTTTGATCTGATCGGCAGATTAAAAAGGCTGTATTGCGCTTACTGGAAGGTATTTGTTATTTTTATTCCGCTGGCCTTTCTGCTCTTTTCTGATCAGCCGTTATATTGCGGAAGCGAATGGATCTGCAACCGGTATGCCGCGTTTTCCCGGCAGGAGGCGATCGGGAATTTTCTGGGGTTGATCAGCACCTATAATGCGGAATGGTGGTTTTTGCTCAGCTATGTGATTGCCGTAGTTTCCTATCCGCTTATCGAAAAGCTGGCTGATCGTTTCACCGGCGCAGCCGGAATTGCCGGCATTATTTTATTCAGTATTCTGGTGGCGGATATTTTTCCCGCGATCGGAAATATCGAAGCGCTGGGAACGCTGAACAATCATTTTTTATACCGAACATTCTTTTGCCAGACATCGCTGATTCCCTGCTTCATGATGGGGGTTTTGTGCGCCAGGGAAAATTTACTGGAGCGGCTGCGGAATAAGCTGGCTGCAAACCGGCTGCTGAATCCGCCGACCGATCTTTTTTTCCTGGCGGCGGTCCTTTTTTGCAGAAACAACTGGAGCGGGGAAGCACTCGATATTCTTTACGTTCCTGTGCTGACTGTTTGCTGCCTGGATCTTCTGAAGCGTCTGAAATGGATCCGAATCCTGCTGCGGCATCTTGGAAAGCAGAGCACGAATATGTGGCTGATCCATTCTTTTTTCTGCTATTATTTTTATCCGGTTGTAAAAATAGTTGTTTTTCCGAGATACGCCGTATTATCCTTGCTGGTCCTGATTGTTTTATCCTATGGGGCATCTTTTCTTTTGAGCTTATTCTGGAAACAGCTTGGAACCGGCGTGAATCGGGCGGGCGCTTGGATCCGCTCCCAAACCGGCAAAATACAGATCGGGGCTGCAGGCGCCCGGCACTGATTTTACGGCACCAAAAAAGCGGCATGAAATCATGCCGCTTTTTTGAAGCTTTGATGGTGCTTGGGGCGCGCCGCTTTTATTTTGCCGCGCCGATCAGCGCGTTGATTTTTTCAATCAGCGCGTCGGGATCTTCGCCGTGAACCGCGCAGGCCTGCTCAATGCTTTCTCCCCGGGATGAAGGGCAATGCAGGCAGTGCATGCCGATATCCAGAAAAAGCTGCGCCGTTTCGGGGTGCTGATCCAGCACATCTGCAATAATCGTATCTTTAGTAATCATTTCGTTTCAACCTCCTTTTTATATAGTATACACGCTTTTCCATCATTTGAAAAGATATTTTTTGAATTTGGTTTACAGTCCTGCCGGAAAGTGGTATACTAAAAAGCAGTAGTAAAAGCCAAAGGAGAGCAAAACCAATGGAACTGTTGGATTTGAATAACCCGCGCGCTGTAGCGGAATACGAGGATTTTCTGCAGCGGCATCCGAAGGGGCATTTTGCGCAATCGGTTGAATGGGCGCGGCTGAAGATCGAATGGAAGTTTGAGGCGGTCATCGCCAGAGATGCGCAGGGGCAGATCATCGGCACGATGGGCCTGCTGATCCGCCGGGTGCCGGGAACGGCGATTATGTATTCCTGCCGCGGGCCGGTCTGTGATCTGCATGATGAGGCGCTGGTACGCCGGCTGGTTGCAGACGCGGGGGAGGTTGCCAAAAAATATCATGCCTGCTCGCTGAAAATCGATACCGACGTTTCGGTTGAAGATACGGTTTTTCGTGAGATCTGCCGGAAGCTCGGCTTTTCGGAGCCGAATCACTCTAAAAATTTTGAGGGGATTCAGCCGCGGTTTGTTTTCAGGCTTTATCTGGAAGGGCGTAATGAAGAGGAACTGCTGGCTTCCTTTCAGCAGAAAACCCGGTATAACATTCGCGTTGCCATAAAAAAGGGTGTAGAAATCCGCCGCTGCGGGCCGGAGGCGCTGCCGGAATTTCACCGGATTATGACCACGACCGGCGCCCGGGATCATTTTGTTGTGCGCACGGAAGCATATTTCCGCCGGATGATGGAGGCGCTGGGGGAGCATGCGCGGCTTTATATGGCGTATCTTGACGGTAAAGCCATAGCGGGAACCATTGCACTCGGCTATGGGGACAAGGTGTGGTATCTATACGGCGCTTCGGCCAATGAATACCGCAATGTGATGCCGAATTATCTGCTGCAGTTTGAAATGATCAAATGGGCGGTGGAGCGCGGGGCGCGAATCTATGATTTCCGCGGCGTTTCGGGCGATCTGAGCGAGGATAATCCGCTTTACGGGCTTTACCGCTTTAAGCGGGGCTTCAACGGGGAATTCTGCGAATTCATCGGTGAGATGGATCTGATTTATCATCCGCTGATGCTGAAATGGTCCAAATGGGGCAGCAAGGCCTACCGGCGGCTGAATATGATGCTGTTCCGCCTGAAAAACAGAGGTTGAGGGAGAGATTATGGCAAGGCTGGTCATCCAAAAAGAGGATATTCTGCATAATTACCGCCTGATCTGCGCGCAAACCGAGAGCCTGGTGATTCCGGTATTAAAGGCCAACGGATACGGCCTGGGGGCGGAAGGCCTTTTTGAAATCCTCAGGGAAGAGGGCGTTGCGCTGATGGCTGTCAGCCGTCTGGAGGAAGCACTGCCGCTCTGCGGCCGCGGCGTGGAGATTCTGGTATTATCCTGCGGGCGGAGCCCCGCTTATGCAAAAGCGGTTTTGGAAGCCGGCGTAAGCGTGGCAATCGACGATCCGGCATTTGCCGCAGCGCTTTCGCGGCTGGCTGAAGAGGCCGGCCGGCAGGTGCCGGTTCATCTGAAAATCGATACCGGAATGGGGCGGTTTGGGTTCCCGCCGGAGGCACTGGAGGAGATAGCCGGTATTTTTGCGCTGCCCGGCCTGAAGGTGACCGGGATTTTTTCTCACTGCTACGGCGCGTTTTTAAATAACGGCTCTGCGGAACGCCAGCTGGAGCGCTTTCTTTCGGTATGCGATCTGCTGGCGCAGCGGGGCATCGCCCCGCCGATGAGGCATATCGCCAATTCCTGCGCCTGCTTGAAAGATGCTTCTTTTGCGCTCGACGCGGTGCGTATCGGCTCGGCACTTACCGGAAGGCTTCCGATGAAAACGGCGCTGCCGTTCCGGCGTGCGGGCCGCTTTGAGGCCGAAATTCTGGCGATCCGCCGGCTGCCGAAGGGAAGCAATCTTGGATATGGCGGCGTCTGCAGGCTGAAACGAGATGCACGCGTTGCCATCGTAGCCGCTGGTACTGCCGATGGACTTTTGCGCGGCAGAGAGCCGGATCTTTTTCGGCTTCGCGATAAATGCCGGTATCTCTACCATGATCTGAAGCTGTTTTTCCGGCGGCCGGTCACATACGGGCGGGTTGGAGAAGCGCGCGCGCCGATGATCGGCCGGGCTGCAACTTCACACAGCTTTTTTGATGTGACCGATATTCCCTGCAGGGAAGGAGATTATATGGAGCTGGATGTGGCGCCGCTGCGCGTTGACGCCACGGTGGAGCGGATTTATGAATAGATTATTGGGAAACGGGCCCATTAACCGCGCGCTGGAGCGGGGGATTCCGGCGCAGGCTTATCTGATCTGCGGGGAGCCGGGCTCGGGTAAAAAAACGCTTGCGCGGCTGATGGCCGAAAAGATTACCGGCGACCGGAGCGGCCGGGCGGCGCGGGGAGAGCATCCCGATGTTTTCTGGCTCGGCCCGAAAGAAGCGGGAAAAATGATTCCGGTTGAGGAAGTGCGCGCTCTGCGCCGGGAGGCTTTTGTACTGCCCAATGAGGCGCCCCGGAAGGTACTGATTATCGACCGTGCGGAAGCACTGAACGAGAGCGGGCAGAACGCGATTCTGAAGGTTTTGGAAGAGCCGCCGGAGCGGGCGGTCTTTTTGCTGCTGGCTGTAAACCGGCAGGCCATGCTGCCAACGATCCGTTCCCGCTGCGTGCTCTGGGAGCTGGGGCCTGTCGGCCCGGAGGAAGGCGTACCCTTTTTAAAGGAACGGTTTCCCCAAAATCCCGATACGCAGGCGGCGCTGCGCGCCGCAGGGGGGAATCTCGGGCTGGCCTGCACATATCTGGAGGGCGGCACCCTTTTTACTTACGCCGAGCTGGGCGTTCGGTTTCTAGGAAGGCTGTGCCGCGGCAAAAGGCTGGCGGCGGATCAGCTGCTTTCAGAACTGCCCAAGGGGGCTTTTCCCGCCTTTCTTGAAAGCTTCGCCCGCCTGTGCCGGGATTTTTTACTGTATAAAACCGGCAGCGGTGAGGAAAATATCGTTTTTTTGGAAAGCATCTTGCAAATTAAAGGTTTTTTAGGTAGAATGAAATTGGAGCAGCTCTATAAGATGGCGTCTCTGACGCTGGATAGTAAGAGTATGCTCGCCAACTATGGCAATGAGAATCTGGTGAAAACCTGTTTTATTGCGGAAATGGGAGAACTGTTAAATTGATCAATATCGTTGGGGTCCGTTTTAAAGAGAACGGAAAGACCTATTATTTTGATCCCCGCGGGCTGGAATTGGCGCAGGGGGATTATTGCGTGGTGGAAACCGCGCGGGGAACCGAATGCGGCGAGGTGGTTCTGGCACCGCGGCCGGTGGAAGATCATGAGGTGGTGCAGCCGCTCAAGCCGGTGCTGCGGATTGCCGATGCGGCGGATCACCGCCAGATGGAGCGAAACCGCACGCGGGAAAAGCGGGCTGCGGAGGTATTTGCCGAAAAGGTGCGTAAGCATGGGCTGGAAATGTCGCTGGTAGACGTTGAATATACCTTCGACGGCAGCAAGATCCTCTTTTTCTTTACGGCCGAGGGCAGGGTGGATTTTCGTGAGCTGGTCAAAGATCTGGCTTCTGTTTTTAAAACGCGGATCGAGCTGCGGCAGATCGGCGTGCGGGATGAATGCAAGATGATGGGCGGAATCGGCATGTGCGGCAGGCCGTTTTGCTGCAGCCAGTTTCTAAACGATTTCAGCCGCGTTACCATCAAGAGCGCGAAAGATCAGGGGCTGCCGCTGAACCCGGTAAAGATCAGCGGCGTATGCGGCATTCTGATGTGCTGCTTAAATTATGAGCAGCAGACCTATGAGGAGCTTGGCAAAAAGATTCCGAAGGTCGGCACCCCGGTTGAAACGCCGGCCGGCCGGGGAACCGTGGTGGAAACGGCGGTGCTTACCGGTACGGTAAAGGTCCGGTATCCGGCGGAGGACGGAACCTTTACCTTTGAAACGCTGAGCGCCAAAGACGTGCGCCCCCTGAAAACAGCGAAAGCACCGCGCGAAGAAAAGGCTGCAAAAGACCAAAAAACGACCAAAGAACCCATAGAACAATAATTTTTAAAAAATGCTTGAAAAGCGCGGCATTGTATGATAGTATATCTTTGTATTAAAGCTACGAAGCGATGTCTCCTCCTGTTTGGGCGGGGAATATCCCGGTGGTTCGGCGGGGCAGTCCCTCGCGGAAACCCGAAGGGGCGCGGCCCCTATCGTGCTTGAACGACGGGGCGGTGCCCCTGATTGAAGGAGGTGTACTGAGAAGTGGCACATGTAATTACCGACGCTTGCCTGAATTGCGGTACCTGCGAGGGTGAATGCCCGGTCGGCGCGATCTCTGCCGGGGATGATAAATATGTAATCAATCCCGATGAATGCATTGATTGCGGCGCCTGTGCTTCCGCCTGTCCGGCTGAGGCAATTGAAGGCTGAACATATTTTAAAAGTAAAAACCGCCGTTGGGAAAGACGGCGGTTTTTTCGTATAGGGAGGCTTTGAAATATGCAGGAGATCCGAAAGGGAACACGGGAAGATATTGCAAAAATTCAGAAAATATATGATCATATTTTAAGTGAAGAAGAAAACGGAAACGCCTCAACCGGCTGGATCCGGGGCGTTTACCCTACGGAGGAGACCGCGCTTGCGGCCTGGAAGGCGGGGGAGCTGTTTGTAATGGCGCAGGAAGATGCTGTGGTTGCGGCCGCGCGGATCAATCAGACGCAGGTGCCGGAATATCAAAACGCT
>QAKW01000010.1 GCA_003343605.1 Clostridiales bacterium
ACCACACGCCCCTCAAACGTGCGCGTCTGCCAGTTCCGCCACTCTCGCATAAATGCTTTTCAATTATAGCAACCTTCCTGAAAAAAGTCAATACCCTATCCCAAAAAATTGCCTTGAAAAAAGGTCCTCTTTTTGCTATGATAGAGTTAACTTAAAAGAAGGCGGAAACAAAAGCGTGAAAGCAGCATTTTATACCCTCGGCTGTAAAGTCAATCAATACGATACCCAGGTGATGCGTAACCGGATGGAGGCCGCGGGTTATCAGATCGTCTCTTTTGACGAGGAGGCTGATATTTATATTATAAATACCTGCACGGTAACGCAGATTTCGGATAAGAAATCCAGGCAGATGATTTCCAGGGCCAGAAGAAAGCATCCAGGCAGTATTCTGGTTGTTTGCGGCTGTTTTGCGCAGGTTGCACCCGGGGAAGCGGCCGCGCTGGAAGGCGTTGATATCGTTTTAGGCACTTCAAACCGTAAAGACATTCTGAGGTATATAGAAAATTTCCGCGCCAGCGGACATCAGTTGATCGCAGTGGATAATCAGGATACGCTTGAAGGCGAGGAAATCCGTTCCTTTGCGGAAAAAAACCGTGCTGTTTTAAAAATTGAAGATGGATGCGAAAATTACTGTTCTTACTGCCTGATTCCGTTTGCCCGGGGTAAAATTCGCTCAAAATCAATCGATCAGGTGCGTTTAGAGGCGCAAACATTGGCCGAGGCAGGGTATCTTGAAATTGTTCTTACCGGGATCCATCTCGCCTCTTACGGCAAAGATTTCGGGCCGGCATGCCTTGAAAAAGCAATTCAGGCGGTCGCATCGGTGCCCGGGATCCAGCGTATTCGCCTGGGCTCTTTGGAACCGCGTATTATTTCGGCTGATTTTCTGCGTGCCGTGCGGCCGATCGCGGCCCTCTGCCCGCATTTTCATCTTTCCCTGCAGAGCGGATGCAACCGTATACTGCGCGCCATGAACCGCCACTATTCAACCGCAGAATATGCGCAATCCGTTCAGCTGCTGCGGGAAACCTGGCCCAATTGCGCCATTACCACCGATATTATTGTGGGATTTCCCGGGGAATCAGAGGAAGATTTTGAAGAAACCCTTGCCTTTGTGCGGCAGATTGGATTTGCCAAAATTCACATTTTCCCGTTTTCGCCCCGCCGGGGAACACGCGCCGCAGCGATGGACGGCCAGGTGGCTGCCGAAATAAAAAACCGGCGTGTCAAAAAACTGGAGCAGCTTGAAATCAGCAGCCGGGAAGCATTCTGGAAGCAGCTGATCGGAACTACACAGCTGGTTCTCGCTGAGGAAGAGAAAAACGGCCTGCTGCACGGTTTTTCCGAAAATTACTGCCCGGTTCAATGGAGAGGGAAGAAAGAATGCCTGCCGGTGCGCATTCTAATTGTGGATGCTGATGCTAATGGACTGATCGGGCAGGAATGCGGGAATTAAACCGGTAACATTTTTGATTGGATATTGACGATATTTGTTTCATATGGTATAATCTTCCAAGATAAGGAGATGTATCTATGCGAAACGTTCAGAAGCTCAGAAAACTATATGGGAAAACGCAGTTAGAAATATCCAATGCCATCGATTATCCCAAACCGCTTTATGTGGCGTTTGAACGTGGTCGGATTGATCTTCCGCCCCGGCAAATTCAGGCTTTATGTGAATATTTTAATGTAACGGAAGAATATCTGCGCAAGGAAACCGAAGAAAAATGAAAAACGGCCGCGCTGCTTGATTGCAGCGCGGCCATTTATATTTACGATACCTTTCTGATAATCCCCATCGGAGTTTGCTGCCCGCTTTGACCAAGCGGGTTATCCTTTAATATCCGCGCGTAAAGCAGCCGGTCCATGTTATCATCGGAAATGCCGAGGATCACGCCGTCAATATCGTTGATATCCACAATACAAACATCAAAGCCGATGCGTTCCTTGATCTGCCGCGCCACTTTATCCGGTTCGCTTGGCCCTAAAACAACATAATGATTATAGGGCGGAATGGTGCAGTCGCATGGCCCGTCGATCGATCGTGCTTTAGGCCCGGCAATATTGTAAAAAACGCCTCTTTTCCCAAAGAGTTTGCCGATCGCAGAGCAAAAAGCGGCCCAAAGAATCTTCAAAGTTCCGCATTCCTGCAAAGCCATCTCCATTGTTTGGGGGATGCTGAGCCCGATGCCATAGGGCGATTTATAAACAAATTTACAAAGCAGCCGCGCCAGAGGCCGCGGTTTGATTTCTTCCATCGGGATCGCGCGTTTCTGGGTGCAGGCAACGCACTTTTCAGAAATGAACAGCACATCGCCCTGTTCCATTTTATCCATCGCATATTGTTCCGCAACGTCTTCGATCCGGTCCTGATCGGTTACCACATGCGTTTTAATCGGCAAGCGGCGGTAGGAAACGCCCTCTACTTCGATAATCTCATTTTTACCCTCATTGGGCTTCAAATCGGCCATATTTTAAACCTCCTATGTAGGAAACACATTATTTAAAAAACAGCGGCAGCGGCGCCAGTGTAATAATGTCGCTGCGTTCTGCTGCTTCTCCTTCTGCAAGAATCGCCATCCGCGCAACAATTTCTCCGCCGGATTCTTCTACCAGCTTTTCCAGAGCTCCCAATGATTCCCCGGTAGAAATTACATCGTCTACAATAATCACCCGTTTGCCGCGCATGGCTTCAACATCTTTTCCATCAATACAAAGAATCTGCTTATGATCGGTGGTGATGGAGTTGACCTCAACGCTGAAAACATCCTTCATATACAGTTTTGGCGCTTTCCGGGCCAAAATATACCGGTTTTCTCCCGTTTGCCGTGCCATTTCATGAATCAGGGGGATTCCTTTGGATTCCGCCGTAATCATAATATCGTGCGGCGGCATTTTTTGAATCAGCTCTCTTGCGCAGGCTACTGTCAGCTCCACATCGCCAAAAATAACGAACGCAGCAATATCCAGATGTTCATTCACCGGGCAGATCGGCAGATCCCTTTCCAGCCCGGCCACTTTTAACCGATATGTTTTCATAACCAGTCGACCTCTTTAACACATTTGCAGCGAAAGCGGTTCTCCGCCAAGTAGATGAAAATGCAGGTGAAAAACGCTTTGCCCCGCATATTCATTGCAGTTGCTTACTACCCGGAAGCCTTTTTCCAGCTTCAGTTCTTTTGCCAGGCGGCTGATAACCTCAAAAATATGAGCAATCACCGCGCTGTTTTGATCGTTGATCTCCATCATATTGGCAATATGCGCTTTGGGAATAATCAGAATATGCACCTTCTTGGCGGGATTGAGATCGTAAAAGGCCAGAACCGTCTCATCCTCGTAAACCTTTTTTGATGGGATCTCATTCCGCACAATTTTGCAAAAAATACAGTCATTCATGCTGTTTTCCTCATTTCTTCAGTTCTTTTACAAATGTGACCACCTGCGCGAGGGCCTGCTCAACTTTGGAAAGATCACCGATTCCCGCCATGGCGCTATCGGGTTTTCCGCCGCCTTTTCCGCCGGTAACGCCCGCTACCAGGCCAACCAGCGCTCCTGCAGAAATGCCCTGTTCTACAGCCTCTTTGCTGCAAACCGCCAGAAAATTCCCTTTCCCGGAACCGGTATTTGCAAAAACAGCGGCAAAATCATGATTATTTGCTTTCAGATCATCGCCCATCTCACGCAGTGTTTTTACATCTGCATCCTGGAACGTAGCGGTAATCACCCTGATTCCATCCACATTGGTTGCATGCTCAAACATTTTGCCTGATTGTTGTTGCGCCATTTTTTTGTTTGCGGCGGAAAGCGCGCTGTTGAGCGATTTGATCTCTTCCATCAAAGAGCGGCATTTCGGAACAAGATTTTTGGCGCTGCTGCATTTTAAAGCCGCCGCCGCCGTTTCGATTTCGCGGCCATATTCCCGAAGCAGCGTTAAGACCCCCTGGCCGGTTACCGCTTCAATCCGGCGCACGCCGGAAGCCACTCCGTTTTCGCCAATAATTTTAAAAAGACCCATTGTTCCCGTATTCCGAACATGCGTACCACCGCAAAGTTCAATGGAAGCGCCCGGTACTTCAACCACCCGCACCCGGCTGCCATATTTTTCGCCAAAAAGGGCCATTGCGCCTTTGGCGCGCGCTTCTTCAATGCCGGTTTCATAGTTTAAAACTTCAATCGCGCTCATAATTACCTGATTTACCCGGTTTTCAACCGCTTGCAGCTCTTCGGCCGTCAGCGCAGAAAAATGCGTAAAATCAAACCGAACCGCCTGTTCATTTACAAGCTGCCCCGCCTGTTCCACATGATCGCCGAGTACCTCGCGCAGCGCCGCCTGGAGTAAATGGGCAGCGGTATGATTGCGCCGTATCGCCTGGCGGCGGTCCAAGTCAATCGCAGTTTCCACTGTATCGTGGGTATGCAGCGTACCGTTTTCAAGAGTTCCGAAATGAAGGTAAACGCCGCCGGCCGTTTTGGTGGTGTTTTCAACCCTGAAAACAGCGCCGGCCGTTTGAATCACGCCGGTATCGCCCACCTGACCGCCGCCTTCTCCATAAAAAGGCGTGCGGTTCAAAACAAGGAGCCCTTTTTCTCCCTCCAAAAGCGTCTCCCGCGGGCCCTCGCTATCGAGCATCGCCAGGATTTCAGCTTGTTCCTGATCCTGTGTATATCCTATAAATTCAGTGGCCGGAATCCCCTCCAGGGCAATCTCGTCGCTGTTCCAGGACTCCGCATCCGCGGCTTTCCGGGAAGAACGTGCAAGATTGCGCTGCTCTTCCATCAGCTTTACAAACCCCGCTTCATCCACACGCATCCCTTTTTCTTCCAGAATATCGCGGGTCAGATCCAGCGGGAACCCAAACGTATCATATAATCTGAAAGCATCCTGCCCGGAAAGTGTTCCCCCCGCGGCCGTCAGATCCTCCAAAATGGCAAGCCCCTGATCGATGGTTTTGGCAAAGGCCGTTTCCTCGTAGGAGATTACCTTTTTGATCAGGCTCTCTTTTTCCAGCAGTTCTGGATAACCGGCCTTATTTTCGGCAATCACAACATCGCACAGATCCGGCAAAAAGGCTCCTTCAATTCCCAAAAGCTTTCCGTGGCGGGAAGCACGGCGGATCAGGCGCCGCAATACGTAGCCCCGCCCCTCGTTAGAGGGAATAATGCCATCGCAGATCATAAATACAGCCGCCCGCGCGTGATCTGTAATGGCCCGGATGGAAATATCTTTTTGGGCATCTGCCCCATAGGTTACCCCGGAAAGGGCGCAAACACGGTTTAAAATATTGCGGATCGTATCCACCTCAAACATATTGTCTACGCCCTGAATAACGCATGCCAGCCGTTCCAGCCCCATCCCGGTATCTATGTTTTTATGTTCCAGCTCTGTATAGGTTCCGTTCCCTTCGTTATTAAACTGCGTAAAAACGTTATTCCAAATTTCCATATACCGGTCGCAATCGCAGCCCGGTTTGCAATCCGGGGAACCACAGCCGTATTTTTCTCCACGGTCGAAATAAATCTCACTGCAGGGGCCGCAGGGACCAGTGCCGTGTTCCCAGAAATTATCCGCCTTTCCCAGCCGGACAATCCGTTCTTCCGGCACGCCTATCTGATCCTTCCAGATCAGAAAGGCTTCTTCATCGCTCTCATAGATCGAAGGCCAAAGAAGCGCGGCGGGAATTTCCAGCGTCTTTGTTAAAAATTCCCATGCCCAGCTGATCGCTTCCTTTTTGAAATAATCGCCGAATGAAAAATTACCGAGCATTTCAAAATAGGTGCCATGACGTGCGGTATGCCCCACCCGATCCAGATCCGGCGTGCGGATACATTTTTGGCAGGTCGTGACCCGTCTGCTGGGCGGTGTGATTTCCCCGGTAAAAAATTTTTTCATCGGCGCCATGCCGGAATTAATCAGCAGCAGCGACTTATCATTATGCGGAACAAGTGAAAAACTGTTCAGCCTCAAATGCCCTTTGGATTCAAAGAATGATAAAAATTTTTCCCTGATTTCATTTAAGCCCATGTAATTCATAAAATCCGTTTCTCCTTGCAAAAATATAAAAAGCACCCCCGAACAAATAGGGACGGAAAGATCCGCGGTACCACCCTAATTGCACGAAAAGTGCCACTCTTTCAAGCCGTTAACGCCGGCAATACGGCCCGGCTCAGAAAAACAGCCGCCGCCACCCCTTCTGCGCCGAAAAGCTCTCACCAATGCCTTTCTCTCTGTACTGCAGCGGAAATGACGGGATTTTTCATCATCGCCAGCCTTTTTTAGTATATCATAGTTTTTCACGCTGTCAAGCCGTTTTCCGCTATAAAATCGCATATTTCACGAAAAACGGGCGCGCAGGTTTTACCCCCGGATTCTCCGTTTTCAGCAAAAACAGTAATCACGTATTGTGGATTTTCAGCCGGATAAAAGCCGGAAAAATAAACGTTGAGTTTTTCAACGCCGTTTTCCATAACCCCGGTTTGTGCACTTGCGGTTTTTCCGCCTGCAGATCCGGTGGCGGGCTTGGCGCTTTGCCCGGTACCGGATTCCACGGTATAAACGCAGTATTTCCACAATTTTTCTGCAATTTCCGCCGATAAAATCCGGGTTCCTTCATCGGCCGAATCATCTGTTTTCAGTCCTCCATTCAGGTAAAGCCCCTTGTAAACTTTCACTTCCGGCAGAATACCGCCATTGGCAATGACAGCCGTCATTCTTGCAACCTGCAGCGGAGATGCCATCAGATCTCCCTGCCCGATGCTGAGATTCGCCAGGGAAAGATTACTGCTCTTAGCCGGAAATGTTCCGCTGGCGGCGGTCATATTACCAAGAATCTGAATAGATTGACCAAAACCGAACCGTTCCGCCATTTCTGCAATCCGTTCGTAGCCCAGCAACTGCCCCAGCGCGATAAAATAGGCGTTGCAGGACTGGGCAAATGCTTCTTCCAGTCCAACCACACCGTGGCCGGTATGATTGTGACAGGCAAATGTTCGCTCATTAATCACGATTCCCCCCTGGCAATCGTAAGAAAAGTTTTCCAAGCCCGCTTCCAGCGCACAGGCAGCTATCACGATTTTAAAAACAGACCCCACTGTTTGTGCGGCAAAAGCCCGGTTAATCAGTTCACCGTTGGTTGATTGCATATATTCGGCTATTTTTTCTTCCTGATAGCCGGGCCGTGAACTGACAGCGCGGATTGCGCCGGTCCTGCAGTCCATCACAACTGCCGCGCCGGTTTTCACATAGCGGTCCATCGATGTTTCCAGCGCACGGCAAAGCGCTTCATTGAGTGTAAGAACCAGTCCGTTATCGGAAATAGCCGTGTCTACCGTCTCCATGCCCAGGCCGGCGATCGCGCCGCGCACTGCATCGGAGCTGTAGGAAACACGTACCGTTGAAGAAAAAAGGCTCAAAAAATCATTATATTCTTTCTCAATGCCGGATAAACCAACTTCACCGGCGCTATCGAGATAGCCGAGCAGATGCGGAGATACGCCGCTGTAGCGGCAGACGCCCTTAAAAATATTTACGCCCGGCATGGCTTCCGGTTCCTCTTTTGCCATTAAAACAAAGGGCGTTTCCTTCTTCAGCTTATCCTGCAGACTGCCTGCTTCCACATCGGTACAGCCGATGAGTTTTTCCATATCTTCATTTTGAAAATCCCGGGGATTCACCACCAGATACCAGCAGGGCTGATCTCCTGCAATGGGATTTAACTGATCGTCGTATATCAAGCCTTTGGTGCGGTAAAGAACAACCGTGCTTTCCCGATTGCCGATCACAGCCTCCGCTCTGCCGGCATTTTCACCGATAGAGAGCCAAAATGTACGGAATAAAACGCCGGTAAACGCCATCACAACCGCCAAATAAAAATATCCGGAACGCCGAATCATCATCTTCCATCACCCTTTTGGTAGTTTACACGATTCTGATCCAAAACTGCATGGGCTTTTCTGGAAAATAAGTTTATAGTTAAGACGATAGACCGATTGAATCGTTTATTTGATTTTGCTGCGGAATGTGATAGAATAACAATACCGCAATTAAAATCAAGAAATGATGCGGGTGACGGCTTATAATATAACCAGATTAGATGAAGTGAGGTGGGGATCATGCAGGAATGGCACCAAATCATTCAGAGAATCGTGGATGAAATCGATTTGTGCATCAGAAACAAAAGTGATGAGATCATCACGCTGCAAACTCTTTCCCAGAAATTAGGCTATTCTGAATTTTATCTTTCCAGAAAGTTTCGGGAGATTTCCGGGCTGCAATTCCGGGATTATCTGCGTTACCGCAAACTGGCTTTTGCCTTAAAAGAGGTCCGAGACACGGATCAGGGTATTTTAAAAATCGCGTTGGATTACGGTTTTTCCTCCCATGAGGCCTTTACCCGGGCTTTCAAAGAGGCCTATGGCATCGCTCCCAGCGAGTATCGCAGAAACCCGGTTCCGGTTGTGCTGCGCACCATTATCAGACCTTTCGACTGCTATTTATTGGGAATCGGGGGAACCGGCATGGCCGCTGCGGCAGAGGATGTGAAAGTATATTTCGTAACGATCCCCGCGCATAAATTTCTGCATATTAGAAATTATGAAAGTATCGGATATTGGGATTTCTGGCAGAAGCAAAGTTTGATCCCCGGGCAGGATTGCGAAACGATCTGCGGATTGCTGGACAGCATTCCCGGAAAACTGGATGACTTGGGCGGGGATAAAGCGGATGCAGGCAGCGGGCAGCTTATGGCATTCATCAACGAACCCGCCGGGCGGATCTGCGGCTGGGGCATTCCCCTTGCAGAAAGCTACGGCGTGCGGCTTCCTGCGTACTACAACGGCGCGGTGCCGGAGCCGCTGCTTCTGATGGAGGTTCCGGAAGGGGAATATATTGTATTTGAACACGGCCCTTTTGATTTCGAAACTCAGAATCGGAGTGTGGAAACAAAGATCGAAGCGGCCATGAAAACCTTTGATTACGCTTCCAGTGGTTACCTACTGGATACCACGCCGGGCAGAGTGTTCTATTTCTATCACGACTGTACACGATACTGGAAGTATATCCGCCCCGTGCGCAAAAGCATAAATGAACGTTCTAACGTAAAATAAACCGCTCTATTGCTCAAGGGGCGCCAACCAGATTGTGCTTAAACCGCCGCTTCCTTTTGCCGGAAGTGGCATAAAACGCATTACAGCCGCAGGCGAAATTTTTTGCCTGCGGCTGTTTTTATGTAAAAGGCAGAAATCTGCCGCCCCTTCGCTGCCATGAAGCGCAGGAGGATTAAAAGTGTATCAAAAAGCATCTTTCGGCACACCCTCACTGTATCGGGGTGCGGCAGTGCCGGAAAATACGCCTGATGAACAGAATCATCTATAGTAAAATGAAGAGATGAATCACCAAACATTTACAGGGAGGAAAGAATTATGTGTAAACCATTCGATTTTATGGAACCCGTGCGGCAGTTTGAGCAGTATTTGCTCAATGAAGAAAAAAGCACGGCGACCATTCAGAAGTATCTGCGAGATATTCGCTGTTTTGCTTCTTTTTTAGCAGAACAGGAAATTTGCAAAGAAAAAACAGTAGCTTACAAGGCGTATTTAACCGAAATTTATGCACCGGCAAGTGTCAACTCCATGCTGATTGCCTTAAACCGATTTCTGAAATTTATTGGAATGGAGGACTGCTGTGTCCGGCTGCTCAAAATCCAGCGGCAGATTTACAGCTCCGAAGATCAGGAATTGACCAGAGAGGAGTATGTGCGTTTGGTAAACGCAGCACGGCAGAAAGGAAACGAACGCTTGAATCTGATTCTGCAAACGATCTGCGGCACCGGAATCCGGGTTTCCGAATTGCGGTATATCACGGCCGAAGCAGTGCAGGAGGGGAGGGCAGTGGTAAACTGCAAAAATAAAATGCGCGTTATTTTTATCCCGGCAGCCATTCAAAAGCTGCTGAAGCCGTATATGAAAAAATCCGGCATTACAGCCGGAGCAGTTTTTATTACGAAAAGCGGCAAGCCATTAAATCGGAGCAACATCTGGCGGGATATGAAAAACCTCTGCAAACAGGCGGAAGTATCCCCCAAAAAAGTTTACCCCCACAGCCTGCGCCATCTCTTCGCCAGAACATTTTACCGTGTGGAAAAGGATCTTGTGCGCCTGGCCGATCTTCTGGGGCACAGCAGTGTCAATACCACACGAATATACACCATGGAAACCGGAAACGAGCATAGAATCCGCTTGGAGCGGGTAGAAAAATTGTTGATGACATAAGATTGATTATGTTGTCGATTACGATAACGACAATATTTTTATTTTCAATTCAGTGTAGCATATACAAGCCGATTTTGCAATACATAGCGCTGAAAATTTAATAAAGGGCATAATAAAACAAGCCGGGTTGAACCATCATTTTTTAACCGGCCGCTTTTTCATGCCCTGTTGCTCCTGCTGGCATGTCTTCGAATTTTTTTGGCGCGGTTTTCTGATTATTTTTATCCGCGCACGATCACATAATCAATCTTATGTTGTTATGCAAGATAGAAGATAAGGGGGAAAACTACGGCGCTGCAATGAACGTGAAAAAAGTTTTTCAAACCATACAAAATACAGTTGCCTGGATGATCGTGGTGCTGGGAAT
>QAKW01000029.1 GCA_003343605.1 Clostridiales bacterium
ACGCCGAATCCGATCCAGATTCCACTGCTTTTTCCGTGTGCCCGCTGATCTACCAGAATCAGTTCGTAACCAAGGCTGTAATAAAAAGCCATCACCGGCCCGAAATCGGTTTCGGCAATCGAGCGGTACCCATGAAACAGGATCAGGCGCCCAACCGGCTTTTCCTGGCGGAAGCGGCGGGCACAGAGCGATTCGCCCGCCGCTTCCATCACGATCAGCTCCGCCGGATGTGTTTTAAAAAAGGTTTGAGATTGGATCACAGCCGCCTGAACCTTTGATTTGGGGGAACGGGGATCTATTTTACGGGTTCTGATATCATGCGGCCTGCGGCGCAGGGAAATATAGCAGAGCAACGCCGGATTTCCAATAATCCATAAATCGATAACTGCGATAATAATCCAGATGATCAAGGCCATTGGTTCCTTTCTTTTTTGAAAAAGCCCCTGTTCCATCAAGTGAACAGGGGCGATTTTCAAAATTACATATATTTCTTCACAGATTCCGGCGCGGTATCCACATCGGCAGAAACCAGGCAAACCAGCGTGGCATGGTTGGCTTTGGTCAGCTCTTCCATCGCCGCCAGAGCAGCGCCCAGTGCTTCAAGATCTTCTCCAACGATCTTCAGCAGCGAATCCACATATACATTTGAAATATCATAATTTCCGGCAAACAACCCGCTGATGAACCCTTCCAGACCTTCATTGGTGTTTACCGGATAATTGGTAATATCGATCAGGCGGGCTTTATGGGAAATATCCAGCTTCAGCTTATCTCCGTATTCAATGCAGACAACGCTTCCGTTTTCTTCCGCGGCAGCCTTATTCACCATTTCAATCAGAGCTTTGGTTTTTCCGGTTCCCTTTTTGCCTAAAATTACCTTTACCATAACGGACTCCTTTTCTCCGGCATTTGAAATTTTAACAGTACTGGACCAATGCCGGTTAGCCCAGTCTGTTGATCTTCTTGTTGATTTCTTCTGTTTCCTGCTCGTAACCGGGCTTGCCCAAAAGGGCGAACATATTCTTTTTATAAGCCTCTACACCCGGCTGATTAAAGGGGTTTACGCCCAGCAGATAGCCGGAAATGGCACAGGCCTTTTCAAAAAAGTATACCAGATAGCCGAAATGATAAGCATCATAGGCATCAAATTCAAGGATGATATTCGGCACGCCTCCATCCGTATGGGCCAAAACCGTGCCTAAAAATGCACAGTCGTTGACATACTGCACCGTTTTTCCGGCAAGAAAATTCAACCCGTCGATATCGCCGCTTTCTTCTTCGATGGTGATTTTATGCTTCACTTCATTGCATTTCAGCACCGTTTCAAACATGGTGCGGCTGCCGTCTTGAATAAACTGCCCCAGCGAATGCAAATCGGTTGAAAAAGTAGCAGAGGCGGGGAAGAGGCCCTTATGATCCTTTCCTTCACTCTCCCCATAAAGCTGCTTCCACCATTCAGCAAAGTAAACGCCGGAGGGTTCATAGGTAATCAGCATCTCGATGTTTTTATTTTTCCGCAGCAGAAGCGTGCGGTCCACGGCATAGGTATAGCAATCGTTTTCGGCAACCAGCGTATCCATCCGCGCATCCGCCGCGCCGCTCATCATTGCGTCAAGATCGATGCCGGCAACCGCGATCGGCAGCAGGCCGACGGCTGTTAACACAGAGAACCGCCCGCCCACGTCATCGGGAACAACAAAGGTTTCATAGCCTTTTTCCACCGCCAGCGCTTTGAGGGTGCCTTTGGACTTATCGGTGGTAACAAAGATATGGTTTTTAGCTTCTTCTTCGCCGTATTTCTTTTCGATCAGCTCCTTGAAAAGCCGGAATGCAATGGCCGGCTCCGTTGTGGTGCCGGATTTGGAGATTACGTTGATCGAAAAATCCCGGCCGTCGATAATCGACATAATCTCACTCAGATAAGTGGAGCTGATGTTGTTGCCGATAAAATAAACGTCCGGCGTGGTTTTCTTCAGATTGTTATAAAGCGGGGATTGAATAAATTCAATTGCGGCCCGCGCCCCGAGATAGCTGCCGCCGATGCCGATCACCAGCAGCACTTCGGCATTTTTCTGAATTTTGGCTGCCGCTGCTTTGATGCGGGCGTATTCTTCCTTATCATAATTGAGCGGAAGATCAACCCAGCCCAGAAAATCGCTGCCGGGTCCTTTTTTGTTATGAAGCATATTGTGTGCAACTTCCACATAGGGCTGCATGTATTCATGCTCCTGCGCGTTGATAAACTGACTGAGGTACTTCCTGTTGATTTTAACAGACATTCCTATAACTCTCCTGTCTTAATTTCCAAAATATTTATGAAAAGATTGGACTTTGCAGTACTTATCATAACATAAACCATGCTGTTATTCAAGTCTAAACTACGAAAAAATATTGAACCAGCTGAAAAAAGAGATGACCGAAATGGACCTTCGGCACTTCTTTTTCCGCCATTAGATTAATCGTGCCGATGGTTTGGCCATCCAGCGTATAGGTGATGGTGCCGAGTTTTTGCCCTGGTTCCACCGGCGCCATAACAGATTCCGGCAACACCACCTCATAAGTAATGTTTTTTTCGGCGCCTTTCGGAACCAGAAAAGCGGGATTTTCCGCCAGAACCGGATTGACGGTATCTTCCAGCCCCTTAATCACGTTTACCGGATCCGGTGCGGGAGGGAGATCTGAATAAATGCCGTATTGAGAAAAACCGAAATTAAGCAGCGCCTTTGCATCTTCAAATCGTTTATCGGAGGTTTCCCCGCCCAGCACAACCGCAACCAGCGACATGGATTCCCGGGTTGCCGTTGCCGAGAGGCAGTAGCCTGCCGTAGAGGTAAAGCCGGTTTTCAGGCCGGTTGCGCCTTCATAAAACCGCACCAGCTTATTGGTATTTGAAAGGGAAAATGCGCCGTCCCGCACGGAATCCATCCAGATGGTGGTATAATTCTGAATTTCGGGATGCTTCATCAGCTCACGGCTCATCACCGCAATATCGCGGGCGCAGGTATAATGATTATCGGTATCCAGGCCGGTGCAGCTGTTGAAATGGGTGTTCGCCATGCCGAGCTCCGCCGCCCGCTGATTCATCGTTTCAATAAAGGATTCCACGCTTCCGGATATTGCTTCCGCCATAGCGACGCAGCAGTCGTTGGCAGAAACAACGGCAATGCATTTGAGCATTTCATCTACCGTCATGGTTTCTCCTTCTTTTAAATATACCTGGCTTCCGCCCATGCCGGCGGCGTTGGCGGAGACCGGAATGGAATCGGTCATCGAAAGCTTGCCGGATTGCAGCGCTTCCATGATCAGAAGCAGCGTCATGACCTTGGTTACGGAAGCGGGTGCTCTTTGCTCATCCGCATTTTTTTCAAACAGTACCGTTCCGGTAGCCTGATCCACAAGGATTGCGCTGGGAACGGAAACTTCCGGCGCCGCATCGGCCGCGGTGGGGAAGCAAAAAATCGTGGTGACCAGTAAGGTTACTATAATTAATGTAGAAAGCTTACGCATGGTCGAATACCTCCTTTTCTCTTGGAAATATATGCTTAAAACGGCACTTTCAGAAGAAATATTCACCAAAAATTTCTGTTGAAAATGATAAATATGCAAACAATTTTCAAAAAGGCAACAAAGTGTGGCATTTTAACAACATCAAGTCATGCCCTTTAGCTGGATTATTTGTTATAATTATGCTGCTTGTATATATATTAATATATCTTCGCAGTATTTCAAGTAAGGAGTGAAAGTTTGTATGAAACAAAAGATGAAGCACCTGATATCCTTCGCCGCTTTGCTGGCGATGCTGGTATCTCTGTTTTCCGTCTGTGTGTTCCCCTCCTACGCCGAAACGGCAGATGATTATGCCAATCTGCTCAACGGTGCGCTGGTGGTGAACCCGGAATGGAAAGACGTTGCCGAAGGGGAGGAAATTTCCTTTGTTTATCGCGGGGAAACGATCCGGGATACCTTCGACAGCAATTTTTATTTCTCCTCCTACGACGATGCATGGGCGCGGGCGGTGGAGCTGAATCTTTCGAATCCAACGATCATGCTTTGCGCCGGTACATATAATCAAACGATTTATATCGACGGTGCCGTGACGCTGATCGGGCCGAATGCCGGCATCGATCCCAACGTAAAATCAGAGGCTCCCAATACAATCTGGAGCCTGAGCAGCGCACGTTCACCAGAGGCGAATATTGCCGCGAGCATTGTGGTTCGCAAGGATGCAGGCAGCTGCAATATCAGCTTTGACGGAATCCGGTTTGGCACCGGCGGCGCGCTGGTAGACCTGCAGCGCTCGGGCACTGCTTCTGAGATTTCCTTTAAGAATGTGGTGTTTAGCAATGCCGGTAACGCCAACGAGGCTTATAATTATGCCGTTTATCTGCGTTCCGCCGGAATTGCCAGAACCCTGCGTCTGCAGAATGTTTATGTGAGCGGCCAGAGCACGTATGGGTTTATTAGCCCGTTTTTCTCTGAGCTCTATGCCGATAACGTAGCTTATCTGAACAGTACGAACGGCTTCCTGGCCAAAACGGCTTTTGCTCAGGGTGTTGCGCCTTTTATTGAAATCAACAATTCCTGCTTTTTCAATTCCAGCGTAACGCCGAGCGGATATGTAATCTCGATGGATAATCAGACTTACAATATCACCTTTGCGGCCAACGGAACGCCCTCGGATCAAACGATTACCAGCGCGGATATGCGCCCGAGAAGCACCCTGAAGGTAACCGGCAGCGTTTTTTACAACGCCTCTGCATCTTCAAGCGGCGTATTCCACTACGAGTTCATCAATAAAAACTCTGTGATCGATATGCAGGATAACTATATCTACTCCTCCGGTACTACAACCTTCCTGACGCCCGAATTCGTTACCGACTCGGCTAATACCGATCAGTCTTCCAGCTTCAATATCCGGAACAACCGGTTTATCGGCACCTATAAGATCCCCGATTTCAAAGGCGCCAACAGTGCGACCTATATCGATATGTCTTACAATTATTTCGGGAAGACCAACGGTGACTGCGTTTACAAGCCGGTTTATATGAGCAAGGAAAATGCACGCCTGATCCGCACGGCCTTCTGGGTTGACCCGGAGATGACGATTACCAATCATGGCTGGAATCTTTCAATTGAGGAATGGCCGCTTGCCAGCGTGGATACATTTAATTATGAAGCGGATATAACCGCCTATACGCTGGGCGGGGATTCCGATTTCCATGCAGCCTTTAACGCCGGCGATAACGCGACGGTTCAGCTTTACACCAGAGCGACCCTGGATAGCGATGGTGTGGTAACCGGCGTATCCAATCCGATTGATGTGATTGATTCTTCTGTTTTAAACAGCGATCCCTATGGCACTTCCACGTTGTATGCCATGGTAACAAACAGTGAATATCCCACTTTCACTCCTGTTTATACCATAACCATTGAAAATATTGTCGCAATTGAAGAAAAACCGAACTTCTCCGATTGCTTCCCCGAAGATTACTTTATGTATCAGCCCACCATGGCGGGAGTTGCCGCCGGTTCTTTGGTTCCCTATAGATGGCAGGGCGAGATTTATAAACTGACAGCGGGCGAAACCTTATTTGGCTCTGTGCGTGAGGCGATCACCTACGCCAACCGGAAGGGCATTGATATTCCAACCATCCTGGTTCCGGCCGGCGTATATGATGAAGAGATGGTGCTTACCGGCTCCTGCA
>QAKW01000082.1 GCA_003343605.1 Clostridiales bacterium
GTCAAGTTTAACAAAAGCGTTTGAACTTATGAAAAACAGCCGCGTCAGCGGCTGTTTTCCTTAGCTATTCCATATTCTCTTTTCATTGCCTCGGCTGAAACCACCCATTGTTTACCGAATTTACAAACATCCACACCGTTCCTAAGTTTTCCATAGGCAATAGCCTTTCTAAGCGTGCTTTCATTCAGCCCCCATAGATCTGTTGCATCGCTGAACGCCATCAGTCCATCAAACGGTGTTTTCATTTGAACGCCGTTTGCCCAAAGCTCATCACAGGAAAGATCCAGATCATCGTTCCAGATAATTCCATATCCGCCAATATCAACGGAAACTTCAAAAAATTCTTCAGGCCGCTCCATTAAGCTTTTAAAAACAGGCAGCCGGTCGAAAAGGGGCGTAACGTCATATAGCTTTGTTACGCCTTCAGAGAACTGAACGCACAGCTTATATTCCGGCAATGGTGAAACCTGCTTGATTCTATGAAACATCAGCTCGCCTCCTTACTCGAGAGGGGATATTCTCCGAAATTCCTGAGAATCCCAAATTTCTTTTAATTCATTGCGGTGAAGGTTGATCCATTCCTGCACCATGCCAAGCGCTTTTGCCGGCAGATGCCCTTCAATAACATTTCCGTTCATAAAATCAATCGCCGCTACATCTTCGTTGTAAATTGCGTGAATGTGCGGTGGGTTATGTTCACTTTGCAAAAAATACATTCTTATGACAATCCCATAAAATCGTGATAATACCGGCATTCGTATCACTCTTTTATTATATTATGTCACGATACCGTGATATTGTCAATAGTTTTTTCTTAAAAAGGCCCTTTTATTCCTGTAAAAAACAGCCGCGTCAGCGGCTGTTTTCTTTTATTTTTTCTGCATCGTTTGAAATGGCTTTGATTAAAAAAAGCTCCAGCGGCTGCGCACAGGGGGGAAGATTGATCAGCAGGCTGCCGGCGTCCCGATACCCGCATTTCCGATAAAAATGCTGTGCGGTTTCATTGGCCTGGGTTGAGGTCATCACCATTTGATATCCTTCAGATTCCATATCCTTTTCCCAATGTGCCAGCAATGCTTTGCCATACCCTTTTCTTTGAGCGTCCGCTTTGATAAAAAGCATCGAACAAAACGGGATGGAATCCCAGAAAAGGTGATACCGCAGCAACCCGATGGGCTGCTGATCCTCCAGGATCACATAGCCCATCCGGTCTCTGATTTTTCTTTCAAATTCCCGTGCGGGCAGATGCCGGTCCAATTGAAACCAAAACGCCCGGTCTTCCTTTTGCAGATATCTGATATGCATCATCAACGCGCCCTTTCATTTTAAAATAAAGAAACGGCACAGCCCAAAGGCTATGCCGTTTTCTCGATGCTGCGATCAGCCTTTTGGGGGATCTTAGACCTCCAGATCCTCTTCGCTGTCTTCCGGAAGGACGGTCGATTCAATCTCCAGATTGCGGTATTGCTCCATGCCGGTGCCGGCCGGAACCAGCCGCCCGATAATCACGTTTTCCTTGAGCCCAACCAGCGGATCCACCTTGCCGCGGATTGCCGCATCGGTTAAAACCTTGGTGGTCTCCTGGAAAGAAGCGGCGGAAAGGAAGCTGTCGGTAGCAAGGGAGGCTTTGGTAATCCCCAGCAAAACCGGAGAAGCCACCACAAGCTGAATCCCTTCCTCGCCCGCATCGATCCGCGCCTGAAGCTCCCGGTTCCGGTCTTCCACATCGTAGCGGTCGATCAGCGTTCCAATCAGCATATCCGGCTGTGGGTTCGCTTCGATTCTTACCTTGCGGATCATCTGGCGAACAATGACTTCAACGTGTTTATCGTTGATATCCACGCCCTGCAGGCGATAAACGTTCTGCACTTCCTTAATCAGATAATCCTGCGCGGCTATATCGCCCTTAAGGCGCAAAACATCGTGCGGGTTCACCACGCCGTCGGTAATAATCTGGCCCTTTTCTACCCGCGTACCCTCCAGGTTCTCGCGGAATTTCAGGCCGAAGGGAATATTGATGCGTTTTTCTTCGCCTTCATCGGTGGTGATCACCACCGGGGTGCAGTTGTCTTTGGCGTCGCGCTCGCTGTAATCTCGGTTGATTACGCCGGTTTCCTCGGCCAGAACCGCGGCCTTTTTGGGGCGGCGCGCTTCAAAAAGCTCTTCCACGCGGGGCAGACCCTGCGTAATATCCTCCCCGGAGGCAACGCCGCCGGTATGGAAAGTCCGCATCGTGAGCTGTGTGCCCGGCTCGCCGATAGACTGGGCGGAAATGATGCCCACCGCCTCGCCGGCGCTCACCGGCTGGCCGTTGGCCAGGTTTGCGCCATAGCACCTGGCGCAAACGCCGTGATGGGAGCGGCAGGTCAGCGCGGAGCGGATTTCAATCCGCTCGATTCCCCGCGCTTCGATCAGATCGACGTCTGCATCGCTCATCAGGCGGTCACAGGGAACCAGCACCTCGCCGGTTTTCTCATCTACCAGATCATGCACCAGATGCCGGCCGACCAGACGGTCGCGGAGCTTTTCAATCACGGTATCGCCTTCCACAATCTTTGAAACAAAGATTCCTTCGGTGGTGCCGCAATCCTTCTCACGGATAATGACATCCTGCGCAACGTCTACCAGACGCCGGGTCAGATACCCGGAGTCGGCGGTACGCAGCGCGGTATCCGCCATACCCTTCCGGGCGCCCCGGGAGGAAATGAAATATTCCAAAACATTCAGACCTTCCCGGAAATTGGCCCGGATCGGAATCTCAATCGCCTTACCGGAGGTATTGGCCATCAGGCCGCGCATCCCCGCCAGCTGCCGAATCTGATTCATGCTGCCCCGGGCGCCGGAATTGGCCATCATATAAATGGGGTTGAATTCATCCAGATAATTTTTCAGCTCATCGGTCACCAGCTTGGTGGTTTCATCCCAGGTGCTGATCACCAGCTGATACCGCTCGTCTTCCGAAATCAAGCCGCGGCGGTAGCTGTTGATGATTTTGGTAATCTTTTTCTCCGCCTCTTCGATCAGCTCGTATTTCTTGGGCGGAACCGTCATATCACTGCAGGAAACCGTAATAGAGCCGCGGGTAGAAAATTTAAAGCCCTGCGCCTTGATCATATCGAGCATTTCAGCCGTTACCGTGCTGCCTTTTTCTTTGATGCAGCGATAGATAATCTTATCCAGAATGCTCTTGGTTACAACTTCCTGAATCTCCAGATCAAAAATTTTCTCCGGATTGCTGCGGTCCACAAACCCCAGATCCTGCGGAATGGCATGGTTGAAAATCAGCTGGCCAACCGTACAGCTGATCAACCGGCGCTCCTCGCGGCCGTTCCACATGCCGGTGCGGCGAACGCGGATCGGGGAATGCAGGCCGATCACGCCGTTGTCATAGGCTACAATCGCCTCGTCTTCATCCCGGAAGGCCTTGCCTTCTCCGGGTTCATCATGCTTTACAATCGTCAGATAATAAGAGCCGAGCACCATATCCTGCGTCGGCACCGTGACCGGGTGCCCATCCTGCGGCTTGAGCAGGTTATTGGCCGAAAGCATCAGCATCCGGGCCTCCGCCTGCGCTTCGGCCGAAAGCGGAACGTGCACCGCCATCTGGTCGCCGTCGAAATCGGCGTTGAACGCGGTGCAGACCAGCGGGTGAAGCTTGAGCGCGCGGCCCTCAACCAAAACCGGCTCAAAGGCCTGGATTCCCAGGCGGTGCAGCGTAGGCGCGCGGTTCAGAAGAACCGGATGATCTTTGATCACGCTCTCCAGCGCGTCCCAGACCTCCTTGCGCATCCGTTCCACCATTTTTTTGGCGGATTTCACGTTGGTTGCCTGCCCCTCGTTCACCAGCTTTTTCATCACAAACGGTTTAAAGAGCTCGATCGCCATTTCCTTTGGCAGACCGCACTGATAAATTTTCAGCTCCGGACCAACCACAATAACCGAACGCCCGGAATAATCCACGCGCTTGCCCAGCAAATTCTGGCGGAAACGGCCCTGCTTGCCCTTAAGCATATCGGAAAGAGACTTTAAGGGGCGGTTGTTCTGCCCGGTAACAGGCCGCCCGCGGCGGCCGTTATCGATCAGCGCATCTACCGCCTGCTGCAGAATCCGCTTTTCATTGCGGATAATGACCTCCGGCGCGCCCAGCTCCAAAAGGCGCTTGAGCCGGTTATTCCGGTTGATCACCCGGCGGTAAAGATCGTTTAAATCCGAGGTGGCGAAGCGGCCGCCGTCCAACTGAACCATCGGGCGGATCTCCGGCGGAATCACCGGAATCACATCCAGAATCATCCACTCGGGGCGGTTGCCCGAAAGCCGGAACGCCTCCACAACCTCCACCCGCTTTACCAGCCGGCTTTTCTTCTGGCCGGTGGCGCTTTCCAGCTCTTCTTTCAGCTCTGCGGCAAGCTGATCGAGATCGATTTCCTGCAGCAGCAGCTTGATCGCCTCCGCGCCCATCATGGCCTTGAAATCGTCTTCATACCGCTCGGCATACTGCGCGTATTCGGTATCGTTGAGAATCTGCTTTTTCAGCAGCGGGGTGCTTCCGGGATCCACCACAATATAGGAATCAAAATAAAGCACCTTTTCCAGATCCTTGGGTGAAATATCCAGCATCAGCCCCATGCGGGCCGGAATACCCTTGAAATACCAGATATGGGAAACCGGCGCGGCCAGCTCAATATGCCCCATCCGCTCGCGGCGCACTTTGGCCTTGGTGACCTCAACGCCGCATTTCTCACAGATTTTGCCCTTGAATTTAATTCTTTTATATTTGCCGCAATGGCATTCCCAGTCTTTGGTGGGCCCAAAGATTTTTTCACAGAACAGGCCGTCTTTCTCCGGCTTCAGGGTACGGTAGTTGATGGTTTCGGGTTTGGTAACCTCCCCATAAGACCACGCGCGGATTTTCTCAGGAGATGCCAGGCCGATTTTTACGGCTTCAAACGTATTGAATTCCATATCAATTAATTGACTCCTTTCGAACTTTTCTTCACTGTTTGCACCGGCTTAATCTTCAAATAAAGAAGCAACCGGCTCATCGGCTTCTTCGAGGTCTTCTTCCTCATCGTCTCCTTCTTCAAACAGATCGTCTTCCTCGCCGTCCTGTTCCTCATCAGACCAATCTCCGTAAGCGCCGGAATCTTCCGTTTCATCGCCTTCTTCTTCGGGCTCTTCTCCTTCGGATTCCTCTTCGTCAAACATGTTTACCATATCGGCGCCGTCTTTGGCCTTTGCGCGGAAGCGGGCTTCGTAAATATCGTCTTCATCATCTTCAAAGGAATCCCGCAGATCGATTTCTTCCATATTCTCATCGAGGCACTTGAAATCGAGCCCCAGCGACTGCAGCTCCTTCACCAGAACCTTAAAGGATTCCGGAATGCCCGGCTTCGGAATATTCTGGCCCTTCACAATGGCTTCAAAGGCCTTTACACGGCCCACCACGTCATCGCTCTTCACCGTGAGGATTTCCTGCAGAGTATACGCCGAGCCATAGGCCTCCAGCGCCCAAACTTCCATTTCGCCGAACCGCTGGCCGCCAAACTGCGCCTTACCGCCGAGCGGCTGCTGTGTTACCAGGCTGTAGGGGCCGGTGGAACGGGCGTGGATTTTATCGTCTACCAGATGGTGCAGCTTCAGGAAATACATATACCCTACTGTAACAGGGTTATCAAAGGGCAGGCCGGTGCGGCCGTCGTAAAGCACGGTTTTACCGTCTTCCCGTTTGCCGGCTTCCCGCAGCAGATCGCGGATTTCGCTTTCCACCGCGCCGTCGAATACCGGCGTCATCACCTTCCAGCCCAGCGCCTGCGCGGCATAGCCCAGATGCACTTCCAGCACCTGCCCGATATTCATACGGGAAGGTACGCCCAGCGGATTGAGCACAATGTCCAGCGGCGTGCCATCCGGCAGGAAGGGCATATCCTCCTGCGGCAGAATTCTTGAAATAACGCCCTTGTTTCCATGCCGGCCGGCCATCTTGTCGCCCACGCTGATCTTGCGTTTCTGGGCGATATAGCAGCGCACAACCTTATTCACGCCGGGAGAGAGCTCATCGCTGTTTTCCTGCGTAAAAATCTTCACGTCCACTACGGTGCCGTATTCTCCGTGGGGAACCCGCAGAGAGGTATCCCGCACTTCACGCGCCTTTTCGCCAAATATGGCGCGCAGCAGCTTTTCCTCAGCAGTCAGCTCCGTTTCCCCCTTCGGGGTAACGCGGCCCACCAGAATATCCCCGGAATGCACCTCCGCGCCGATGCGGATAATTCCGCTTGCATCGAGATCCTTCAGCGCGTCTTCGCCCACATTGGGAATATCCCGCGTGATTTCTTCGGGGCCCAGCTTGGTGCTGCGGGCTTCAATTTCATATTCTTCAATATGAATGGAAGTATAAAGATCTTCCTTTACCAGCCGTTCATTCAAAAGAACAGCGTCTTCATAATTATAGCCTTCCCAGGTCATAAACCCGATCAGCATGTTACGGCCAAGGGCGATTTCGCCGTTTTGCGTGGAAGGGCCGTCGGCAATGATCTGATCGGCCTCTACCATCTCGCCAACACTTACAATCGGCTTCTGATTGATACAGGTGCCCTGGTTGGAGCGCAAAAATTTCGTGAGCTCATAAACATCTTTTTCCCCGCGGCCGGCATTCACCACGATCTGATCGGCGGAAACTGCTTCTACCGTGCCGGGGCGACGGGCGATCATGCAAACGCCGCTGTCGTGCGCGATTTTATATTCCATACCGGTGCCCACAATCGGCGATTCCGGACGCAGCAGAGGCACCGCCTGCCGCTGCATGTTCGCGCCCATCAGCGCACGGTTCGCATCGTCGTTTTCCAAAAAGGGAATCATCGCCGTTGCGGAAGAAACCATCATCCGGGGCGAAACATCCACAAAATCAATATATTTTCCCTCTACCTCGATGATCTCATCCCGGCGGCGGGCGGTCACCCGCTCGCGTACAAACCGGCGGTTTTCATCCAGCGGTTCATCGGCCTGGGCGATGGTATACGCGTCTTCCACATCGGCCGTCATATAAACAATTTCATCGGTCACCTGGCCGGTCTCTTTATCAACGCGGCGATAAGGGGCCTCGATAAACCCGTATTCATTGATGCGGGCGTAAGAGGCCAGATAGGAAATCAGGCCGATGTTCGGGCCTTCCGGCGTTTCGATCGGGCACATCCGGCCGTAATGCGTATAGTGAATATCGCGCACCTCAAATCCGGCGCGGTCGCGGCTTAAGCCCCCGGGACCCAGCGCGGAAAGGCGGCGCTTATGCGTCAGCTCCGCCAGAGGGTTATTCTGATCCATAAACTGAGAAAGCGGTGAAGAACCGAAAAATTCCTTGATCGCCGCCACAACCGGCCGCACGTTGATCAGCGCCTGCGGGGTTACGGAATCGGTATCCTGCAGGGACATACGCTCCTTGATCGTGCGCTCCATCCGCGCAAATCCGATCCGGAACTGATTCTGCAGCAGCTCGCCGACGCCGCGGATCCGCCGGTTGCCCAGATGGTCGATATCATCGAAAGAGCCTACGCCGTAAATCAGGCCGATCAGGTAGCTCACCGTTGCCATCATATCGTCTACAATGATGTGTTTCGGCACCAGCTCCAGCCGGCGCAGCCTGCACTGTTCCCGGATCTGCTCCTCATCCTCGCAGCTCTCGAGAATTTCCTTGAGCACTGAAAAGCGCACCCGCTCATAGATCCCGCATTCGGCGGGATCAAAAGATAAAAATTTGGAAGCATCAACCATTCCGTTGGAGAATACATTGATAACGGAATCGCCGATCTGGATCTTCACATTAAAAACGCCCGCGTCTTCAATGGCGTGCGCAAGCGTCCGGTCGATCTTCACGCCCGCGTCTGCCAGCACCTCTCCGGTCATCGGCGCCACAACCGGCTCCGCCGTCACCTGATAAAGCAGGCGGTCGGCCAGCGCCATTTTCATATTGTATTTATGAATGCCAACGCGGGATTGATCGTAGCGCTTATCATCGAAAAACAGGTTTGTCAGATGCGCTACCGCGCTTTCCACCGCGGCGGGCTCGCCCGGGCGCAGCTTTTTATACACCTCGATCAGCCCTTCGCTGATATCGTGGGCCGTATCTTTTTCCAGCGTTTTGGTCATATATTCGCCCGCACCGAAAAGATCGGTGATGGTGGCGTCCTGCCCCAGATCCAGATGGCAGAAGGGGCTGTAGGGATCACGGGCGGCAAAATAACCCAGCGCCCGCACAAAGGTGGTGATGGGGAGCTTGCGGTTTTTATCGATCCGCGTATAGATCACATCAAAGGAATCGGTTTCGTATTCCAGCCAGGCGCCCCGGTTGGGAATCACCTGGGTTTTATAGATGGGGTTGCCCCCTTTATCCAGTTCTTTAGCATAATAGATGCCGGGAGAACGAACCAGCTGAGAAACCACCACGCGCTCCGCACCGTTGATTACAAACGTGCCGCTCTCGGTCATCAGCGGGAAATCGCCCATATAGATTTCCTGCTCCTTCAGCTCGCCGGTTTCGTTATTGGTCAGGCGAACGAGCGCCTGAATCGGCGCCGCATAGGTTGTATCGCGGGATTTGCATTCGATCACACTGTATTTCGGGGGTTCGTTCATGCTGTAGTCCAGAAAGTCCAGTACCAGATTGCCGGAATAATCCGTAATGGGGGAAACATCTTCAAAGACTTCCCTGAGCCCCTCCTCCAGAAACCATTCATAGGATTTTTTCTGGATTTCAATGAGGTTCGGCATCTCCAAAATCTCATCGATTTTGTTGAAACTCATCCGCGTGTTTTTGCCCAAGACCTTCTCTTTCGGCATCAATACAATCACTCCGTTTCTTTTATAATAGAATCGTCCCTTTGAAAAATTCTCTGTTTTATACGATAAAACCTTGAAATTTCCTGAAAATTTCTACATTTCAATCGGTTTTAAAGTGCTATTTTTCCATTATGATGCAGTTTAATATTTTATCATTTATGGAACAACTTGTCAAGCAAATTTTTATAATCCTTTTTATAAAGAACAAAACCAACCGCAATGCGTTAGCATTGCGGTTGGTTTTCTATCTAGAATAATTGAAGCGGCTTATTTTTTATTTCTTTCAGGGGAGCAAAGCCAGTTTTTTCGCTAAAGTTTCAATTGTAAATTCATGATAATTCAGATCCTCCGGCGAAACCATGCTTTGATAAACGCCGTCTCCCCGATCCATTAAGGCCCAATGCTTTCCAAGCCGCACTACATAGCCTTCCGTTTCACCATAGGTTTGAAATTTCTCCGGATTCAGTACGCCCAGCCCTAGCAGATATTCCTGCCCAGGCTCCAGAGAAAATATATCAACCGGCTCCTCTAATATATAATCCCCGTCTTCTCCATAGAGGTACATATTGACCGATAATCCCCCGCCGTTGATTATTTTCAGCAAAACGGTTTCTTCACTTAGCGTTCCTTTATAGCTTTCGGTGATTTCCAGCTCATAGACCGTGACATGGGCGTTTTCGTAAGACGGTCCGTCCGGCGCGGTGAAATATTCCTCTACCATCTTGGTAACCGTTCCCCGAACAATGTAATCCGGAACGCCGAAATATAGTTCGTCTGACATAACTGTTTCTAATGCTTCGCTCGAAACATAATACTTTTCTCTCCGACAGGCGCTCAGCGTAAGCAGAACCGCCAGCGCCGTTATTAGCAGTAAAACCTTACGAATTTTCATAAAGATACCTCCTAAATATTCAGGTATATACAAGAAAACATATAATTATCTCCTGTTTCCAAGCTGCGTTTGCTAATATCGTTAGTAGCACCATGCGCATACATAGTCCACGCAGCAGAAAAAGGCTCAAAGCAATGCGGCATTCCCACAACATGCCCCATTTCATGGGTCATTCCTGATTGAATATCAAAATATCCAGGAGATACGCCTTCTTTCTGCATTTCACTTTATTTATAGATTAACATATTTTTATTTTATTTTCCATTGATAATGTCCATAAATGTTATATTCTTTTGTTGTTTATATCGATGATTTTTTGTTGTCAAAAACATTTTTATTGCATACCATCCGTGCGGATGATAACATAAAAGGAAAAGGGTGTGGAAAATTTTCCACACCCTTTTTCAGACTGCCCTGGTCTCGGGGCAGTCAACGATTTCAATTAAACCTTCTGTTTCACCTTAGCGGCTTTGCCCACGCGATCGCGCAGATAGTAGAGCTTCGCGCGCCGCACCCGCCCGGTGCGGATAACCTCCACCTTTGCAACGTTTGGTGAATGCACCAAAAACGTCCGTTCCACGCCGCAGCCGTAGGCCACGCGGCGTACCGTAAAGGTAGAAGAAATGCCGTTATTATGCTTGGCGATGATGGTACCCTCAAAAGCCTGGATACGCTCTTTGTTCCCCTCCTTGATCTTCACGCTGACACGCACCGTATCTCCCACGTTCAGAACCGGGACTTCGGGTTTCAATTGCTCATTCGTAACAGTTTTCAGTAAATCCATTGACTGTTCCTCCTTCTATTCCGGACATTCGTGCGAGCAATCTGCAGAGGACTATCCGTTTTCATACTCGAGTATCATACCATATCCTGATCTGATTTGCAAGCATTTTTTTCACCAACCAGTGAAATTTCCACAATTTCAGGGAAATTAAACAGCCGCAGCGGCAATTTGGTATTGCCAAGTCCGCCGCCCACCACCAGCGTGGTGCCCTGTTCCTGATAAACGCCCTGCACATACCGCGGCAGGAAGCCCTCCCCGGGTGCAAAAAACGCCCCGGCAAACGGCAGATGCGCCACGCCGCCGTGGGTATGGCCGGAAAGCTGAAGATCCACAGCCCGTTCCCGGATATTCAGTTCCGTAAAATAATTTGCCGGGCGGTGGACCGCCACGATCTTATAGCCGCGCTCCTGCTCAAAGGCCTCCAGCACACGCCGCTGCACCTCATAGGGCTTTTGAAAATGATCCCGGAGCCCCAGCAGCTTAATCCCCGCAACCGAAACCCATTCATTGCGCAGCACCCGTGTTTTCTTCATCTGTGCGGCGATTTCTTCAAAATTCCCCCGCTCCTCCTCATGATTGCCGCTGATATAAAAGGTAGGGGCAACCGCCGCGCAGCCTTCGGCAAAGGCCACGCCAACGGAAATGTTGGGCCGCCGCTTATCCACCAGATCCCCGGCGATCACAATCAGATCCGGCCGAAGCTGCGCAATCCGGCGCAGCAGGCGGCGGTTTCCCCGGCCGTATTGCTTATTATGCAGATCCGAAAGCAGCAGAATCCGAAGATCCCGCTCCGGAAGCGGCGCCTGCAGCCGGTAGCGGCGCACCACAAAGCAATTATTATATAAAAGGAAGAGGCCCAGCAGCACCAGGAGCAGCAAAGCGGCAATAATCCAGCCGGCCATTACATTTTCTCAGGCGCATCGATCCCCATTACGCCGAGCGCGTTTGCGATGGTATGCCGCGCGGCAACGCAGAGCGCAAGGCGCGCATCCCGAACCGCCGGCGCCTCCCCCTTGATGCGGCAGGCGTTATAAAAGCTGTGAAAACAGGCCGCCACATGCATCACATAATGCGTAAGCCGCGCCGTTTCCAGCCCTTCGGCGCAGGCAACGATCTCTTCGGGGAAATTCCCGATGGCGTGAATCAGCGCCCGCTCTTCTTCAGTTTTGAAGGCGTCCGGCGCAACCGGCGCGCCGTCGCAACAGACGCCCAGCTCGCTCATAATCCGAATGATGCTGCAAATGCGCGCGTGGGCATACTGCACATAATAAAGCGGATTCTCATTGTCCTGCCGCAGCGCAAGATCCAGATCGAAATCCATCGCGCTGTCGCACCGGTTCAGATTGAAGAAAAACCGCGCCGCATCCGCCGGAATTTCTTCCAGCAGATCGGAGAGCGTGATGCTCTTGCCCGTGCGTTTCGACATCCGCACCACCTCTCCGCCGCGCATCAGGCGCACAAGCTGCATCAAAACAAACTCCAGCTTGTCCGGATCCTGGCCGATGGCCTGCATCCCCGCCCGGAAGCGCACGGTATGGCCGTGATGATCGGCGCCCAACACGTCGATACAGCGGGTAAAGCCCCGTTTTTCAAATTTATTGCGGTGATAGGCGATATCCACGGCATAATAGGTATAAAAACCGTTTGCCTTCACAAGCACTTCGTCTTTTTCGCAGCCAAGCTCTGTGGCGCGGAACCATCTGGCCCCGTCTTTTTCATAAAGGTAGCCCCGCTCCTCCAGCAGCCGGATGGTTTCGGCCACATAGCCGCTCTCATGCAGTGAAGATTCCAGAAACCATTGATCATAATGGATTTTATATCTGGCCAGATCCTCTTTCATCTTTTCGATATTGCGGGCCAGCCCGAAGCGAATCAGCTTTTCGGTGAGCACCGGCTGCGCTTCCTGCGCACAATCCGGGTTTTCGCGCAGATAATCGGCGGCCAGTGTCCTGATGTCTTCGCCGTGATAGCCGTTTTCGGGAAATTCCATCGCCGCTTCTCCATGCAGCAGCTGCTGCAAGCGCACATAGAGTGAGAGCCCGAAAAGCGCCACCTGATTTCCCGCATCGTTGACATAGAATTCCTTATGCACCTGCGCGCCCGCCCAGGAAAGGGCGTTGGCCAGGCTGTCGCCCACAACGCCGCCCCGCGCGTTGCCCATATGCATCGGGCCGGTGGGGTTGGCCGAAACAAACTCCACCATAATCTTTTCGCCTGCCAGGCGGTTGGTGCGGCCGAAATCAGCGCCCCCGCGCACAGCGGCCTCCACAACGGACGTATAATAGGCCGGGCTCAGATAAAAATTCAAAAAGCCGGGGCCTGCCATCTCCACTCGCTCAACCAGCGGGCTGCGGGGCATATGATCGAGCAGCAGCTGCCCGATCTTCTGCGGCGGCATACGAAACAGCCGCACGTTTTTCATCACAAAATTGGTGGAAAAATCGCCGTTTTGCCGGTCGCGCGGCTGCTCGATCTCACAGGCTTCCGTTGCCGTTTCCGGCAGCAGGCCCTCCTCTACGTTCCGGCGCAGGCTTTCTTCCAGAAGGCGCCTGATTTCTTCTTTCATTTCATTAACCGGGTTCTTCATCGTTTTTCCTTTCCCTGATTCTGATCGTCAGTTCATTTTCACTCAGCAGCCGGGTTTCATCCAGCAGATTATATCGAATATAAAGCCGCAGATCCTGCGGATCCCAATGGATCTGCCGTGTATCCACGGTAAGCAGCAAACGCCCGTAGGGGGTCTCATAGCGGGTGTCCCGCCGGCTGCCCTCGCAAAACCATAAATCGCCGGAAAGGCTGCCGAAGCGGTGCACGTGCACCAGCCCCGCGCCGATCCGGATATGGGTATTCTGCGTGGGGCCTTCTTTAAAAACAAGATGGGCCGCCCCTTCTTTCTGATAATAAAAGCCCTGCGCCCGCAGCGTATCGCCGGCCGGCTCGCCATCGGCCTTCTGCCGGGTTTCAAGCTCCAGCGCAACCGGCTTACCCAAAGCTTTCTGCATCTGCCTGCTCCACCTTCCCCGCAAGATCCTCGCCCAGAAACCGGCCGCCGATCCGAATAAATTCCTCTGCACGGCCGCTTACAAAATAGCGGGTTTTCCCCGTGCCCTGTGCCCGCAGAAGCCCCTGCGCCCGCAGCGTTTCCAGTAGCAGCGAAGCGCTTTCCCCGCCGGAATCGATCAGCCGGAGCGCTCTTTGCGTGCCGGCGCGGATCGCCTCTTCCAAAAGCGGATAATGGGTGCAGCCCAGTATCAGCGTATCTGCCCCGAAGGCGCAAACCGGCTCCAGATATTCCCGCACGGCTTCCCGCACCTGCGGATCGTCCGCCCCCGTATGGCCGCTTTCGATCAGCGGAACCAGCTTCGGGCAGGGCAGGCATACTGTTTGCTCATAGCCCAGCGCACCCAGCTTTCTGGCATAGGCACCGGAAGCAATGGAAGCCGCGGTGCCCCAAACGCCGATCCGCCCGTTTTGGGTGGCGCGTGCCGCGGCCGCGGCCGCGCTTTCAATCACGCCGGCCAGCGGAATGGCATAATCGCCGCGGATCTGCTCCAGCAGCACCGAAGAAATGGTGCCGCAGGCCACCAGAACGGCCTTTACGCCAAACTGCTGTAAAAATGCAATATCTCCGCGGGCAAAGCGCATCAGCGTCTCCCGGTCGCGCCCGCCATAGGGGATGCGGGCGGTATCGCCAAAATAAATAAAATCCTCATGGGGCATCTCGCGGCGCAGCCGCCGGAGCGCTGTCAGGCCGCCGAGACCGCTGTCGAAAACCCCGATGGGTGAAGAAGCGCTCATCATCGTTCCCTTCTTCCCCTACCGCTCAGAAAAGGCGCGCGCACGGGCCAGAGCGATCAGCCGCTCCATCAGCGCCTCTCCCGGGATCCCCGAAGCTTCCATCAGCTTGGGATACATGCTGATATCCGTAAATCCCGGAATGGTATTCAGCTCGTTGAAAACCGGCTCGCCGTCGGGCCGCACAAAAAAATCCACCCGGGCAAGGCCGCTGCATTCCATCGCCTTAAAAACGGCAACCGCCGCCGCCTGAAGCCTCTGCGCCGTGTGCGCTTCCAGCCGGGCCGGAATAAAAAGGCGGGATGCGGCGTCATGATACTTTGCATCATAATCGTAAAACTCCGCCGCGGGAACAATTTCGCCCGGAACAGAGGCAAAGGGCTCTTCATCCCCGAGCACCGCAACTTCCACCTCCTGCCCGATCACCGTTTCTTCCACAATAATCTTAAAATCATGCTGCGCGGCAAGCCGCAGGCCTTTTACAAGCTGATCCCGGCAGGCGCATTTGCTGATGCCTACGCTGCTGCCCGCGCTTGCAGGCTTCACAAAAACAGGATAGGGCAGCGCCTGCTCCAAATCCTCCACCACGCGGTCGAGATCAGAAAGCGCCCGGCTGTAAACCATCTTCCATTTTGCCTGAAGGATCCCCGCTTCCCGGCAGATCAGCTTAGTCAGCGCCTTATCCATGGAATTGGCCGCACTGGTCATCGAGGTGGTTACCTGGGGAATGCCCGCAAGCTGCAGCAGTGCGGCAATCGAACCGTCTTCCCCGTTTTTGCCGTGCAGCACCGGAACCGCGCAGTCCAGCGGGATCACCTGCCCGGCGGCGGTACGCAGGCCGCCCACCGAAGGATCCGGAAGGATCCAGGCCGCCGTGTTATCTTCCCGTCGCTCCCAGGAACCGCTGCGGATCTCTTCCGCCCCGGCCCGGGTCAGCATCCAGGCGCCCTCCCGGGTAATGCCGATTTTATGTACTGTATATTTTTCATCCTCCAGCAGATGGAGCACATTGCAAACCGAACTGCAGGATACTTCATATTCCGAAGATTTTCCGCCGAATAAAACCGCGATATTCATCTTGGCTCTCCTCCTTAGGATTGATTTATTTATCATATCAAATCATGGAAATAAAGTAAAGCATTTTTCAAAAAATCCTTTACAACACGCCCCTGCCTGTATTAAGATAAAAACAGGAGTGAACGCCATGGACGAATACTTTATGAAAGAAGCCCTGCGGCTGGCAAAAAAAGCGGCGGCGATGGGCGAGGTGCCGGTGGGGGCCTTGATTGTAAAAGAAGAAAAGATCATTGCCCGCGGATATAACCGCCGGGAACGCGATCAGGACGGCCTTGCCCACGCAGAGCTGCTGGCCATCCGGCGCGCCTGCCGAAAATGCGGCTCCTGGCGGCTGGATGGCTGCACCCTTTATGTTACGCTGGAGCCCTGCCCCATGTGCGCCGGCGCGATTGTCAATACCCGGATCCCCCGGGTTGTGATCGGCGCGCGGGATCCGAAGGGCGGCGCGATGGGCGGGGCGGCCGATCTGATGGCTTACCCCTGGAACCATCACCCGGAATGCCGCTTCGGCGTTTTGGAAGAAGAATGCGGCGGAATTCTCCGCGCTTTTTTTAAAGAGCTGCGCCGGCAAAAAAAGTGAAAACGCGTTCTTAACGGTTTATTCATCTTTGTTGAACATTTGTTTACAGTTCCATAACATATTTTTTGATCGGACGTGTTATACTACAGGTGAGATGAGAGAGATCTCGTCTTAATCCCCCTCCTATTTTTAATGCAAAACAGGAAACGGCGCTGCTTCCCCGCGGCGTCGTTTTCTGTTTTTAAAAACATCGCGCAGCGATATTTTTTTTCCAGAAACAGAAAACCGGTCGTCTTGCGGCGTCGTTTTCTGTTTTTAAAAACATCGCGCAGTAAACAGGAAATCGCCGGTTTTGCGGCGTTGTTTTCTGTTTTTATTTTTCGATAAATTATTTAAACTATTTCCGGATATTCTTGACTTCGTAATAAACTATGGTAAAATAAGGGCATAATATGAATCTGGAGGTAATGAATATGGATCTATTTGAACAGATTTCAAAAGAAGCGCAGAAATGCGGCGATTTTATAGCAGAAAAAGCAACGCAGGTCAAGGATTATACCGTTGCTACCTGGACGGCTGCCGAGCTGCGCAATCAAATTGACGCCCTTTACAAAACCATTGGCCGGGCAGTCTGGCGCGCGCATACCACCGGGGAAGACACGGCGGAAGAGATCGAAGCCAATCTGGAGGAGCTCAGCGCGCTGCAGGATGCCCTGCGGGAAAAAGAAGTGGAAAAACAGGCGCTTAAAAATAAGAAGCTCTGCCCTTCCTGCAACAGGGCGATTGCTAAAGATCACGCCTATTGCCCCCATTGCGGCGCAAGCGTCCAGTAAGGCGGTGCCGTTTTGTCGAAAGCGCAGAAAAATTTTTTAAGCGGCGCCATTATTCTCACCGTGGCCAATGCGCTGGTGAAGGTAATCGGCGCAATCTATAAAATCCCGCTGGCCAATCTGATCGGTACGGTTGGGATGAATTATTACAACGACGCCTATCAGATCTATTCCCTGCTCTATGTGCTCTCTACCGCCGGCGTGCCGGTTGCCATTGCCAAAATGGTCAGCGAATCGATTGTGCGCCGGCGGCTCGAGGAGCCGAAAAAAATCCTGAAGATTTCCACCGGGCTGTTCGCCGCCATCGGGATCCTGCTGGCAGCGCTGATGGTGATCAACGTGGAGCCCATTTCCCGGCTTTTATCCAATGATACCGCCAACTACTGTATTTCCATGATCGCGCCGGCGATTTTCCTGGTAGCGGTTTCCTCCACGATCAAGGGCTATTTTCAGGGCTACAAGTGCATGACGCCCACCGCAGTCTATCAGGTCATCGAAGCGGCCTTCAAGCTGGTGGGGCTGGGGATCGTGGTGGCCATGGGGCACCGCGGCGTAACCGATCCGATGATTCTTGCCTGCGGCGGCGTTCTGGGCGTCTCCTTCGGCTCCTTTGCGGCAACGCTCTTTATGCTGATCCGGGTGTTAATGGAACACGATCTGGGCAAAGATACCGCCGGCAGCCTGCCCTCGCGCAGTGGAGCGGCACTCGCCAAAATCATCCTCTCGCTGGCGATTCCCATCTCCCTCAGCTCTGCGGTGATGAGCGTAACCTCAACGCTGGATATGTTCCTGGTGAAATGGAATCTGGGGGAATACGGCCTTGCGCCCGAGCAGGTGCGGGCCACTTACGGTGCCTATGTGGGCGCAACCTCTTCGCTTTTCAACCTGCCGCCCACGCTGACGGTTACAGTGGGAATCGCAGTGCTTCCGTTTCTCACGGCGGCCTTCGCCTCCGGCAAATATAACGACGGCTATAAAAACATGCGCTCCTCCGCCAAGCTCGTATCGCTGATCGCGATGCCCTGCGCGCTGGGCATGAGCGTGATGAGTGAGCCGATCGTCAAGCTGCTCTACAGCGCATCCTACTGGGAGGTGTCGATTCCAACCCTGCGGGTGCTCGCCATTTCGATTTTCTTTGTTTCCTTTGTTTCGCTTACCAGCGTTTTCCTCCAATCGGTCGGCCGGGTGAAAACCGCGCTGATGACGATGGGCGTTGGCGCGGTGATGAAGCTTACGGTCAATATTATAATGGTGCGCAACATCGGCATCATGGGCGCGCCGATCGGCACCTTCGCCTGCTACACCTCCATTACACTGCTCAATGTCTATTTCATTTATAAATATATGGGCTTCCGGTTTCCGCTTACCGATACCTTTTTTAAACCCATTGTGTGCAGCGCGCTCTGCTGCGGCGCGGCCTATGCGGTTTGGCGGCTGCTCATGGCGGCAGGGCTTTCGCTGAAAATCGCATTTTTCCCCGCCCTGCTTGCGGCGCTTGTGGTTTACGCCTGCTGCCTGCTGTTTTTCCGGGTTCTTTCCAAAGAAGATATGGTGCTGATCCCGAAGGGAGAAAAGCTGGGCGCATTTCTTGCGAAAAAGGGGTGGATCCATGAGTAAGGAAACGCTGCTGCAAAAAGAGCATTATGCGGAAGAAGATCTGCGGGAACTGATCGCGCTGCTGCGCGCGCCCGGCGGCTGCCCCTGGGATCAGGCGCAAACCCACCAGTCGGTGCGCCGGGGCGTGATCGAAGAAGCCTACGAGGTAGCCGAGGCGATTGACCGTGATCAGCCCGAAATGCTGGTCGAGGAGCTGGGCGATCTGCTGATGCAGGTATATTTTCATGCGCAGATCGGCCTGGAAGAAGGGCGATTTACCCTGCAGGATGTTTACGACCGCATCTGCAAAAAGCTGATTTTCCGCCATCCTCATATCTTCGCCGGCGCACCGGATGCGAGCGGTTCCACCGAGGAAGGCTGGCAGGCGCTCAAGCGGCGCGAAAAAGGGCACCAAAGCCTTAAAGAAGAGCTGGAGGCAATTGCAAAAACCCTGCCCGCCCTTACCCGGGCGGAAAAAATTGCCGGCAGAAAGTACCGGGAGGACAAGCCGGAAACGCTGCTCAGGCAGCTCAGTGAAGAGGCCGCGGCGCTGCGCAGCAGGCAGGATCCTGCCGCCGCGCTGGGAAGCCTGCTTTTTCTGATTGCACGGCTTTGCCGGGCGCTTTCCGTGGATCCGGAAGACGCGCTGACGCGCCAAAACGAGCACGAAACAGGCACGGCTCTTTAAAATTTAAAATTTTTTTCAAAAAAAGGCTTGCAAATCCTATCAAAATAAGGCATAATGAGAAATAGATTTATCACCCGTTCGTGATAACGGAACAAAATTTTATCTGGAGGATTTTTAAAATGAACAAAGCAGAATTAATCGCTGCCGTTGCGGCAAAGGCTGATGTATCGCAGAAAGAGGCCGGCGAGGTTGTTGCCGCTGTTTTAGAGGAAATTAAAGAAGCGCTGAAAAAGGGCGATAAGGTTCAGCTCGTTGGCTTCGGTTCTTTCGAAGTACGGGCCAAAGCTGCCAGAAAGGGCAAGAACCCCAGAACGGGCGAGGAAATCACCATTGCGGCTTCCAAGGCTCCGGCCTTTAAAGCGGGCAAGGCATTCAAAGATTATATTGCCTGATTGAAATTATAAAAAAGGCCAGCGCTCTGAAGCAACGGAGCGTTGGCTTTTTTATCGGAGGGATACCATGCGAATCGATAAATATCTGAAGGTCAGCCGCCTGATCAAAAGGCGCACGGTTGCGACCGAAGCCTGCAACAGCGGCCGGATCACCATCAACGGCAAAACCGCCAAGGCCTCCAGCGAGGTGCGGGAGGGAGACGTAATCTGCATCGGCTTCGGTGAAAAGCAGACCCGCGTAAGGGTTACGCGGGTTGTAGATTATATCAAGGCGGAAGAAGCCGCCACTCTTTTTGAACCCGCGGATTAAAAAAACGGCGCCCTCCCCTTTGGGGAGAGGCGCCGTACTCTTATGAATTATAGGGCGGCCGGTCGGTCGGCGGCTGATAGGTCGCCGGATCGATGACCAGCCAGGCATTGGGTAAAAAGCGCATGCCATCGGCATCCGAGCCGCTGGGATTGTTCATCACGCCGCCCTCTTTGGTATAATAGAGCACCGTAGAAGATCCCCCGTCCATATTGGCGGCGTTATAGGCGCCTTCATCAATCAAAACCTGCTGAAGCTGCTTAATAGTTGCGCCGGCCGAAGAAATCGAACGCCCGTCGATCACCACAAACAGCACGGTTCCATCTTTCCGCTGGCCGATCGCCGTGCGCGGGGCAACGCCCCAGCCGCCGTTCCCGGAGATCGTGGCCGGTTCCCCGTTGATGATCAGAAACGGCGAAAATTCACAGGCGGCGCGCAGATTCAGGCTTTTGACCTCGCTGGCCTTATAGCGCCCCAGAACCAAAACATTTTCCTGATTAAAGCCAACCACGTTGGCGTAACTGGCTGTTGTATCCTGAATGGTAACGCCGTCTACCACCACCAAGCCGATCGCGGTTCCACCATTGCCCCATCCGTTTGCGTCTCCGAACCCGCCGGCGTTAATTCCGGCAATCGCGCCGTAATCTTCGATCAGGCGCGGAATTTTCTGCCCTTTGGTCCCAAAATTCTGAGGGATCCCCAGCCGGACCCAAGCCGGATTGGAAATCTCCATCACAAAGCCGTTATATCCGCTGCCGGATATTTTCTTTACTGAAATCGTATCCTGCTTGGTGCTGGTATCAATCGAGCCGGTATCGGTCGTTGTGTCCAAATCGATCACCTTGTTTTTTTCCATCACCCGATCGATGGTTTCCTGAGAATAAAATGTTGTGGCGTAATATTGATGGGAAAGGGTTGTCATCGCCGAGGTAATCAGAAGCTCCCGGAAATAATCGATCGGCCCGTAGAGCAGGAAAAGAACCACTGTTGCCTCCGCCGTCAGGCAGGCGACAAACGAGACTACATATTTCCCCCAGCCCCGCCGGCAGACAGCCCGCAGCCAGGAGCCGAAGCGCCGGAAGCCGCCCGGCTTTTTCAGCGTGCGCGCATGCTTCGCGCTGTATTTTTTATTTTTTCTCAATCCTATCACCTATGCTTTTTAAACGAAATTTGTTGCAAACTTTCTCTCAAATTATATCGGGTTCCGGGCATTCTGTCAATTGAATTCAAAATAATTTCAGATTTGTTCAAATTTTTACTTTACAAATGTTGGATTGTCTGATATAATACTATCCGTTGTTGGGATATAGCCAAGCTGGTAAGGCAATGGATTCTGACTCCATCATTCCGCAGGTTCGAGTCCTGCTATCCCAGCCACGTCGGGGCAAGCTTTCTATCGCTTGCTCCGATTTTTTTATAATATTTTCAGGCTGCGTCTCCCGCCAATGCATAATACCCTTCCATTTTCTTATTTTAATATTGAAAGGAGTTAAAAAATAATGTGTACAGCTGCAACTTATCAAACAAGGGATTTTTACTTTGGCAGAACGTTGGATTATGATTTTTCCTATCAGGAGGAGGTCACGGTAACGCCGCGCCGTTATCCGTTCCGCTTCTGCGGCGGCGCGCCGGTGCGTGCACATTTCGCCATCATCGGCATGGCCTATGTATTAGAGGATTATCCGCTCTATTACGACGCGGTGAATGAAAAAGGCCTGGGGATGGCCGGTTTGAATTTTGTGGGAAACGCGGTTTATCAGCGTGAAGCGCCCGATCGCCTCAATATCGCGCAGTATGAGCTGATCCCCTGGATTCTCACACAATGCGCATCGGTAAAAGAAGCCCGGGCGCTGCTGGAAAAAACCAATCTGACCGGCAAGCCCTTTCACACGGACCTGCCCATAGCAGAGCTACACTGGATCATCGCCGACCGCCATGAGGCGCTCACACTGGAATCGGTGGAAGGCGGCCTCAAACTTTATCCGAACCCGGTTGGAATCCTGACAAACAATCCCCCCTTTGAAGAACAACTGTTTCAATTGAACAACTATATGAGTCTCTCGCCAAAGGAGCCGCAGAACCGTTTTTGCGAAAAGCTGCCGCTTCAGGCTTACAGCCGCGGAATGGGCGCGCTGGGCCTCCCGGGAGATTTATCCTCCCAGTCGCGGTTCGTGCGCGCTTCCTTTGTAAAATCCAATTCGGTTTCGAAAGATTCCGAAAGCGAAAGCGTCGGCCAGTTTTTTCATATTTTAGGAGCCGTGGAACAGCAGCGGGGCTGCTGTGTGACCACCGACGGAAAATACGAGATTACCATTTATACCTCCTGCTGCAACGCCGATAAGGGAATTTATTATTATACCACCTATGAAAACCGCCAGATTACAGCGGTGGATATGCACAGGGAAAATCTCGATACCTGCGCGCTGATCCGCTATCCCCTGATCAACACCGAGCAGATCAGGCGGCAAAATTAAGCGATACGGCCGGCCTTCCCGGCCGGGTACATAAAAAGGAGGAATCTGAAACTTGAATCCCACATTCCATTTATGCGGGCCGGAGGATCTTACGCTGCTGCACACCCTTTCCTGCCGGACATTCCGGGAAACCTTTGCAGAGCGGAATACCGCGGCCGATCTGCAGGCCTATCTGGATCGGTCCTATCATCCCGATAAACTGCGCGCGGAGCTGGAAAATAAATATACGCAGTTTTATTTTCTGCTCAGCGGCGAGACGCCCGCGGGATATATCAAGCTGAATGAAGCGCCCGCCCAAACAGAATTTCAGGATCCGCAGTCGCTTGAAATCGAGCGGATCTACATCGCCCGCCCGTATCAGGGCCGCGGATACGGTTTCCGCCTGATCGGCCATGCGCGTGCGTGCGCACAGCAGAGGAAAAAAGCCTATATTTGGCTTGGCGTCTGGGAACAGAACGAAAAGGCCGTCGCCTTTTATAAACGCCAGGGCTTTTATAAAATCGGCACGCATGCATTTGTG
>QAKW01000085.1 GCA_003343605.1 Clostridiales bacterium
CCAAGTTCCTCAATTTGTTCTTAAAGAATAAAATAAATCCGATGATCGGTGCAGCCGGTATTTCCGCGTTTCCCATGTCTGCACGCGTTGTGCATAAAATGGGCCTGGAAGAAGATAATCAGAATTTTCTGCTGATGCATTCGGTCGGCGCCAATGTATCCGGCCAGATCGCTTCTGTGATTGCGGGCGGGCTGATTCTAAACTTTTTGGGTTCTTAATGGAGGTTTCATAACGATGAATCTAGAATTATTTTTATATACGCTGCCCATTATGGCGAAGGGCATGCTGGGCATTTTCTTAGTTTCCCTGGTGATTATCGGAGCGGTTGTGCTGCTCAACCGGCTGACCGCGCCGCGTCAATAATCAAACGGCAAAGACTTAGAATCCGGCAGAATTGAAAAACACCCCATTTCTTAGACGCCTGTGGTAGTCTAAGAAATGGGGTGTTTTTTAGGGGGCCTTCCGGATTGACAGGCTCTTTTATTTTTTTTTGAAGATTAAAAATTTACAGAAAAAATAGTTGATGATTACCACAAAAACAGAAAGAATGACCTTTGAAAGCAATACCCCGTCTACCGAAATTTTCCAGATGGAAAACAGGTGATACCGCCCGAGCCCCAGCATATTATCGCAGATCAGCAGCCCCAGCTCTTCAAAAAGAAAGGATAGGAGCCGGGCCCCGAAAAATTGCGGAATTTCCTGACGAAGAACGCTTATATCCCAGCTTTTGCTCTCAAAAACAAAGAGCTTATTGGTAATATAGGCAAAGGTAACTGCAAATATGAAGGCGATTACATTGGCAACCACCGAAGCTTTCTGATGAAAAAGAACCGAATAAAAAAGGTAAAAGGCAACGTAATTGACCACCGTTGTTAAAACGCCGTAAAAAAGATAGAGCCAGGTCTCTTTGGAAAAAATAAATTTTTTCATCGTTCTATTTTTAACTCCTGTTCCTTATAATATATCATTTATATCACAATTGAGAAAATATTGCAAGTATCATAAAAACAGCGGCTGTAAAAGCCGCTGCTTTATTCTGAGACACCCGCCCGCCTGCGCAGCCGGAACGGCCGCCTCCAGCTTTGCGGACTGAGTAAAACAAGAATGGGGAAAAGTTCCAGCCGGCCGGCCAGCATATCGAAGCAGAAGATTATTTTGGAACAATCGGAAAACTGGCTGAAATTGCCCATCGGGCCCACCACGTTTAAGCCCGGCCCGATATTATTGATGGTAGCGGCAACACTGCTGAAATTGGTAACCATATCATGATTATCCAGAGAAATCAGCAATACCGAGGCCGCGAATATCGCGATATAGGCAACCAGAAAGGTATTGACAGAGCGCATGGTCGCATGATCCAGCACCCGCCCTTCCAGCCGGACCTTTTTAACGGTTCGCGGATGAACGATTCTGGAAATTTCATTCAGGGCAGACTTCAGCAGAATAACGATACGGGATACCTTGATGCCGCCGCCGGTACTTCCTGCACAGGCGCCGATAAACATCAGCAAAAGAAGGATCTGGCGGGAAAATTCCGGGAAAATATCAAAATTGGTGGTTGAAAACCCGGTAGTGGTGATAATGGAGCTTACCTGAAAATAGGCGTGCCGGAAGGTTTCTTCCAGTGTGGAAAACATATGCTTCGTATTGATCACAAGCATCAAAACCGAGGCGGCGATAATGGCGAGATACCAGCGTGCCTCCTCACAGCGCATCGCCTGCCGGAGATGTTTTCGGATCAGCAGAAAATAAACATTGAAATTGATTCCAAACAGAATCATGAAGGTGGCCACTATATATTGAGCACATGCGGAATAATCGGCAAGGCCCGAATTCCGAATGGCAAATCCGCCGGTTCCAGCGGTTCCAAAAGAAAGCGTGACCGCATCGAAAAACGGCATACCGCTGAAAAGAAGAAGGATGATTTCCACCACGGTCATAACCGAATAGATCAAATAAAGAATGATCGCCGTATCCCGGATTTTCGGAACCATTTTTCCAACCTGCGGGCCGGGGCTTTCAGCCTTCATCAGATACATGGTGGCGCCGCCGGCAATGGGTAAAACAGAAAGGATAAAAACCAGTACGCCCATCCCGCCGATCCAGTGGGAAAAACTACGCCAGAAAAGCGAGCAATGAGAAAGGATTTCAACATCCTTTAGAATGGTTGAGCCGGTTGTGGTAAATCCCGAGACCATTTCAAAAAAAGCATCGATAAAGCGGGGGATATCCCGGTTGAGCAGAAACGGCAGACAGCCGAAAAGGCTCAGGGCAAACCAGCTCAGCGCAACGGATATAAACCCTTCTTTGGCATAAAACACCTGATTTTTCGGCTTTTTCACCGTGATCAGATAGCCAAGCAGAAAAATCCCGGCAGCGCAAATCAGAAAAGCCCAGGCCTCCCTTTCGCGATAGATAGCGCCCACCAGCGTTGGGATCAGCATCAGGATTCCTTCAATTTTTAATACATAGCCGATAATATAAAAAATAATGGAAAAGTTCATGGCCTATTTTAAAATATCCCCTACGTCGTTTAGCTTTTTCTGGCTGGTGACCACAATAACGCGGTCGCCCGCTTCAATGATATCATCGCCGCTGGGAAGAATGATTTCTTCACCGCGGATGATTCCACAAATAATCAGCTGGTCTTTCAGATTCATCCGGTGGAGCGGCACGCCGATAATCGGCGCTTTTTCACTGATATTGAATTCCAGGGCCTCTACTTCATCCTCCACCAGCTTATAAAGCGTTTCAACATTATTGCCCATAGCGTTTTGCTTGGCCCGCACATATTGCAGAATGTATTCGGTGGTAATATTATGGGGATAGATCACGCTGTCAAGATTCAGTTTGGCGATCAGGCTGTTAAAAACAATGCGGTCAACCTTGGTAACGATCTTGGCGTCTGTCATTTCCTTGGCGTAAAGAGAGAGCAGAACATTTTCTTCATCGAACCCGGTCAGGGCAACAAACGCATCGGTTGTGGTAAGGCCTTCCTCCAGCAGCAGATTTTTATCGGAGGCATCGCCATGGATGATTAAGGCGCCGGGCAGCCGTTCGGCCAATTCATCGCAGCGTTTTTCATCCAATTCGATGATTTTAACGGCAATCCGGTTATCAAGCAGCTGGCGGGCGAGATAATAGCTGATGGTTCCGCCGCCTACGATCATTACATTTTTTACACTGTGCGTATCGATATGAACCTGCCGGAAAAATTTCTGGGCGTTTTTCGGCTGAATCACAATCGAGGCTTTATCGCCGGCCTGCAGCTTAAAATGGCCGGAAGGAATGTAAAATTGCCCGTTGCGCTCCACACTGCAGAATAAAACGCCGTTTTCCATTTTGGTGCGCACGTAGGTGAGGTTTTTGCCATTCAGCTCAGAGCCTTTCGGAATTTTGAAGGTCAGCATTTCAACCCTGCCCTTGGAAAAGGAATTGATTTCAATGGCCGAAGGGAACCGCAGCAGGCGTGAAATTTCTGTTGCCGCCGCAAATTCCGGATTGATGACCATCGATATGCCGACCTGCTCTTTGATGAATTCGGTTTCATTGATATATAAGGGATTGCGGATCCGCGCAATGGTGGAGCAGTCTCCGGTTTTTCGCGCAAAAAGGCAGCAGAGCAGGTTTTGCTCATCGGAGCCGGTTACCGCGATCAGCAGATCGGCTTCGGTTAGGCCCGCGTCGGAAAGGGAAGAATAATTCAACCCGTTCCCCACAATGCCCATCACATCATTATTGCTGCAGATTCCGGATATGCGATCTGCAAACTGATCGATAATGGTTACGTCATGCCCCTCATCGGTGAGGGAATGTGCGAGCGTGGCGCCGGTTTTGCCGCCGCCGACAATGATAATCTTCATAATTCCATCCTGCTCAATTCATATTTAGAAATTTCAGTTGATCGAAACTTGAAAAATGCCGCATGAAGCCTTACTCCATACGGCAATATTCTTTTCATAAATCTTAGTTTATTATATCAACTGTCTTTTAAAATATCAAGCCCTTTTCTTTACTTGGATTATTTTATACCGCCCTTTTTCAGGAATTGTTTTGCAGTTCTTTGAATGTCTGCCGAATTACGAATAATGCAATGATAAAGGTAAGGAGGTCTGCCGCGGGGAATGAATATAAAATGCCGTTGAGCCCCCAGAAGATTGGCAGAATCACTGGCAGCGCCACGCCGAATACGATTTCACGCGCCATCGAAATCACAGTGGAAGGCACCGCTTTTCCCATTGCCTGCAAATAGATAAACGAGCCCTTGTTCACGGTGGCAAGCGGCATCATGCAAAGGTATATGCGGAAGCTTTTTACCGCAAACTGGGTATAATACAAACTTTCATTTCTGGCGCCGAAAATGCCGATGAGCTGCTGCGGAAACAATTCAACGATCAGCAGTGCAGCAAGGCCAACGGCGGCCTCCGCAGCCAGAAGATAAATAAAGAGTTTTTGTGCCCTGTCTTTGCGCTGTGCGCCGATATTATAGCCTACGATGGGGATGCATCCCGCCGCCAGGCCTACGGAAATGGAGATCGCAATCTGAAAAAATTTCATTACGATTCCAAGCACGGCAAGCGGAATCTGCGCGTATGTGCTTTGCGAGAAAACAGGATCCATCGCGCTGTATTTTGTGCACATGTTCTGAACTGCCGCCATAGAAACAACAAGGGAAATCTGGGCTAAGAAACTGGTAAGCCCAAGCGAGAGAAACCGCTTCATAAGATCGCCCCAAAAGCCAAAGCTGCTTTTGCCAAGCTGAATGGATTTCATGTGGAACAGGTACCAGATGGATAAACCGGCTGTGAGAATCTGCCCGAGCACCGTGGCGATAGCCGCGCCCTTCATTCCCATTTTCATGGGGAAAATAAATATGGGATCAAGAATAATATTGGCAACCGCACCGGAAACCGTGGCGATCATGGCAAAACGCGGGCTTCCATCGGACCGGATGATGGGATTCATCGCCTGCCCAAACATATAAAAGGGAATACCCAGCGCGATCCAGAAAAAATACTCTTTTGCAAACGTAAAGGTCTCATTGTTGACCCTGCCGCCAAACACGGTTAGAATCGGATCCATAAAAAACAGATAGGCCGCTGTTAAAACAACGCTGCAGATTATGCAGAGCAGAATTGCATTGCCGATGCTGCGGCGCGCCCGCTCTGTTTCCTTTTGACCGAGGCTGATGCTTACAAACGCGCAGCAGCCATCACCGATCATAACCGCAATCCCCAGAGCCAGTACCGTCAGTGGAAAAACAACTGTATTGGCCGCGTTTCCATACGAGCCGAGATAGTCGGCATTTGCAATGAAAAGCTGATCTACAATATTGTAGAGCGCCGCTGTCACCAGAGAAATGATACAGGGAATTGCATATTTTCTCATCAGTTTTCCGATTTTTTCTGTTTCCAGAAATGAATTTTTCTGTATTTCTTCCATAGAATCCTCCTTAAAAATAAAAACAGTCTGCGGCCGGATCAGCTGGATTTACACCATTTGGCCACACACTGCTTTTGTATTGATTGTAGCGGAAAGGACACCCGGTCCGGGCATCTCCGCAAAAAAAGAGTAGCTGAACCCAATTGGATTTACGCCGGTTCAGCTACTCATTGTATGGATATTATAGCATCCGTTTTCGCTTTTGTCAAAAATAAAAATTGAAATTTGCTATTTCAGCACCGTTCCATCGGCCAGGGTAATGGTATAGCCGTTAAAATGGATTGTGCCGTTGTTGTTCAGCGTGGTCAGGGTGCAGTCTCCGGTTAGGGTCCATACGCTGCCGGATTCGATTGTAAGGGCGGCGTTATTCGATACGGCCGCACCGCCCTGTGCATTCTCCACAATATTGATCGTTCCCGTAAAATGGCTGTTTTCGGCGAGCGTCATATCCAGTGTGGAAATCGTATCCACCACAATATCGCCCTCGAGCGTCTGCTGATTGGCTGTGAATTCCACCTGCCCTCCGTTTTGCCCGGCGGTGCCCCAGCCATGAGTTGCGCTGTTCCCGGCGACATGCAAAAGATTGCCTGCATTATTCTGAATCAGCTCAACGCCGGAAAGGGTGAGAACGCAATGTGTATTTGTTACATAGAAAAGATCGCCGTTGTAGGAGGTCAGCGAACCGCCGCTCATGGAAAACGCGGAGGTACCGACTTCTGCATCTCCGGACATGGATTGATAGATCATCACATTATGCACGTTTTCATCGGAGCTGGATCCTTTGGTATTGCTCATATTTCCGCTGACTACACAGTTTTCAAGGGCAATGGAATTTTTCCCCTCGATCACGAGCGCCTCGGAATTATTTGCCGTAAGCATGGCGTTTTTTACCGTAATATCCGCTGTGGAATATACCGCCGGGGAGTTATACCCGTTGGTTGTATAGCTGCCGCCATCTACGTTTACCGTGCCGCCGCCTCTGTCGGAACGAATTGCCGCCGACGAGCTGCCGGAAGTTTCAACAGTCAGATTTGAGGCGTTGGTTGTGCCGCCGCCGGTGGTCTGAATACCGCCGGAATTATCGGCCGTAGTGGTGATGCTGGAATCGGAGATATAAACGGTGGTGCCGCTTCCATAGCTGAATACACCGTTGCCGTTCTGCGCCGAAGAGGTAATGATGGAATTTTGAATTGTCACGGTGGCTCCGTTTGTTGCGAGCAGCGCGGCGTTCATTCCATAAAAATCACCGTCTTCGGTATTGGAAGAAGAACCGGCGGATTTATCAACCGTAATATTGGTTAAAGTCACGGATGCGCCGTCTACCCGCAGAGCATTTTCATCATCGCCGGTAGAGAGATAAGAACGGTTGGAATAGGCTCCGTCTGTACTCAGGGTATTGGCGGCAGAACCCTGCGTGACCGTACCGGAGCCGCCGAATCCTCCGCCCTGCATTCCCGTGCCGCCCGTAAACTGAACGGTAACGCTTTTTACAGTATTTTGATCGCCTGTTTCAACGGAAAGGATGGTGCCGGTTGTAATATCCTCCAGAGATCCATCTGTTGTTTCCATGCCGGCCTGAATTTGAATTGCAGCATCAGCAAAATCCAGCGTCACGGTTTCTCCGTTTGCAGTAAAATTGTTCGCTGCCATACTGCCATCGGGCGGCGTCGTATTGCCGGAGGATTCATCGGTATCTCCTTCCGGTCTGGAAGGGGGCGTTTCCCCGCTATTCTCGGCGCCACCAGGCATTTCCGGCGGCGTTTGTCCTTCACCTTGCGCATCGCCCGCCGGCATTTGCTGGTTCTCTTGTGTGTCGTCAGCCGGAAGCTCCGGCGGGGTTTGCCCATCCCCCAATTCAGCGGGCTGCTGCATGCCTTCCTGCGTGCTGAGTTCGCCCAGTTGCATTGTTACATTTGTTCCATCGATGGAAATTACTTTTCCGATCAGGGTTTGATTGCTGTAGTCGGTATTCTTTTTTGTGCAGGCTGCCAGTGTAAGCAGCATGGCTAAAGCACATAAAACCGCAGTGATTCGTTTCATGAAAAATTCCTCCTTTCATCCAGAGCAACCCCTCTTGTCTATGAACGTTTTTTATAGAATGCAGCGATCAGAATTCCTGCAATCAGAATCAGCGCGCTTGCGCCGAGCAGAAGCCAGGCGCTTGCACTTTGGTCAGTGGCCGCGGTATCTTCTGCGCGGTCTCCACCGGGCAGGTTTTCAAAGGAGCTGCCGGCTGCGTTCCCGTTTTGCATCCGATTTCCCTGCTGCCACGCGTTGTCCGGCATTTCCGGCGGCTGGGTATCACTGGCTGCCCCGTTTTGCGGCGGATCTGATGCATTGCTGTTCTGCCGGGCTCCGGTATCGTTTTGTGTCTCATTCGCCGATGTGGATGGCGGATTTTCCGTTTGGGATTGGGCATTGCTTTCTTGTGTCTGGCCGGTCGTCTGCGATTCGTTTGCCGGATCGAAGCCGCCCATACGATTCTGCATATTCATCCCACCGCCCATACTGTTATTCATCGAGCCCATGTCGGAAATATTGATTCCGGAGGCATCGATCAGCGTATCGCTGCTTTGCAGCTGCCCATCGGAGGTGGAGGCAATCGTGCCTTCGAGCTGGCCGCTGATGCTCTCGGCGCGCAGCAGGCAGAATGCCTTCAGCGTTTCAATCCCAGCCTCAAATTCCTCATAGGTACAGAATTTGGTGGGATCTTTTTCTACATAAGGAGAGATCAGCTCCTGTGTGCGTTCGATCATCCCGGTAAAATATCCGCTGTTGAAATAATCAGAAATAAAGGTTGAAAAATACTGGTGATACAGCGCGGTATATTCTTCACTCGAGAAAATCCAGGCCAGCATTGGCCGGGAATCCACGGTGCCGCCGGAAACCGGCGTATCGATGGGATAATTGACCAGCGCCGTTGCATCCTGAGCACCCTGAAATCCGCCGAACGCAAGATTATAATCCCAGGGGATCATGGAGAGCTGCCCGTTTTCTTCATAAAGATAGTAGTTGTGAATCATGGAGCCGGTATAGCTATCGAAGTTGCAAACAAAGTTATGCACTACAAAATAACGGATTACTTCATCAATATCTACAACCTCTTCCAGATTCTCGCATTCGTTCAGCTGCCTGAGCGAGGCAATCAGGCGGTCTTTATCCGCATCGGTGATGTCGGTTTTTGCGTTGTTGAAAATATTCTGATAACTGGAATATTCATCATCGGAATAGATGAGCGAGACATCGCTGCTGCCCATTGCGCCGCCCATGCCGCCGCCTTCATTTTCCATATTTCCGCCGGGCAGGCGCATACCGCCCTGCGTGTTTGTGCTGCCTGTATCGGGCATTGCCATGCCGCTCCGGCCCCCCAGTAATGGGAGCAGGGAAGAGAGGTCTTTTCCGTTCAGAAACGCTTCCATACTTGCGGCTGAATCCAGTGCGGAGAGCATCTCGGCCGAATCCGTATAGCCCAGAGCCTGTGCAGCCTGTTGAAGCGCTGTATCATCCAGGGCGTTCAGCATCGTTTGAAGCCGCTCCAGCGTGAAATCCGCGTCTGACATCCGGCTGCCGGGCTGCTGTGCTGCGGTTGTATTCTCACCGGAGGAGGATTCCTGCTGCCAATCCCCAATATCGAAATTGCCGCCGTTGCCGCGGCCGCCGCCCATACTCTGGCTGTCTGGCTTATAAAGTGCTCCATAATCACTGCCGTAGTTGCGTTCAAGAAAAGCTTCTTCTACTCCTTCAACTGCAAGATATAAGCCCCATTCCTCGCCGTTTACCGTTATATATACATAGCTGCATAACGGCGCGTCTACTCCGAAATATCCCATCATCTGATAAGTGAGATAATCTTTCAAATAGGTATTATCCTGAATAATGTTATTGAGGCTCAGCTTATCCAGCCCGTAATAACGCTTGGTGCTGTCGTAGTGATCAAATTCAATCTTGAAGCTGTAGCGGTTGTTGCCGTAGCTTGCCACCTGCGTCAGAGAGGTGTTGCCCTTGGCGCGAATCGCTACATTTTTATAGGCTTCCTGATCGATCACAACGGAGCAAAGAGCGTATTCTTCACTGGTGCAGGTTTCAAGAAAGCCCTCCCAGTCGTCCATCACGATGTCAATGGTATGAACCGTACTGGTATCGAAAAGGCGGGTTTCATATCCTTTGGCTTTGGAAGCCGCCTGTATTCCAAGACTTTCTCCGTTGATAAAAACGACGGTCAGAAGCAGGGTGAGCACAATGGCAACGCAGCAGATTTGATCAATGTGTTTATGCGTTGACATAATATTCCTCCATTATCCCATGTAGTCGCCGTTATAGCTGACCAATACAGCGCTGCTGACGCCGTTCATCTCCGAAAGGATGTTGATAAAATCCGTATTTTCATCTTTCATACGAATTTCGGCATTCAGCTCGATCGCACCTTTTTGCACGGTTTTGCTTTTAACCGCAAAACGTTTGACCTGTTTTTTCAAAAACGCGGCGGCCGCCATCTCACTTTCATGGTTTTCGCAGCGGATCACCACAATATAAGGGCTGGTATGTGATTTTTTATTGGCGAATACCAGCAGCACGATTCCGATAATCACGCTGCCGAATACTGCAAGGGGAATCATGCCGGCTGCCAGCACGATGCCAACGGCAATCGACCAGAACAGAAAAGCGATATCCAGCGGCTCTTTAATGGCCGTGCGGAACCGTACAATGGAAAGCGCGCCGACCATGCCGAGGGAGAGCACCACATTGGAGGTGACCGCTAAAATAACCAGTGTGGAAATCATGGTAAGTGCCACGAGCGTAACGCCGAAGCTGGAGGAATACATTACGCCGGCAAACGTCTTCTTATAGATTAGAAAAATAAACATTCCAATGCCGAATGCCAGCACCAGAGAAATCACCATGTCTAAAATGGATATGCTGGTGATATTTTCCAAAAAACTTGATTTAAAAATATCCTGAAATGTCATTTGATTGTAGCTCCTTTAAATCTAAATTATATTTTTCAGCCGTATATCCGGCAGGCGGCATATTTGGAAAACGCCGAAGTATGCGTAGATGGAATCTGCACAATGTCCCGAATCACCGAAGGAAGAAAGCCATCCCATTTGACTTCCAAAATGATAGGGGCGTCACCCAGGGGGACCGTAACACAGCCGGGATTTAAAAAATCCTTACAGTACAGGCCTGTTCGGATATTGTAATCCAGCGTGACCCGAACATTTCCGGGTGCATAGACAAAGGGTTCTCTTGTATAGTCCACAATTGTTTTCGGCTGCAGCCCCTGCAGGGTCATCTTTAGATATAGTTCCTGCAGCAGTAGCTTTGTGCTGCCGGCAAGCGCCTGTATGGTGCCGCTGGCAATTGCCTGCGCTTCTTCGCCGGTCAGTTCCGTTTGCAATTTACTGCAAAGACCGTTGATTTTGCTTTTCTTTTCCAGTAGGATAAACGAAAGATCGCCGTTGTAATAACGAATACGGAATTTTTCCCGCGTGTTTACACCATCTATTTTTTTCCGCAGGGCCTTATCAGCCAGATTATCAAAGTACAGGCTGCGGATTTCATATTTTCCGTTTATGGCGTGAATATCCTGCGCCATTACAGCGGTTAATCTGGAGCGAAGCGCAAGCAGATCCGAATAGCCGACCACGTGCTTCCATTCATGGCGAAAATCCATCTTTCCACCTCCTTTTCTCGTCTTAAGTATATCTTGCAAACCTTAGCTGAAGCTTAGAAAGAAAAAAGAACATCACGCATATGACGTGATGTTCCTTTACTTAAAAACAGATTGTAAAGCAAATGCGGTTTGGCGGCAGATACGCGGCGTTAAGGATCCCATTATTTGCCGCCGCGATAGCACGTGCCACGGAAAGCCCGATTCCGTAACCGCCGTTTTTCTGTGTGCGCGCGCCGTCGGCCCGGTA
>QAKW01000051.1 GCA_003343605.1 Clostridiales bacterium
AGCTGCGCGGGGAGCTTTCTTCTCTGAAGGCATCGGCCGGCAGCAGTGTCAAAACGCTGTCTACGCCGCGCAGCGGCTACTTTTCGCTGGTTACAGATGGACTGGAAGATCAGCTGACTCCGGAATATTTAAAAGATCTTACAGTGGATCATTTTGATGAGGCGGTGGAACGCTGCAACAGCGGAAGCAAAAATCCCGATCATGTGGGAAAGCTTGTTTATGATAATTCCTGGTCGGTTGCCGTAAAAATACCGGCGCGATTTTCCGAACGCCTGGAAACAGACCAGACTGTCTATATCCGGATTCCCTCATTTGGCACTGATCGGATCAAATGCACCGTAAGCGATATCCGGAAAAGCGGTGAGGAGTGTATTCTGGTTTTATCGTCTTCTGTAATCAATGATAATATCCTGACACTTCGAATGGAGGATATCAGCCTGATTTTACAAAGTTACAGCGGAGTGCAGGTGCGCCAGAGTGCGCTGCGCAAAGTGGATGGAGAAGACGGTGTTTATGTAAAGGTTGGATTGCTGCTGCGCTATAAGAAGGTCCATATTCTTTATAACGACGGCGTGAACGCCATTATCGAATATAATGCGCTGAACAGCGGCGGGCTGCGGATTTATGATCAGGTCGTCTATAAGGGATCAAATCTATATGATGGAAAGGCGGTTTCCTGATGGATAAAGAGGGAATCAAAAAAAATGTTGAAATGGTGCTGCAGCAGCTGGAAGGGCATGATACGCAGCTTCTGGCCGCAACGAAAACCAGAACGCCGGAGGAAATCAACTGGGCAATTGAATGCGGGGTCCGGCATATCGGAGAAAACAGAGTGCAGGAACTGCTGGAAAAATATGAAGCCATCAATAAAGCGCAGGTTCAGATCCATCTCATCGGCAGGCTGCAGACCAATAAGGTGAAATATATTATTGATAAGGTGGATCTGATCCATTCAGTAGATTCCGCCCGGCTTGCGGCGGAAATCTCAAAACGCGCCCTGGCTTTTGGAAAAACGCAGGATATTCTGCTGGAGGTCAATATTGGTGGAGAGGCTTCGAAAGGCGGCGTTGCAGAGCAGGATATTCCTCCTCTTTTGGACGAAATTTCCTCTCTTTCCGGGATCAGGGTGCGCGGCCTGATGTGCATTCCGCCCCCTGCCGTAAAAAAACATCAAAATCGGGAATATTTTTTTAAAATGCACCAATTGTTAGTTGACATAAAGGCAAAAAAGTTGGATAATATCCATATGGATATTCTATCTATGGGAATGTCTAATGATTATGAAGATGCAATCGACGCAGGGAGTTCTTTTATAAGAATAGGCCGCGGCATTTTCGGAGCAAGAAATTAACCGGAGGTTTAACTTTATGAGCAAATGGGAAAAATTCAAGGCGGTTATCGGTATTCCGGATGATAACGATATCGTTGGCGGTGAGGATAGAACAGAGGCCGAGCCTCAACGGGCGCCTGCGCCGGAAGAACCGGCCCAGCCCAAGAAGGAGATACACCGCCCCGCGGCAAAGCCCGCATCTCCGGCGGCAGCCAGAGGGCAGGTTAATATGGTGATTATTAAATCGAGCGATTATGGCGATGCGCGCACGGTTGCGGATCATATTCTTGGGAACCGCGCGGTTTTGCTGAATCTTGAAAACTTCAACAAAGAGATGGCGCAGCGTATTTTGGATTTTCTGAGCGGCGTTGTTTACGCGCAGGGCGGTGATCTGCAGCGCGTTGCACATAGTACTTACGCAGTAACGCCCCGCAATGTTGGCCTTCAGGGCGAGCTGACGGATGAGCTGAAAGACGAGGTTTTTTAAAATTGTTTCAGATCACGCTCTATGTTTTTACAAGGCTGGTTAGTCTTTATGCATTGATCATGCTGATTTACTGCCTTGCAACCTGGTTTATCCGGGATCGGAATCATAAAGTGTTCCGCTTTCTCGCTGCTATCGCAGAACCGCCCCTGTGGCCTATTAAAAAATTTCTCGGGCGGTTCTATTATTTTCAGAATTCCCCGATTGATTTTTCGCCGCTGATTTTGTTTTTTCTCCTGCGGGTTCTGATTTCGCTGCTGAGCTGGCTGGCGAGGTATCTGCCTTGAGGGAACGGAATTATTTTAACGCGAAGATCCAGGATTTGATCCAAAGGGAAGCCGGTGGTGCAGGAATGGCTTTTTCCTCTTTTTTAACGCCGGAGGAGAGCGCGGAAGCTGCGGCGATCTGCCGGAATGCAGGCGTATCTTTTCTGCTTTACGGCGGGTATGAGGAAAGCGAACGAAAAATATTGGCGGTTTCCTCCCTGGATACGCAGCAGCTGAAAGAGTGCTTTCCGATCCGTTTGATTGAGGTTGCTTGCGCGCATCCCGATGAATTATCAAACCGGGATGTTTTGGGGGCGCTGATGGCAGCAGGTATTCGCCGCGATGTTTTGGGGGATATCATTGTAAGGGACGGCCTGATTTTAATTTTTGCATTGGATTCAATCACGGATTTTCTATTACAGAATATTACTTCGGTTGGCAGGCAACAGGTTCATTTATCAGAGGCTTCGATGCAATTGAAAATACCGGAGCCTCATTTTGAGTTTTTCAGGATAACGGCCGCCTCACTGCGTGCAGATGCGGTGATCGGCGGTTTATGCCGGGTATCCCGGGAGCAGGCCAGCAGGTTGATTGATGAAAAGCGGGTTTTGCTGAATCACTGTTTATTGGAAAAGAAAACAAAAGAGGTTACCGCAGGAGACTGTTTGATTCTGCGTGGTTTTGGCAAGTGGAAGATTGATGCATGCGATTGCCGGACCAAAAAGGGGCGCGTTGTGCTGGAATGTCGAAAATATAGTTAGGAGGATGTTGCAATGTTAACGCCGGAAGCAATTCAGAAAAAAGAATTTGAGCAGAGCGTTCTGGGGGGATACCGCCGGGATGAAGTAGACGCTTTTTTAGATGAAATCGAGGCGGATTATCGAAAGCTGTATGTGGAAAATACGGAAATGGTGGAAAAACTAAAGGTTTGCCTTTCCAAAATAGAGGATTATAAAAAAGACGAGGAGTTTTTAAAAACCGCCATTATCAACGCCCAGAAACTGAATGAAACAACATTGCATGAGATCGAATTGCGGGAAAAGGAAGTAGAACTTTCCAGCAAGGAGAAAGCGGCTGAAATTATTGCGCATGCTGAAGAGCAGGCTAAGGCGATTGTTCAGAAGGCGGAGCGGGAATCGGCAGACGCCGTGCGCGCCGCGCGGGAGCAGTGCCGTTCGGAAATCGATGCGGAACAGAAAAAGGCTGCCGACGCCATACGCCTGATTCATAAGGAAACCGAAGCCGAGCAGAAAAAGCTCGATTATATCCATAAACAGGTTGCCGATTTCAAAAATACGATTCTGGAAATTTATAAAGCGCACCTTACCTCGATTTCAAAACTGCCGGACTTTAAATCAGAGGATGAACCGCCAAAGGCAGAGCCTGCGGTTCCTTCAGAGCCGGCGCCTGCTCAGCCGGAGGTTAAAATAGCGGCAGCCCAGCCGGAAAAAGCTGAAAAATCAGAGATTGAAAAGGAGCCGGAACCTGAAAAAACCACTGTAAAACCGGTTAAACCGGAAGGCAATACCGTTGAGTTTAAGCTAAATGCGAAGCCAGAGAAAAAAACAGAGCAAAATCGTAAGCCTTCTGCCAATTCCCTGAAATTTGAAAATTTGAAATTCGGCGTGGACTATGATATTAATAAAGATGAATAAGGAGTAACCTCTTGAAACTTTTGAGGCGATATTATTGGATTCTTTTATCGGCTTTCGCAGTTTTACTGGATCAGATTACAAAGCTGATTATAGTAAAAAGTATCCCGATTAATGATTCGATCACTATAATTCCGGGATTTTTTTCCTTATCCCATGTGCGCAATACAGGCGCAGCTTTTGGGATGCTCTCGGAGCAGCGGTGGATCTTTATGGTTTTTACCGTTGTTGTATTAATCGCAGCGGTTTTGGGTCTTTGCTCTGGGAAAATAAAAAATCCATGGGGAATCGTGGCGCTCTCTCTGATCATTGGCGGCGGAATCGGCAATATGATCGATCGTATTTTTTTGGGAGAGGTGATCGATTTTTTTGCATTTAATTTCTGGGGATTTCAATTCGCGGTATTTAATGTGGCCGATATTTTTGTTTGCTGTGGTACGGTGATACTGGCGTTTTATATATTTCTCTCGGATGATTTTAATGCCAGGCATAAGGATGAGCCGGAAGATGGAACAGATTGAATTGATTTCAGGGGAAACGGGGCGGAGGCTGGATATTTTTGTTTCTGAAAAGCTTTCGGGGTTTTCGCGTTCCCGTATTGAAGCGCTGCTTGCACAGGGGCAAATCACTGTGAATGGCGCACATGCTCCAAAAAGTTACCGGCTGCGCACCGGGGACCGGATTTTAATCTTGGTTCCTCCGCTGGAAGAAAGTGTTCCGCAGGCCTGCGAGATGCCGCTGGATATTCTTTTTGAGGATGAAGATCTTCTGGTATTGAATAAACCGAAGGGGGTTGTAGTTCATCCGGCTCCGGGACATCCGGGCGATACGCTGGTAAACGGTCTGCTGGCGCATTGCGGGGAAAGCCTCTCTGGAATCAACGGAGAAAAGAGGCCCGGCATTGTTCATCGCATCGATAAAGACACCAGCGGTCTTTTGGTGATTGCCAAAAACGATGTTGCCCATCAGGGCTTATCCAAACAGTTTGAAACCCACTCGATAGACCGGATTTACGAAACGGTGGTTTACGGGCGTATGAAAGAGCAGCAGGGAACGATCGATGCGCCGATCGGGCGCAGCCAGAAGGACCGTAAAAAAATGGCGGTGAATATGCGGAATGCCAGGCATGCCGTAACCCATTATTCGGTTTTATCACAGTTTAGGCAGTTTGCATATCTTGCCTGCCGGCTGGAGACCGGGCGTACGCATCAAATCAGAGTACATCTTGCTTCAATTGGCCACTTTGTTCTGGGTGATCTTGTATATGGCAGGGCTGTGCCTGGGTTTAAAACGGATTTTGAGGGGCAGTGTCTGCATGCCAAAGTACTCGGGTTTACTCATCCGGTTACCGGGCGTAGGCTTTATTTTGAAAGCCCGCTTCCGGAATATTTTAAAAATGTCTTGACAAAACTGGAGCGAATGGAGTAATATATTATCGAAATTTGAAAACGGGGTGCTGAGTGCGACTCGGCTGAGAGGGCGGATTGATTCGTCTAACCCATGAACCTGATGCGGGTAATGCCGACGTAGGAATAATCACTTGTTTTCTTGAGCCCTGCGCCGTGTATTTACAGCGCAGGGCTTGATTTTTGGAGGGGTAAAAAATGAAAAAAGAACAGATCAGGATGTTAACGGAAAGCGGCGTAATGGTGGCTCTTGCCTTTATACTAAATTTTATAAAAGTAATTGATATGCCGTTCGGCGGCTCTGTTACCGCCTTTTCCATGGTACCGGTTATTATTATTGCATACCGCTATGCAAAGAATCTTTCTTGGGATTTACTTACAGCGTTTCTGTTTGGTGCGCTCCAGCTTTTAACCGGTCTGGATGCGCTGCGCAAATCTGTGAGCTGGCAGGCGTTGATCGCCGTAATCTTTCTGGATTACATCATTGCTTTTACTGTTTTGGGCTTGGCAGGCATTTTCAAAAAAAGATTTAAGACCCAATGGGGCGGCCTGATGGCAGGGGCCGGGCTGGCCTGCCTGCTGCGTTATCTTTGCCATGTGATTTCCGGCTGCACGGTATGGGCCGGCGTTTCGATTCCCACCAGCGATGGCCTCTGGTATTCCCTGCTCTATAATGCCGCCTATATGATTCCGGAAACATTGCTGACTTTGGGCGCCTGCTTCTATATCGGCAGGCTGCTGGATCTGGATACGCTTAAAGGGATTCACCGGGAGGAAAAAGGCGGCGCTCTGGCTGCGATTTCCTGGCTGGTTGGTATTGCCGCCGTGATTTTCGATGGAATCTATTTATTCATGCAGATGCAAAATGAAGACGGCTTTGATATTACGCTGGTGCAGGGCAGCCATTTATTCCTGGCCCTTGCAGTACTGGCCGCCGCCGCTTTGCTGATTCTGATTCTGACGCTGATTCAGAAAAAAATGGCCCGCAATTGATTGGAGCGGCCCCTTCGGAGGGGCCGCTCTTTTTTATCAAAATGGGAGATTTTACTTTACAAACAGGGCTATAATATATTATAATATTTAAAAATATGTCTTCATAGGAGTGGTAATACGGATGGCGGAAATTGCATATCATAGAATCCTGCTGAAACTCAGCGGAGAGGCCCTTGCGGGGGCCAATAAGACCGGCGTTGATTTTGATTATGTGCTGAAAATCGGATCCTATATCAGAGAATGTGTGGAGATGGGGGTACAGGTGGCCATTGTGGTTGGCGGCGGAAACTACTGGCGCGGAAGAAGCAACCAGCAGATGGATCGGACCCGGGCTGATTATATTGGTATGCTGGCAACAACCATGAATGCCCTGACCGTTCAGGATGCCCTGATTCAAAACGGCTTGGACTGCAGGGTGATGAGTGCCATTGAGATGCGGCAGATCGCCGAACCTTTTATTCGGAACAGAGCGATCTCTCACCTGGAAAAGGGGAGAGTGGTGATTTTTGCCAGCGGAACCGGAAATCCGTTTTTTTCCACCGATACCTGCGCTGCTTTGCGTGCGGCCGAAGTAAATGCGGACGTTATCTTTAAGGCAACGAATGTAGACGGCGTTTATACAGCAGATCCCAAAAAGGATCCCAATGCACAGAAGTTACATCATATCCGCTATATGGATGTTCTGAAAAATCAGCTTGGGGTGATGGACAGCGCCGCCGCTGCACTGTGCAATGAAAACAATATTCCGATCTACGTATTTGATATGTCGAACCCTGCCAATATTGTGCGTGCGGTTGCAGGGGAAGATATTGGAACAACAATTGATAATAAAGGAGAGTAAGGCTATGGCGAACTATGCAGAATTTGAAGAGAAAATGAAAAAAACCATCAGTGCGCTGAACCATGATTTCGGCGGCCTGCGCGCCGGCCGGGCAAACGCTGCGGTTTTAGACCGCATCCGTGTGGAGTATTACGGCGCTTCCAGCAAAATCAACGAAGTGGCGGCCGTGAGCGTTCCGGAGCCCAGAATGCTGATGATTCAGCCCTGGGACGTTTCTCTGGTGAAAGAAATTGAAAAAGCGATTCTGGCTTCCGATATCGGCATCACGCCAACCAGCGATGGAAAGGTGATCCGCCTGAATTTTCCGCAGCCGACGGAAGAACGTCGCCGGGAGCTGGCAAAAGACGTAAAAAAATTCGGTGAAGAAGCGAAGGTTGCGGTGCGCAATGTTCGGCGGGATGCGCTGGATCGGTTTAAAAAACAGGAAAAGGCACATGAGATTACCGAAGATGAGCTGAAGGGCATTGAAACGGATATTCAGAAGCTCACCGATAAGTATGTTGCCGAAATTGACCGTATGGTAGGAGAAAAAGAGCAGGAGATCATGGCGGTTTGACGCATTGGGAAGAGGAGGCGGCGCGTTTTGAGTTGGAGGAGAAAGAAAAAAGAATCAATTGACCCGACGCGTCTGCCGGAGCATGTTGGCATTATTATGGATGGCAACGGCCGCTGGGCGCAGAAGCGCGGATTGCCGCGTTATGCGGGGCATGCGGCCGGTGCCAAAGTTTTTAAAACCATTGCTTATTACGCCCGAGATATCGGGATTAAGAATTTAACGGTATATGCGTTTTCAACTGAAAACTGGCAGCGCCCGCAAGAGGAGGTTTCCAGAATTATGAAAGTTCTGGAAGAATTTATCGACGATGCGCTGAATACCTTTGAAAAGGAACGTGTTCGTATCCGGTTTTTAGGGGATATTTCTGTTTTCAGTGGAACCCTATTGGAAAAAATGAATCGAATTGTTTCTGTTACCCGGCACTTTCCGGGGCTGACGCTTAATATCGCAATGAATTACGGCGGGCAGAACGAGATCGTGCACGGCGTGCGGGAAGCGATCAGAAGAGTGCAGGCCGGAGAACTGCAACCGGATCAAATTACGCCGCAGAATTTTGGGGAGATGCTTTATTTCGATGATTGCGGCAGTGTGGATCTGATTATCCGGCCGAGCGGAGAACTGCGGCTTTCGAATTTTTTACTGTGGCAGGCGGCATATGCAGAATTCTGGTTTTCGGATATTTTATGGCCGGATTTCAAACCTGCGGATTTCGACCGGGCGATTATTGATTTTCAGAAACGAAATAGGAGGTTTGGCGGGGTATGAAAAAGAATTTTCTGCAGAGATTGTGGACATCGTTTATTATCCTCGGCATGTTTATTTTTTTGTTTGCAATTTCTGGCTTTTCCCCGTTTTTCGAAATTGCAGTTGCCGTTTTAATCTGTTTATGTATTTATGAGGCGCTTACCTGCACCGGCTGTGCAACCAAAAAGAGGCTGCTGATTCCAAGCCTGATTTACGGCGCGATGGTTCCGCTTTCTTTTCTGGTGCGGGAGTATCTTTTTCCCGGGAGAAGCCCGTATTACGGGGTAATCATTGTTTCATTTGTTTATTTGCTCTCGCTGTTTATTGTTTTGATGATAAATTTTGAACATACCAAGTTCAGCGAAGCAACCGTGGCGATGTTTGTTACATTTGTCATTACCTGTTTTCTGAGTAATATCATTTTTATTCGCCGGTTGGAGAATCACGGATTTTTCTTTATGGTGCTCTGTATCGTGTGCAGCGCATGGTGTACGGATATCTTTGCATATCTCACCGGGATGCTGATTGGCCGGCATCATCCGTTCCCGCATATCAGCCCGAATAAATCCATTGAAGGCTGTATCGGCGGCGCGTTGTTTTCCGTAGGGATCTATTTTGTGTTTTGCTTGGTATATCAGAAAATAGCGGTGGTTGAGATCAATTGGCTTCTGGTGTTGATTTATAGCCTGAGCTGCACCGTGATCGGGCAGATCGGCGATCTTTCCTTCTCTTATATCAAACGCTCTTATGGTATTAAAGATTTTGGAAAGGTATTGCCGGGACATGGCGGCTTTTTAGACCGGTTGGACAGTTTGATCTTTATCGCGCCTATGTTTTATGCGTTGATGAATACACAGAGCTTTATCAGGTGAGCGAAATGAAATCAATTTCTATTCTTGGCTCAACGGGATCGATAGGAACGCAGGCACTTTCTGTGTGCAGAGATTTGGGCGTCCGGGTGGCTGCGCTTTCGGCCGGGCGCAATATTGATTTGCTGGAGCGTCAAATCCGCGCTTTTGAGGTACCGCTTGCCAGCGTATACGATCCTTTACAGGCGGAGATACTAAAAACCAGGCTGAAAGATTTTCCCTGCCGGATTTTTTCCGGAACAGAAGGAAATTGCCGTGTTGCAAGAGCGGAGGATGCTTCTCTTGTGATTACCGCCATGATGGGCATGATCGGCCTTGAGCCGACGCTGGCTGCTATAGAAGCC
>QAKW01000094.1 GCA_003343605.1 Clostridiales bacterium
GGCTTGTTGCCGCGGGAACGCGAACAGAAGTCTGCGTTGTTTCGGCGTTCCCCATGGCGGCGTCTGCACCGGCCAGAGGCTTGGCGCCGGCCGATAATACAGGCTTTTTTGAAGCCGAGCCGTAATACGAAACAATGGAATCCCGCGCACCAAGCGGATTATCCATCATCATTGCATAACGAAAAAAGCAATGCCCGGCATAGCTTGATTTTGCCGCCGCATAGGCGATTTGGCGTTCCATAATCTCGCCGCTTTCCCAGCCGGCCTCTTCCGTGCCAACTTTATAGAGCGCAATACCGATATAAAGTTTCATATTGTTTGCGCTGCACAACCGGTCCCACCAATCTACCAAAACATCATAGGGAGCGGCCTTGTTTTCAAAGCTCCAGTAAATCTGCGGGCAGATATAATCAAGCCAGCCGCGCTCCACCCATGTTTTACTGTCGGAAAAGATCGCCGTGTAAGAACTCATGCCGCTGGTGGCGCTGCCGGCACTGTTGACCGACTGATTGGCCCAGATGCCAAAGGGGCTGATGCCGAACGCAACGTTTTTATTAAGGGTTTTAATCAGTTTATAGGTAGATTCCACCAGTGTATTTACCGCATTGCGGCGAAAATCTTCCAGAGATAGGCCGCCGCCGTATTGGGAAAAGGCCGCGCTGTCATCGAATCCGCTGAGATTATAGGGATAAAAATAATCATCGAAATGGATTCCATCGATCTCATAATTGCGCACCAGCTCGGAAATTCCATTTAAAATCAACTGCCGCGCTTCCGGCAGGCCGGGATTATAATAAACGCCGGAATCGCTGGTAATTGTATATTCAGGATGAACAACAGCCGGATTATCAGCCGAAAGACCGCTCCAGACATCGCTGCCGCTGCCGATCCGATAGGGGTTGATCCAGGCATGCAGCGCAATGCCGGCGGCATGGGCCTTTTCAATAAAATAAGCCAGCGGATCGAAATTCCCCTCGGGTGCAACGCCCTGTTTTCCCGAAAGGTAAACACTCCAGGGAAAAACCTCCGAACGGTAAAGCGCATCGCCATTGGGCCGCACCTGGAAAAAAATCGTGTTAATTCCGGTATTTTTACAATTGATTACAATCTGATCGATTTCCTTCATCAGATCAAGCGACCCCAGGCCCTGCCGGGAAGGAAAATCCAGATTGCCGACACTGCAGACCCAGCAGGCGCGCACCTCTTCGGCCGCTTCTGTCTGGCGGCAGCCGATAAACGAAAATGCGTTCATAAAGGTAAAAACAATAATTAATAATAGGCTGCCTGCTTTTTTCATGCTCCTTCTCCTTTACGTAAACCCGTTTGTTCCCCGATCGGCCAGCGGCACTTGCCATCCGAGAGGCGGCTATGAACCCGCATCTGTACCGGTGTTATCATTCATGTCCTCATTCTATGCAAAAAGTCTTATACAAATGTATAAGACTTTTTCATCCTTAAAAACGTTCAGGTTCCGTATCCTCTTCTTCATAGTCCAAATTGTCGTATAAGGTCTTAAACGTTTCAAAAATCTTCTTGTCTTTATAAACATAGGGGATCTGATCATAAAAAGCCATGTCCTCCGTGAGGATCAGATGATGGTCTTTATCTCCGCGCAGAATAATAATCAGCGGAAAATCCGTAATGGGATGCGGCTCGTTTCTGGAAGCGCGTTCAACCGAAAGCGTGCGGATCATGGTGCAGATTTCTTCAATATCCGTCTGGTTGCTGACCAGCTTGCGGCGAAAATAGGCAGTGCCCTCTTCATTAAAATATTCCCGTTGAAATTCGATGCCCTTCACCATCTCCTGCGGAATGGAGAAGGAATCTTTCTGCACCTTAAAATTGCAGCCGCTGCAAAGCAGCAGCACCGCGGCCATAAAAATTGCGGTCCATTTTTTCATTTCCTGTTCTCCTTATGAAAGCGCGCCGACTGAAGAAGCCAAAACCGCCGCGTTCACACCGTCTACCGTACAATAATATACCGTATCGTTCAGCATGGAAATAAAGCGGATTTCATATTGCTCCAGCTCTCCCGGCGCACTCAGGGCAATCTGTACGTAATCATAATAAAATTCCAGATTCGTGCTGAACGCCTTAACCCCGCTGGAAATGGCTTTTTCGCTGTCCACCGGTAAAGAGGCCGCATCGATTGCCCGGCATTCCCGCACCATTTGAAACGGCGTGATCCCGTCTTTGGCATAATTTGCCCGGCCAAACCGTTCAACATGGCCGGTTTTGGAATCAACCTCCGAAACATAAATATCCGAATAGGCCGCCTTATCCGGAAGCGCTGCGGTATAATAGAGCTTCACGGTACCGTTGCCGTCGCTGTTGAGGATCATTTCGAGGCCGTATAACGCCAGATCTGTTTTCTTTTTATTTTTCAGATAATCTTTCATGGCGGCGGCAATGGTTACCGCCGTATTATTTGTTTTACCCAGGCTGCTCTCGCTTTCGAAAAGATCACCGATCACCGGAATCGAGCAAGACGATGCCATCATAAGCAGCGCTGCCGAAAGCAATACCGCCAACACCTTTTTTTTCATCTTTATGCCCTCATAAGCTATATAAATAATCGATCTCTTTGGCCGTTAACGCCCGGTATTGCCCCGCACGAAGCGTTCCGATAGAAAGTGCTGCAACCTTGTCCCTTTTCAGGCGGAGAAGCTCCAGCCCCAAAGCAGCGCACATTTTGCGGATTTCCCGGTTTTTCCCTTCATAAAGCGTCAGATAAAAAACCGTCCGGTCATCCTTGACTTCTAAAATTTCAACCTCCGCCGGGCGGGTGGTGTAGCCGTCTTCTTCAATATGGATCCCTGTATTAAATGCCTTGAGATGTTCGCGCGTCAGCGCGCCTTTGATAATGACGCGGTAGGTTTTGGGAATATGATTGCCGGGGTGGGTCAGCTTATTGGCAAGCGCACCATCGTTGGTTAAAAGCAGAAGACCCTCGCTCTCCTTATCCAGGCGGCCAATCGGATAAAGCCGCAGCCGCTCCCTGGCGATCAGATCTGCAACGCATTTGCGCCCCTGCTCATCATGCATGGTCGTGATATAACCGCGTGGCTTATAAAGCATCAGCGTCACCCGCGTGCCGGTTTGCGGCTTAATGATCTTTTCATCGATGCGAATCACGTCTTTCAGGCCGTCGGTTTTATCACCAAGTACAGCGGTCCGCCCATTGCAGGTAACTCTTCCCGCTTCGATCAGTGCTTCCGCTGCGCGGCGGGAACAGACCCCGCATTCCGCAATATATTTTTGTATTCTGATGGAATCCTTTTGCATATCATTCTCTTTTCTTTTGTTGTCTTTATATATTGTACCTTTTTTTTATTGCTTTTTCAAGAATAATCGTCGAAAAAAGCGAAATATTCTCGTAATAAATAGTTCCTTTTTTATTGGCGCCTCAACCGCTTCGGTTAAAACCAGCGGGCTTTCGCTGATTTTAACGCCCCGATACCAGAATTCCACCGTTCCGGCAACATCACCCGCCTCCCGGTTCCCATAAACAAACGGACCGGCAAGCACCTTTGTTTCAATCGAACCATCGTATTGAAACAGATTGCCGCATACCTTATCGCAATTGACCGCATTCACGGTTCCGCCCCCGGCCAGCGGAAGAGAAACCGAAAAGCTTTCCTTTTCCGCCAGCGTTACGTTGGAGAGTGTCTGGAACCATTTCTCATAAGCTTCTGTGTGTATATTCCAGTCGTCCCTGCGGCCGAGGGTCACACAGATCAGGGGAGCCCCTTCCCGCTGCGCAACGGTAACAAGGCAGCGGCCGGCCTCCATTGTATAGCCGGTTTTTCCGCCGATACATCCATCGTAAATCGAAAGCAGCTTATTGTGATTCACAATGGTATGCCCTTTTACCGTATAACGCTTTGTTCCGGTAATCACGCGGAACTGCTCGTTTTCCATCGCAGCGGCCATAATCATGGCCAGTTCCCGCGCAGTAGTTTGATGCCCTTGTGCGCTCAAGCCGTTTGGATTTTCAAAATGGGTTTTGGTGAGCCCCAGATCTGCCGCCTTGCGGTTCATCATCGCCACAAATTCGGCCACGCTTTCCCCGCCTGCATACCAGGCAAGCGCCACCGCGCAGTCGTTTGCCGATTGCAGCATCAGCCCATATAACAATTCTTCAACCGTGTAGGTTTCCCCGGCTTTGATGTAAAGTGAAGACCCTTCTACGCCAGCCGCTTCCGCCGGAATGACCACCGCGTCTGAAAGGCCAACACGTTCAAGCACCACCAGCGCGGTCATGATTTTGGTCGTGCTGGCCATCGGCAGGCAGGCATCGCCGTTTTCTTCCTCCAAAACCGTTCCTGTACGTCCGTCCATCACAAGAAAGGCCCCGCTGCCGGCAGATGCAGGCAAAGGCGCCGAAACCAACATCAGAAATATCAGAAGCAAACTTAACCATTTTTTCAAAAAAATCACCTGCCCCATTATACGGGCAGGTGACCGGGTATTATTCTTCCTTTTGCTCTTTTTCTTCCTTTTGTTCTTTTTTATTGCGCACATAACCGGCGATTTTATCGATTACATCCGGAACCAGGTCTACCAGTTTGTCCATCCCGGATTCGGATTCGCTGATCGGCAGCATCCGGATATTATCTCCGCGCACTACCAGAAAACAAAGCGGGATCACCTTCATACAACCGCCGGCGCCGCCGCCGAAATGCTCATTTTGAGGCTGCGCGCCAAAACCGCTTCCGCCGCTTACAAAACCGCAGGATACTTTGGAGATCGGAATCAGCGTGATTTCTTCATTTACCGTTATGGGGTCCCCGATGACCGTATCAACGTCAACCAGATTTTTCAGCCCCCCCAAAGCGCCGTTTAAAACAGATTCCACTTTATTATCCATTTTTCAGATCTCCTTTATTTTCGTTATGAGTTAGTATACCACTAAATGCCAAATAAATCAATAAAAAAAGAATTCTGGCCAGGCTGGTACTGGCAACCGCTTCCCCCTGGATTTCGGGGCTGGTACGTTCAAAATCCGGTATAATCCGCACGTTCCATCTTTCCAGTGGAAAAATCGGTGAAAGCACCGCGGCAGCAAGCTCCACCAGTGCGTTCGCCCCACCGTAGGCCAGCGCAAGATCACCCGGATCCTCATTGCCGATCCATATATGCAGCCGCAGCTTATGAACTGTTAGAACCATTTTTATAAGATCGGGTGACTTTTTTATGATTTTCCATAGGGCGGCACGATCGATCTTCCTTGCTTCCGGATTTGTTTCAGATGCCTTTTCGGATTGCTTCTCTGCTTTGCTTTTCTGTTTTATTTTTTTCCAGGGCTTTTTTTCCTTGAGCGGATAAATTTTAAATAACGGCCCGAAAAATCCGGCCCGGATCAGCAGGTCGTCCTGATAATGGATTTTCAGCACAACCGGCGCCAGCAGCAAAAACAGCAGCACCGCCAACACAATCAAAAAAACCTTCATTTTTATTCTCCGGCGCCGGCCGCTGCCAGTTCCTCCCGGGGCTGAAGCACATCATCGAATGTTTGCTGCCCCTCAACTTCATCACCAGGCCGCTCCATTCTCGGCAGGGCCGGAAGTTCATCCAGCGCATGCAGCCCGAAGCAGCGCAGAAAATCAGGTGTCGTACCGTAAAGCCAGGGCCTGCCCGGTGCGTCGAGCCTTCCTTTTTCTTCGATCAGCCCTTTTTCCACCAGCGCATTCATGCCATAAAAGCAGTCAACGCCCCGAATCTGTTCCACATACGCCTTCGTAACCGGCTGGTTATAGGCCACAATGGAAAGGATCTCCAGCGCGGCGTTTGAAAGCGGCGTGTTTCTGCGGTGATCCAGCGCCTTGCGGGTAATCTCGCCATAATAGCTGGAAGAACACATCTGATAGGAGTGATCCAGCGTCAGAATGTCGATACCACGGTTTTCCCTGCGGTAGGATTCCCGCAGCGTATCAACAATTTCTTTCAGCCGCTCGGGTGCAATTTCCAATACTTCCGAAAGCTTTTTTTGTTCGATCGGCGCGCCGCTGGCAAAAAGGATCGATTCCACTGCGCCGCTTATATATTCAAGTTCCATGCTATTTCTCCTTCTTAAAGGTGAGATAAACATCGTCTGCCCGGGTGTCCATCTCCACATGTCTGGATTTGGATAACTCCAATACTGCCAAAAAGGTTGCAACAATCTCGGAACGGGAGCGGGCGGAACGAAACAGGCTTTGAAAGCTGCAGGTAATATTTCGTTTCAGCAGGCGCAATACTCCCAGTATCCGTGCCGGAACGCTCGCTACCGGACGGCCGACAATTCCCTCAAAGCTCTTCATCGGCGGCGGAAGTGCGCGCGCATTCTTGCGAAGCACGCTGCGGTATGCATCTGTCAGCGCCTGGGTATCATAGGTCCGGCGATGCTTTTTATCAAATTCCAGTTGTTCGGTCTGGCGCACATAGGTAATCCCGGCATTTTCCCCGGCCAGACGCAGCTGACCCAAAACTGCCTTATAACGTTTATATTCCGCCAGCGCTTCGGCCAGGCTCATGCGGGGGTCTTCCTCTTCTTCCTCTATTTTAGGCAAAAGCATCCTGGATTTAATCAGCATCAGCTGCGCTGCCATCTCAATAAAGGCACTGGAAACCTCCAGATCCATTTTTTTCAGATCTTCAATATAATCCAAATACTGCTCCAGAATCAGCGAAATCGGAATATCATAAATGGACACTTTATTTTTTGCAATCAGGTGTAAAAGCAGCTCCAGCGGCCCATCGAAAACCTTCAGAGAAAAATTTAGCTGTTCCATCATGTCTCCTTACAGCAGAAAACCAAACAGCAGCGACCACAGCCGGTAAAGCGCAGAAACCGCGCCCTGCTGCACAGTGCCGATTACCATGCCGAAAACATCGGGAATCCCCGGTATAAAGCCAGGCAGGATCAAAAGCGCCATAAAAATGAGCTGCACGTATTGCCCGTTGCGCGCCATAAACGAGGCGTAGCCCGGCGCAAAGTAACTTACGATCCGGGAGCCGTCAAGCGGAAAAATCGGGATCAGGTTAAAAACAGCCAGGCCGATATTCAGAAGCGTCATATACAAAAAAAATGAAATAAAAAACGAGGGAAAATGCAGAACATTACTGAAAAACAGCAGCAATGAGGATAGGATGCATAATAAAAGATTGGAAGCCGGGCCTGCAATCGCCGTATACATCATGCCTTTTTTCGGGTTTTGAAAATACATCGGATTTACCCGCACCGGTTTGGCCCAGCCGAAACGAACCAGAAGCATCACCAGAAATCCAAGCGGATCAATATGATGAACCGGATTTAAAGAAAGCCTGCCCTCCTGCCGCGGCGTAGGATCCCCCAGGCGGGTCGCCACCAGCGCATGAAAATATTCATGCACGGTCAACGAAATCACAACCGCCGGAATCAAATATAAAAAACTGTATAAATAAGGCATCAGATTATTCATATTCTTCCCCTTCCGCCGCGGCGCACATGCCCTCCAGCAGATGCTCGCGCCCCAGCCTGGTTTTCGATGAGAATCCAATGATTTCCAGCGGGTGCAAACCGGCGTAATATGCCCCGAGCCGCCGGAGATTTTCGGCTGCTTCTGTTTTAGAAAGCTTATCGGCCTTAGTGGCAACAATCCAGTAGGGAATTCCGGCCTGTTCCAAAAAAGCCGCCATTTCAAGATCTGCGTCAGAGGGCTTATGCCGCAGATCCACCAGCGAAAACGCCAGTCGTTTATCGCTTTTATAATGAAAATAGGCTTCCATAAAACGCGCCCATTTTTCTTTTTCTGCCTGTGAAACCCGCGCATACCCATAACCGGGCAGATCGACCAGAAATAGCTTCCGATCGATCTCATAATAATTAACCGTAGCCGTTTTTCCCGGCTTTTCCGAGGTACGGGCCAGATTCTTTCTTCCCAGCAGGCAGTTGATCATCGAACTTTTGCCGACATTGGATCTGCCGCAGAAAAGGATTTCCGGCAGCCCGCGCTGAAACTGCGCCGGACGCACGGCGGAGATGCGCAGCTCTACCCGGTGCAGATTTAAAGCCATGCTTCTTTCCCCGTTTCTTTTTTACCGGCTTTCTGCGGCGGGCAGATAAAGGTTTTGCGCTTTTTCCCACTGATTCCCAAAACGCCTTTCAGCACTTCGTCTGCATGGGATACCGGAATAAAGCGGATGCCCTCCCGCACTGCGGGATCAACCTTTTCCAGATCCGCAATATTATCTTTAGGAATATAAACGGTTTTAATCCCGTGCTTAAAAGCCGCCATCGTTTTTTCCCGCAGACCGCCGATGGGCAGCACACGGCCTGTCAGCGTAATCTCACCGGTCATGGCGGTTTT
>QAKW01000093.1 GCA_003343605.1 Clostridiales bacterium
CTTTAAAAACAGCCTGACCGGCCTGCCCATGGGCGGCGGCAAGGGCGGTTCTGATTTTGATCCCAAGGGGAAAAGCGATATGGAAGTCATGCGCTTCTGCCAGAGCTTTATGACAGAGCTCTATCGCAATATCGGCCCTGAAATCGATGTTCCGGCCGGGGATATCGGAGTTGGCGGCCGGGAGATCGGCTATATGTTTGGCCAGTATAAGCGGATTACCCGTGATTTTTCCGGTGTTTTAACCGGCAAGGGCCTAGCTTACGGCGGCTCGCTCGCCCGCACCCAGGCCACCGGCTACGGGCTTTGCTATTTCACCAAAGAGATGCTGGAAGACGCCGGAAAATCTTTTCAGGGCAGCCGGGTGGTGATCAGCGGCAGCGGCAATGTGGCCCTTTATGCCTGCGAGAAGGCTACTGAATTCGGCGCAAAGGTAATCGCCATGTCGGATTCCAACGGTTATGTGGTGGATGAACAGGGCATCAATCTTGCGGTGATGCAGGAGATCAAAGAGGTAAAGCGCGGCCGGGTTGCCGATTATGCAAAGGCCGTAGAGAGCGCGGTTTATCATGAAGGGCGCGGCATCTGGAGCGTTCCCTGCGATATTGCGCTTCCCTGCGCAACGCAGAACGAGCTGAACGGGGCCGACGCCCAAACGCTGGCGGCAAACGGCTGCTATGCGGTTGCGGAAGGGGCCAATATGCCTTCCACGCCCGAGGCGGTGGCTTACTTTATGGAAAAAGGAATTCTGTTTGGGCCTGCCAAGGCGGCGAATGCCGGCGGCGTGGCCACCTCCGGGCTGGAGATGAGCCAGAATGCGCTGCATCTTTCCTGGACATTTGAAGAGGTGGATGAGCGGCTGCGGGGCATTATGGTGAATATTTACCGCAACGCCCGGGATACGGCGAAAGAATACGGCCGCGCAGGCAATCTGGTAGACGGCGCGAACATCGCCGGCTTCCTGAAGGTTGCCGAAGCGATGAAGGCACAGGGTGTTGTTTGAGCCAATCTGCATAAAAGAAAGAGGAAAAGCAATGCTTTTCCTCTTTTTATTTTCCCTGATCGCGTTCTCAGCCCAGCGCCACATCCAGCACCATCATCAGCACGAAACCGCAGGCAGCGCCGATGGTGCCGATGTTGCTGTGCTCCCCGGCCTGACTTTCCGGAATCAGCTCTTCCACCACCACATAGATCATCGCCCCAGCTGCAAAGGAGAGCAGCCCCGGCAGGATCGGGACCACCAGCGCCGTGAGCAGAACCGTGAGTGCCGCGCCCAGCGGCTCCACAATGCCGGAGAGAAAACCATAGCTGAAAGCGCGCCCTTTGGTTACGCCGCTGCTGCACAGCGGCATCGAGATAATCGCACCTTCCGGGAAATTCTGAATGGCGATTCCGGCGGCCAGGGCAAACACGCCTGCGCCGGAAATCGGCGTATCCGCCCGCATCATCCCGGCAAAAACAACGCCTACCGCCATGCCCTCCGGAATATTATGGAGCGTTACCGCCAGCATCAGCATCGTTGATTTCTTGAGGCCGGATTTCCGGCCCTCCGGCTTTTCGCTGCCCAGGTGCAGGTGGGGGATCAGCGTATCCAGCAGCAGCAGAAAACCAACGCCCAGCAAAAAGCCGGCTGCAGCCGGCAGCCAGGCAGGCCCGCTCCGCTCCCCGGCCATTTCGATCGCCGGAATCAGCAGCGACCACACTGAGGCTGCGATCATCACGCCGGCCGCAAACCCCAGAAGCGCGTTCTGAACTGCGCGCTTCATCTCTTTTTTCATCAGGAATACCATCCCGGCGCCCAGGGTAGTTCCCAGCAGCGGAAGGAGGATCCCGATGGAAATCTTCAAGGTCTCGTTCATTGGCCCTAACCCTTTCTAAGTAACTTTACGCAAGGGAATCCGCATCAAAAATGCCGGTACGGAAGGCAGAGCCATCCGCACCGGCATGGTGCGTCACCCATTCAGAAATTCCAGAATGGCCTTTTTGGATTTCGCGCCTACAGATTTATTCACAACCCTGCCCTCTTTCACTACCACCAGCGTTGGGATGCTCATTACGCCAAACTGCTCGGCCAGCGCCGGCTGTTCATCAATGTTGACCTTGCAGATTTTTTTATCGGTGGTTTCCGCGGCGATCTCTTCGATAATCGGCGCCACCATTTTACAGGGGCCGCACCAGTTGGCAAAGAAATCGATCAATACCGGCTCTTTGGCCTGCAGAACCTCCTGATCAAAATTTTCTTTTGTTAAATGAATCACAGACATGTTTTTTCCTCCTTATGAGAATTTTCTGTATATATTATATCACCTTTTTCCGTAAATTTACAATGGTTTTTTTCAAAATACGCGAGACCGGCGTTTTATATAAAAAGGGTTGACAAAAGTCCGAAATCGGAATATAATCATTTGGTCTGATTTCGGACAATCTGCTTTAGGGAGGCGTATGAAATGGAAAAGAAGAACAGAAAACAGCTGGAGGAGCTGAACGGGATTCTGCGGGAAACCGATGAGCTCTATCACACCGCCGCCCGGGCGCTCGGCCTTTCCGACTGCGCGTTCTGGATTCTCTATACCCTGCGGGATCAGCCGGAAGCGCCCACCCAGAGCGCCATCTGCAATTCGATTTACGCACCCAAGCAAACAGTGAATTCCGCGCTTAAAAAACTGGAGCGCGCAGGAACGATCCGGCTTGCCAGCGGCAGCGACCGGCGGCAGAAGCGGATTGTTCCCACAGAAAAGGGAGAGGCGCTGATTCAAGAGACCATTGATGCGGTCCGGCGAGCGGAATGCCGCGCGCTCAACCGGCTGAATAACGGGGAGCAGCGGGAATTTCTGCGGTTATACCGCCGGTTTACCGATGCGCTGCGCCATGAGCTGGCGTATTTCGAAAAAAGGGAGTAAAACCATGAAGATTCAATTGAGCGATCATTTTACCTATCATAAACTGCTGCGGTTTACACTGCCCTCGGTGGTGATGATGGTGTTTACCTCGATATATGGGGTTGTAGACGGGCTGTTTGTTTCCAATTTCGTGGGGAAAACGCCGTTTGCCGCCATCAACCTGATCATGCCGTTTATCATGATTCTCGGCGGCTTCGGCTTCATGATCGGAACAGGCGGCAGCGCGCTGGTGGCCAGAACGCTGGGCGCGGGCAAACCCGAAAAGGCAAACCGCTATTTCACCATGATGATCATCCTTACGCTGATTCTGGGGGTAGGGCTTTCGGTTGCCGGGATCCTGTTTCTGCGCCCCATATCCCGCCTGCTGGGCGCAACCGACGCGATGCTCGGCGATTGCATTGCCTACGGCCGGGCGGTTCTGCTTTTTAATACGGCCTTTATGCTGCAAAACGTATTTCAAAGCTTTCTGGTTACGGCCGGAAAGCCCCGGCTCGGGCTTCTGGCAACCGTAGCTGCCGGGGTTACGAATATGCTGCTTGATGCGCTTTTTATCGCCGTTTTCCACTGGGGCGTCACCGGGGCGGCGGTTGCAACGGGGCTCAGCCAATGTGTGGGGGGCGTGCTGCCGCTTTTTTATTTTCTGCGCCCTAATCAAAGCCTGCTGCGGCTTACGAAAACAAATCTTGAGGGGCGGGCGCTGCTGCGCGCCTGCGCCAATGGCTCCTCCGAGCTGCTCACCAATATCTCCTCTTCGCTGGTCAGCGTTGTTTATAATCTGCAGCTGATTCGGTTTGCAGGGGAAAACGGTGTTGCCGCTTATGGGGTTTTAATGTATGTGCAGTTTATTTTTGCGGCGATCTTTATTGGCTATGCAATCGGCAGCGCGCCGATTATCGGCTATCATTACGGGGCCGGAAACCATTTGGAGCTGAAGAGCATGCTGCGCAAAAGCCTGCTTCTGATGGGAGGCTCCGGCGCGTTTCTGGCATTGCTGGCGCAATTGCTCGCCACGCCGCTTGCCCGCTTATTTGTGGGCTACGATGCACAGCTTTTTCAGCTTACGGTTCATGCGTTCCGGCTGTTTTCTTTTTCGTTTGTTTTGGCAGGCTTCAATGTTTTTGCCTCTTCCTTCTTTACTGCGCTGAGCAACGGCGGGGTGTCGGCGGCGATTTCCTTTTTGCGCACGCTGGTGTTCCAGCTGCTCTCCGTTTTGCTCCTGCCGGTTTTCTTCGGCGTTGATGGAATCTGGTGGGCGATTACAGTTGCGGAAGGGTTTGCGTTTCTGATCGGCGGCATTTTCCTGTTTGCTGAACGAAAACGTTATCATTATTTTTAATAATCGCATCTTCCGACCGGCCGGCGGCGTTTGAAAAAACGCCGCCGGTTTTTTGCACAATTAGGCGAAAAGCGGGAGCTTTGGATGAAATAAGCGGGAAACGGTCGTGATTCTGATGGGGCGATAAATTCACAGAATCTTAATACTATATGGATTATCTATTTAAAATTTATAGAGATTAACAAAAAAAATTAGTTGAAATGATTAAAAACACGTGATATAATAAATGAGAAAATTTAAAAATATACCAAGAATCCTGGAAATAACGGCAGGGTAAACCTGCCGAAAAATAAAGGAGGACTAGCATATGAAACGGTTTTTCACAGGTTTTATCTCCCTAATGTTGGTGATGACCCTCTTTTCGGTGATCACCCGGGCAGATGGAAGGGTACCGGTGCCGGATGAGGCGCCCTCTTTTTCCACCTATACCGCCATGAGCGGAATTGCCTGGGATCCCGCCGTAGCGGATCTTGCCAATGGCGCAACCTATAAAGCGCTTTGGGACGGCGCTTTCTATTCCTTTACCGTCGGCACCAATGTTTTTGCCACATTTGAGCAGGCCTATGCGGCTGCGGGCGGCGCGGTGCCCGCCGTATTCGCGCTTTCCGGTGCGCTGGGCAGCATTCAGATCACCGGGCCGGTGCGGCTTTACGGATATTATTTCCGGCAGGATCCCAACTACCGCTCCCCCGGATCCACCGACTGCCCTGCGCTGAATCCGGCGCGTGAATGGGAGCTGGAAAGCGCGGTGGGCAACGTGACGGTTGCGGCGGGAACAACCGGCGAAATTACGCTTTGCGGGCTGGAGCTGCGGGGCGTTTTCGGCGATCAGTACCGCGCGGTCAGCACGGTTGAAACGGATATTACGCTGAAAAACATCGTGATTCGCCATCAGAGCGGTGTTGCCAGCGGAACCTGGGCGATCAACCTGAATAATCCCAACAATTCCAATACAACCACCGGCGGAGCCGGCAACTGCGACCGCTTCACCATGCAGGACTGCCGTATCGAGCATCTGGAAACCACCCGGATCAGCGGCAATTTTATTCCGCCGGTCTACACGGTAGACGGGCTGGTGACCGTAGACGGCGCAACCACCTATTACGGCTTCCCCCAATGGAAACGCTACTATACCAATGCGGTTTTCTCCATGACCAACTGCTATTTTGAAAACTTTCATTCCACCGAGGGTAAAAATCAGTTTATGATTATGGAGGGGCTCAATAAATACAACGGCTCCTGTGAGATCCGTTATTCCGGCAACACGCTCACCGGCGACTGCTCGGAATATGCCTTGGGCTTTTTTGTAAAGAGGGGGTATCAGATCGATATTACCGGCAATACCTTCCGTGCGAAGGAGGCTACCGGGCTTCAGCCCTTTAACTGGGATATTGCCTACGATAAGATCTACGATGATTTTCAGACAGCGGCCGATGTTTCCGCTGTAGATCTTTCCGACCGGATCAATATCTGCCGGAACCGGTTTATCGGCTATACCAACCTCACCAGGCAGGTCAACAGCGCAACCACGGTGAATTTTGCGGATAATTTCTTTACCGATGATCTTTCCGGCTATCGCAGCGCGGCGGGGATCCAGCCCCAGACCGGCGCGGGCAACAGCGCCGCAGGCTATCGGATGGATTATGAGATGCAGCGCTGGAATACCGATGCGCCTGAAATCGATTTCCCGCATGCGGCGGCGATTTCGGAGGGAAATAGCTGGACGTTTTATACAACGGAAACAACGCTGAATCTTTATGATTATGGCTTCAGCCTTCCCGCCGGGGTAAGCGTCACGCTTTCCGGAGGCGCTTCGCTGGAGGCGGTTCCTCTGGAAGAAGGGGCGAATCCCTTTACGCTGCAGGTTTCCTCCTACGGTGGGGGAACAGGCAGGGCCTGCTCCATTCTGATCTATTCCCGGGCGGGCAGCCAGGCGGTGGAGCGCTTGAACCAGGCGCTTGTATGGCGCGGCAGCGGCTGTTATACCGAAAGCACGCTGGAAGGCCTTTCGGCACTGATCGAAGCGCTGCGCGAAAAAATAGCGCTGCGGCAGGATACTTCCGCGCTGGAAGCACAGCTGGATACGCTGGAGGCGGGCCTTGCACGCGCGCAGGGCGCGGTTGCCGATATGATGTATTATGATCTGTTTTTGCAGGATACGCAGTATCAGATCACAACCCCGCAGGGCTGGCGGCGCTTTGCCGCGGCGGTCAACGCAGGCGCGCCGTTTTACGGCAAAACGGTGACGCTGGCGGCCGATCTGGATTTCGGCGGCCAGACCATTGAGCCGGTGGGCGGCGCCTATACCGAAAATGTCTCCAATGATAATCCTTCCTTCTTCGGCACGCTGGAGGGCGGCGGACACACCATCCGCAATTTTGTGATCAACAAGCCGGACCGCTACGGTGTGGGGCTTTTCGGCCGGGTTTCCTGCGGGATCATCCGCAACCTGCGCGTGGGTCCGGGCAGTGTAACCGGCTTCGATAAAGTAGGCGGTATTGCGGGCTTCGGTGACGGAACGCTCTTTGAAAACTGCACCAATGAGGCAGACGTTTCGGCAACCAACGGCGGCAACGGAATCGGCGGCATAATCTCGCAGGGCCGCAGCGCTTATAATCCCTATGATAAGAAAAATTACACCTGCCGCCTGATCGGCTGCATCAATTATGGCAGCGTGACCACCCCCAAAGGGCGTGCCTGCGGGATTGCGGCATGGGGGCAGGGAAGCACGCTTCAGCAGAAATGCATCAATTACGGAACGCTGAGCGGGCCCGCTGTTTATGCCTTCGGGCAATACGCCACCGGCACCAATCTGAGCAGCTACGTGATCGACTGTTATTATTACGGCGCGGCCGATGCAGGCCCCGGCACTCCCTTTACCGATTCCGCCTATGCCGCGTGGAACTGCGGCTTTGATCTCTGGAATGACCGGGCCGTTTTAAGCGGGCTTGGGGCAGCGGTTTACCGGGCGCGCCTCCAATGCAGCAGCCCGGAAGGAACCTATGATTGCTATGGGCCTGCCGGTGCTCCCCTTTATTTCAGCATCCCGGGCTACCATCTCTCAAGTGTGCGGGATTCCGGCAATACCGTGCGGAATCTTTTCGGGGCGGCGCTCACGGCGAATGAAACCTTTACCGGCGCGGCCGAACCGTTTACCTATCGGATCTCTTATCAATTGAACGGCGGCAGCTTTACCGCCGTGCAGAATACATCGTTTACCGTAGCCGATACGGTTGTCCTGCCGGATGCGTCTCTGATCAGTAAGAGCGGCGCTGTTTTTGAGGGCTGGTATGAAACGGCGGATTTCAGCTCGGCGCGGCTGATGGAAATTCCCGCGGGAACCCATCGGGACTATACGCTTTATGCAAAATACGTAACATTGGCGCGCACCATCTCCACCAAAGAGCAGCTGGTTACGCTGGCCAATGACGTCAATGCCGGGCAGAGCTTTGCCGGGCAGGGGATCCAACTTGCGGCCGATCTCAATCTTTCCGGCGTTTCCTTTCCGGTAATCGGCAGCGCGCTCACAACGCCGTTCTCCGGCGTCTTCAGCGGCAACGGGCATCAGATCACCAATCTTGCCGTATCCGGCAAGCCAGCGGCCGGGCTGATCGGCGCCCTGGGCGCCGGCGGAATTGTGACCGGCGTTTCGGTGGCCGGAAGCGTGGCGGGGAATATGGCCGGCGGGATCGTCGGCAACAATATGGGCGGTATTATCGAGCATTGCAGCTTCAACGGCAGCGTGAGCGCCTCGGCTACCCCCATTAAGGTGATCAGCCAGAATCTGCGGGTGAATTCTTCGGCCGACCTGCACGGCGCGGCCGACCGGCATACGCCGCTGAAAAATATTCTGCTTGCGTGCGATGCCGATATTATCGGCTTTCAGGAAGCCGACGCAACCTGGCAGAGCTATCTGCCCTCGGACTTTTCAGCCTACAGCTATGTATGGACCTGGCGGGGCCTGGGCAGCAACAATACCACTCAGGGTAAGGAGGCTACGCCGGTCTTTTATAAAAAAAGCAAATTTGATCTGGTAGACAGCGGCTCCTTCTGGCTCTCTTCCACACCCGGCAGCCCCTCTTACTGCTTTAATGAATCGATGAACCGGATCGTGACCTGGGTAAAGCTGCGGGTAAAGACCACCGGAGAGATCATCTGCTACTTCAATACGCATTTTCCGCTGGACGAGGATTCGCGGAATCAATCGGTGGCGGTGCTCAAAGAAAAGGTTTTATCCATCACCGGCGGCCTGCTGCCAACCTATATCACGGCCGATTATAATATGACCCGGGGCAGCAGTCCCTACAATCTGATGACCGCGTGGTGCCAGGATTTAGGAAGCGCCGCACAAACGGATGCAACCAATAATTCCGGAACCTTCAACGGCTTCAGCGTAACGCCCACATCGCTGATCGATTTCTGCTTTGGATTTACAGAGCGCACGGCGGTCCCGTATTACAAAGTAGTGCTCGATACCTATACCGACAGCTCCGGCAGGGTCTGCCCACCCTCCGACCATTATGCGATTTATCTGGAAACCACGCTGGAGAGCGGCTCCGGGCCGATCGCCGGCATCAATAAGGGAACTTTATATCACTGCCAGGGCTAATCCCTAAGAGCCGGGCCTCCCAGAATTTGGGAGGCCCGGTTTTTTTGGCGGAATTGGTTGAAATAGGGGATGGGATCTGCTATAATTTGCATAAATCCCACAAAGGAAGAAGGCTTGGAGAGCATGAGAAGAACGATTTGGAGAGTCGTGGCGCAATGCCTGCTGCCAGTGCTGCTGCTGAGCGTATGCTCCGGCATTACCGTGGCGGACGGCACGCTGCCGGCCCCGGCGGACGCGCCGGATTTCGGAACCTACGCCGGTATGGAGGGAATGGCCTTTTCCCCGGCGGTGGAGGGGCTTTCGGAAGGCGCGCGCTATACCGCACTCTGGGACGGCGCTTATTATACCTTTACGGTAGGAGAGAATATTTTTGCATCCTTTGAAGAGGCTTACGCGGCCGCCGGGGCGGGCACGCCCAATATTTTCGCCCTTTCCGGCAATCTGGGCTCGATTACGATTACCGGGCCGGTGCGGCTTTACGGCTATTATTTCGGCCAGAATCCCAATCAGGCGAGCACCGATGAGCGCTGCGCCCCGGCGCTGAACCCGCTGCGCGCGCGCTTTTTGGAATCAACTGCCGGCAATATCCGCATTGCCGCCGGCGTAACCGGCGTGGTTGGCATTTACGGGCTTCTGCTGGAAGGGATTCTGGATGATTCGGCCCGGGGCGTCAGCGCGCTGCCGACCGCTGTTACCCTTGAAAATACGATTGTTTCCCAGCAGGAGGGGGTAGCCGCCGGCAGCTTTGTTTTTAATCTGAACAATGCCAACAACCTCAACGCCGAGCCCTCCGGCGCGCAGAACCGGGATTCCTTTACCCTGCGCAATTGCCGGCTGGAGCGGGTGATCACCACCCGGATCAGCGGAAATTATATTCCGCCCACGTATATGATCGACGGCCTGGTTACGCTGGAGGGCGCAACGCCCTATTTTGGCTTCGCCCAGTGGCGCCGCTATTTTAAAGATGCGGCGTTTACCATGCAAAACTGTTATTTTGAAAACTTTTCCTCGCCCGAGGGAAAAAACTATTTTCTCACCATGGAGGGGCTGAATAAATATAACGGCCCCTGTGCGATCCAGTTTAAAAACAATGTTTTTAAAGGGGATTGCTCTTCTTATATTCTGGGTATTTTTGTGAAGAAGGAATACCGCATTGAGATTTCCGGCAATACCTTTCTCACCAATTCTCTTACCGGCGCCCAGCCGTTTTTCTGGAATATCTCTTACGATAAAAATTACGAAGATTATCTGGAGGCCGCGGATGTTTCCGCAGTGGATCTCAGCGACCGGGTTTCCATTACCCGCAACCGCTTTATCGGCTATACCTGCTTTACCAACCGGGCCAATAGCCTTACGGTTTTTGATCTTTCCGATAATTTCTTTACGGATGATCTCACCGGCTACCGTGCGGCTGAGGGCGGCTTTCCCAATGCCGGTGATGGCTGGATCGCCCCCACCTTCTGGGTGGATTACGCCATGAGCGTGCCCGGCTCTGAGATTCCCGCCATATCCTTTGATTCCCGGGCGGTTGCCTTCGACGGCATGTTTTACACGATTTATACCGGCGAACCGGTTTTGAATCTCTATGATTACGGCTTTTCCAATCCGGCCGGCGTGCAGATCCGGCTCACCGGGGAAGCTTCGCCGGATGCGCTGCCGCTCTCGGAGGGTCTGAATATCTTTATGATGCGGGTTTACTCTTATGACGGAAGCAGAAGCAGCCTGTATTACCTCTCGGTTTACCGCACCGCTCAAGCGGAAGCTGCCCGGCGGCTTTCCCAGGCGCAGATCCGGCTGCAGAGCGGACTTTATACGGATGCCTCGGCCGAGGGCTATGAGGCGCTGATCGAGGCGCTGCGCAAAGCGCTGGAGGAGGGAACAGATCCGCAGGCGCTGCTTCAGCAGCTCGATGCGCTGGAAGCGGGCCTGGTTTACCGGGAAGATGCACAGGCCGACTTTCTTTACTACGATTTATTTTCCGATCTGCGGCAGTTTAAAATCGGCAGTCCCGCCGGTTGGAAGCAATTCGCCGCAGTGGTAAACGGCGGAACGCCGCTCAACGATTGCGTGATTACCCTAACGGCCGATCTGGATTTCGGCGGGGAAGAAATCGTGCCGGTCGGCGGCGCCTTTTCGGATTATAATGTTCCGAATCTGCCGGCCTTTTACGGAACGCTGGAAGGAAACGGGCACACGCTTTCGCATTTTGTGATCTATCAGCCGGAAAAGGTGGGCGTCGGCCTGTTTGGCCGTGCGAGCTGCGCGGTGATCCGCAATCTGAGGATCGGGCAGGCAGCGGTGACCGGCCTTGATAAGGTGGGCGGCATTGCGGGCTTCGGCGATGGCACGCTTTTTGAAAACTGCGCGAGCGCGGCGGCGGTTACGGCGGTTGACGGAACCAACGGCAACGCCGGGCTGGTCTCTCAGGCGCGCGCGGCCAAAAGCCCGTACGACGGCAAAAATTATACCTGCCGGCTGAGCGGCTGCATCAATTACGGAACCGTGGTGAGCGCCAAGGGGCGTTCCTGCGGGATCATTGCCTGGGGGCAGAGCACCGCAACGATGGAAAACTGCGTGAATCAGGGCGTGCTGGAGGGTACGGCGGTGTATCCCTTTGGAACCTTTTCCAGCGGAACGGATCTTGCGTCCCGGATGCTGAACTGCTGGTATCAGCCGCAAAGCGGCGAGGCAGAAGCCTTTGCCGCGGCCTTTGAAGCGGCGGAGGCCGCGCAGGCGGCCTGGAACTGCGGATTCGCGCTTTCCGGCGGGCGGGTGGTTTTCACCGATCAGGGCGAAGCGGTTTACCGCGCGGCGTTTGCCTGCGAAAGCCCGGCGGGTACTTATTATGATTACGGGATTGCCGGAGAGCAGATCGCTTTTGATATTCCGGGCTATGCGGTTTTGGAAGTGGTTTACAACGGCGCGGCACGCCCGCTCGCGGGGCTTACCTTCGGGGAAGACTGCAGTCTTTCCGGCACGGCTGAGGCCATCCGCTATGCGCTGCGCTACCGGCTTGGCGAAGGCCGGTTTCTGGAAGAGGATGCGCCCGGCTGGTATACGGTGGAGCGCGCGCCGGAGCTGCCGGGCGCTCTAGCCGTTGCGCGCGAGGGGTATCTTTTTGCGGGATGGTATGAAGACGAAGCCTTCACCGGCGCGCGCATCCTTTCGATTGCGGCGGATGAAATGAAAGATTATACCCTTTATGCCCGGTATGTTCCCATTACCCGTGTGATCGAAACGCCGGAGCAGCTTCTGGCGCTGGCGGAAGAAGTCAACGCCGGAAATTTCATGGAGGGCGAGGGCGTATCGCTTGCCGCGGATCTGGATCTCTCCGGCATTGATTTTCCAGGAATCGGTAATTCCATGCTGCATCCCTTTGAAGGCGTGTTTCAGGGCAACGGGCATTTGATTTCCGGCCTCCGGGTTTCCGGACGGCCGGTTGCGGGGCTGATCGGCGCGCTGGGCAGCCGGGGAACGGTGGCGGCGCTGCGGATCAGGGGAAGCGTAAGCGGCGCGGTTGCGGGCGGTGTTGTTGGCAACAATGCAGGCGGGCTGATCGAGGCGGCTTCGTTTGATGGCGCGGTTTCCTCCACCGCCACTCCGTTGAAAATCATCAGCCAGAATCTCCGGGTGGATACGACCAGCGATCTGCACGGCGCGGCCGACCGGCACACGCCGGTAAAAGACGTTTTGCTGGCGCAGGATCCCGATGTGATCGGTTTTCAGGAGGCCAACGAGGGGTGGCTGAAGTATCTGCCGGGCGATTTTGACGGCTACAGCTATATCTGGACCTGGCGCGGCGCGGGAGACAATAATACCACCAAAGGCAAGGAAGCAACGCCGATCTTTTATAAAACCGATAAATTCGATCTGCTGGAGAGCGGAACATTCTGGCTTTCGGAAACGCCGGATACGCCATCCTGGTGTTTCAATGAAAATATGAACCGCACCGTGGCCTGGGTAAAGCTGCGGCTGAAGGAAACCGGCGAGGTCTTCTGCTTTTTCAATACCCATTACCCACTGGATGAACAATCGCGGCTGCAGAGCGCTGCGGTCCTGCGGGAGAAGGTGGCGGAGATCTGCGGCGGGATTCTGCCCTATTTCATCACGGCGGATTTCAACATGAGCCCCGACAGCCCGCCCTACAACAGCATGAGCGAATGGTGCCAGGATCTGGGCAGGTATGCCGCAATCGATGAAACAAACAATGCGGGCACCTATAACGGTTTTAAGGTGAAGCCCGGAGACCGGATCGATTTTTGCTTTGGCCAGCCGCAGCTCACCACAACGCCTTTTTATAAGGTGCTGCTCGATACCTATATCGATAGCGAAGGCCGCGAATGCCCGCCTTCGGATCATTACGGCATTTATCTGGAGATTTTGCTCCAGAGCGGCTCCGGCGGAATCACCGGCTCCAATCAGGGCACCGTGCAGGGCTGCTATGCGCAAAACAGCGGCTCCGCGGCCGTTTTCGGCGGCGCACTGGCGGGCAAGAATCTCGGCATGCTTGCGGGCTGCTTTGAAAAGGGCGCGGAAGCATGCGGTGTGAATTATGCGCTGGCAGAGGCGGAGCCGGTTTCCGGTCTTTATGAGGCGGCGTTTGCCTTAAATGAGCAAAGCGGGCGCACCCTCTGGGGGGCGGACAATCAGGGCCTGACCTTCCTGCCGGATGGTGAGCAGATCTGGCGGATGATCTATCTGGATTCGGCGGGGAACACCCTTTATGAAGCGCTTTTACCGGAATCCGCTGCCGGCAGCTTTATTCCGGATCTTGATACCGCGGGCACGGTTTTTGATTCCTGGGAGCAGGAAGCACGCGGGAATACCCTCTATTTTACGCCGGTAATGGCGCCGCGCACCTTCACGGTTACCTTTACCGATGCTGCAGGCCTGCCGGTTTCCACCCAGCAGATTGCCTACGGCAAGGCCGCTTCGGCGCCGCAGCCGCCGGAGGAGCCGGGTCTGCTCTTCCTGGGCTGGGATCAGGATTTTTCTGCCGTTACAGCGAATCTTACCGTGCGCTCCCTCTGGCGGGAGCCCGGCCGCTTTACGCTGACGCTTTGCAGCGAAGGCGCGGGAACGGCAGTGGAGCGGGCGGCGGATACAGCGGCGGGCGGCCTTTGCCGCGTTGCCGCGGAAGGTGAAAACTTTCTTTACTGGCGGGAAGGAGACCGGATTGTGGCGGATGCGCCGGTCTTCCGCTTCGCGTTGAGCGGCGATACGGTTTTAACCGCCGTATTTGCCACGCCCGGGGCCGCCACCGTTACCTTTACCGATGGAGAAAACCGGATACTTTCCGTTGCGCGCGTTGCCCCCGGCGGCGCCGCGCAGGCGCCGGAAGCACCCGCGCGGCCGGGGATGGTGTTTACCGGCTGGGATCAGCCCTTTGATGCGGTTTCCGGCGATCTGCTGGTGCGCGCAGTCTATGCCCCGCAAACCGCTTATTCTGTTTTGGCTGTGGGCGGCAGCGTTTTGGAAAGCGGGCCTTTCTACTGGGGCGATACGGTCACGGTTACGCGCCGGGAGGCGCCCGACGGGTTGGCTTTTGCCGGCTGGTCGCTGGACGGCCGGACACTTTTGACCACCCGCGATACCTTTACGGTCCGGGTGTTTGGGAATCTGACGCTGCAGGCGCTTTATCAACCCGCCGCGCAGGTTCCGCTTTCGCTGGTTCCCGCCGCCGGCGGTGCGGTTGCCCTCTACCGCAGCGCAGAGAGCGGTTACCAGGTTCTTGGCAGCGGCATTCTCTATTCCAGCCGCCCGGAGCGGCTGCTGCTTCTGGAAGGGGCAGACGGCACGGCTGTCTGCCGCGCGGCAGATCCGGCGCTTACCCGGATGGGCAGCGCAGTCTTTACGCAGCAGGCACGCTTCATCAGGGGATATCTGCTGCTGCTCAATGAGCGCACCGGCACAATCGAAACCTTCTATACGCCGGTTTTGGAGCAGACGGAGGTAACATCATGAAGAATCAGCAGTATATTGTTGCGCTGGATCAGGGTACCACCAGCTCCCGCTGCATCATTTATGATCAGGAGCTGAACATTGTTTCCACCGCGCAGAAGGAGCTGCAGATCTTTTATCCGCAGCCCGGCTGGGTGGAGCAGCGGCCGCTGGATATCTGGGTGACCCAGTACGGAGTGCTCACGGAGGCGCTGCTCACCGGCAATGTGCGGCCGGAGCAGGTGGCCGGGATCGGCATTACCAACCAGCGGGAAACCACCCTTGTGTGGGACCGCCATACCGGAGAGCCGGTCTGCAACGCGATCGTTTGGCAGTGCCGCCGCACGGCGGATTTCTGCCGGGAGCTGGCCCGGCGCGAGGGCGATTATATCCGGGAGCATACCGGCCTGCTCTGTGATCCCTATTTTACGGCCTCCAAGCTGCATTGGATCCTGCACCACATCGAAGGCACGATGGAACGCGCGCGGGAGGGAGCGCTGCTTTTCGGCACCGTGGATACCTATCTGATCTGGAAGCTGACCGGCGGCAGAGTCCATGCAACGGATTACACCAACGCTTCCCGCACCATGCTCTATGATATTCATAAGCGCTGCTGGGATCAGCGGCTGCTTCGCCTGCTGGAAATTCCGGAATCGATGCTGCCGGAAGTGCGCCCCTCTTCGGGCGATTTCGGCATGGCCGATCTGATGGGAACGCCGGTTCCCATCGCAGGCGTGGCGGGCGATCAGCAGGCGGCGCTTTTCGGGCAGTGCGGCTTTTCGGCCGGGGCGCTCAAGGCAACCTATGGCACCGGCTGCTTCGCGCTGCTCCACAGCGGAGACCGGCCCGCCGCGGATCCGGGCGGCCTGCTGGTGACGCTGGGCGCTTCGGCAAAGGGCGCGCCCTGCTATTGCCTGGAGGGCAGTGTTTTTATCGGCGGGGCAGTGGTGCAATGGCTGCGCGATGAGCTCGGCCTGATCAATGAAGCGCAGGACAGCGCCTATTTCGCCGCCAAAGTACCCGACAGCGCAGGTGTAGTGGTGGTGCCGGCCTTTACCGGCCTCGGCGCGCCTTACTGGGATAGCGGCGCGCGCGGCGCTGTTTTCGGGCTGACCCGCGGCACAACCGCCAATCACCTGATTCGGGCCTGCCTGGAATCGATCGCGTATCAAACCGCCGATGTGCTTGGGGCGATGGAGCAGGCGGCTGGGCTTAAAATCAGGCGTCTGCTGGTAGACGGCGGCGCCACGGCGAATCCGCTGCTGATGCAGTTTCAAAGCGATATTGCACAGGCGGAGGTCCGCCGCCCGATGATCAGCGAGACCACCGCGCTCGGCGCGGCGTTTCTTGCAGGGCTTCAAACCGGCTTTTGGCAGAGCGAAGCGGCGCTGCGCGAACGCTTCCGGGCCGGGCAGGTCTGGCAGCCGCAGTGCCCGGCGGAAGAGGCGCGCCGCCTGATGGCGCGCTGGCACAGGGCGGTTGCCGCCGCAAGAGCCTATCGGGAAACGGAATGGAAGCAAAACCGGCCGGAAATCCTTTTCCGGCCGGTTTTTTTAGAATAATGAACCGGTTTTTTGCTTTTTGCGCTGGGATCTGCTATAATAAAAATAATACTGTTAAAAAGAAACGGAGAAATGGCATGAACATCATTCAATGCTGCGTGCCCTGCTTATTCGGGCTGGAGCGCTTCGTGGCGGAAGAGCTGAAAAATCTGGGGGCGCAGGAGGTGGCAAATGAAAACGGCCGGGTCTTTTTTACCGGCGATGCAACCACTGTTGCCGATGCGAACCTCTGGCTGCGCACCGGCCAGCGGGTAGAAATTGTTTTGGGGCGGTTTGTGGCCAAAACCTTCGATCAGCTCTTTGAGGGGGTGCGGGCGCTGCCCTGGGAAGACTGGATTTCCGCCGACGGGCGCTTTCCCGTGAAGGGCTATGCGCTGAATTCCGCACTCCACAACGTGCCCGATTGTCAGTCGATTATCAAAAAGGCCGTTGTGAGGCGGCTGGAGGGGCATTATCATCAGGCCCGCTTTCCGGAGACCGGCGCGCTGTATCAGATTCGCTTTTCTATTTATAAAGATGAGGCGCTGCTGATGCTCGATACATCGGGCACGGCGCTTCACAAGCGGGGTTACCGGCCCGAAGGGCTTCCCGCGCCGATCCGGGAAACGCTGGGTGCGGCGCTGGTGCAGCTTGCGCGGCCCTTTCCCGATACGGTTCTTTATGATCCATTCGCCGGGAGCGGCACACTGCTGATTGAAGGCGCGCTGCTGGCGCGCCATATGGCGCCGGGCCTTCACCGCGGCTTTGCCGCCGAAAACTGGCCCGCCTTTCCGCCGCCGCTCTGGCGTGCCCGCCGGGAGGCCGCCCGCCGGGCGGAAACGCCGGATATTCCTTTTCGCGGGGAGGGGAGCGATATAGATCCGCGTGCCGTTCGGATTGCGGCCGATAACGCGCGGCGGGCCGGCGTTGCCGATTGTCTTACATTTACGGTAAAGGATGTAAAGGATTTTACCTTGTCAACTCCGCGGGGAATGGTGGTGACCAACCCGCCCTATGGAGAGCGGATGCTGGAAAAAGAAGAGGCCCGCGCGCTTTACCAGATCATGGGTACCGTATTTCGGAAACAGCCTGGGTGGCGTTATTATATTATTGCGCCCGATCGGGATTTTGAGCGGCTGTTCGGCCGCCCGGCGGATAAGCGCCGCAAGCTCTACAACGGCATGCTGGAATGTAATTGCTACCAGTATTTCCGCGCCTGAAGGCTGTGGATTTGGCCGTTTGATCAGAAAAAACAGGAGGGAGCCTTTATGGGGGAAATCATTGCAAGAAGGCAGTTCGCACCGCTTTATATCTGGCTGGATCTGGCTTTTTTACTGCTTTTTGCGCTGCTGCTGCTCTATCGAAAAAAATATACCACCCTGCTGGTTGGTTTGGGCATGGGCGTTATTTACATGCTGGTGGATTACGGAATTTTCCATCTGCTGCTGCATACCCGCAGTATTACGGGCGGCAGCCTGTTCTGGGTGCTGCTGTGGATGTCGGTGAGCTATGGGTTCACAAACTTTACCTGGATCTGGCTCTGGCTTTCCAAAGACGCGCATCTTTTTGAATGGTCGCTGCTGATCCTCGGCTGGTGGTTCTGCTGCCCGCTGATTACGGCGGCCTTTGCCGGCGGGCAGGCGCCGATCGTGATCGAGCGCACCACCGGGGCCTATCATGGCTATATGGCCGCGATTCTTTTTATCGGTTATCTGCTGCTGATTATCTATAACCTCCGGCAGAAGGAGCCCGCCGGGCGGATCCGGATTTCCTGGCTGCTGGCAATCGGTATACTGGTGCAGTTTGGCTGGGAGGCCGGGCTGTTGCTGGGCGGCGTGCGCAGCGCGGGCTTTTCCTTTGCGGAAAAGCTCCGGCCGCTGATTGTGAATTCCCTGCTGGAAACCAATCTGGGCCTGCCTTATATCTACCTGATTTTTATTGCCTTGACCGGCCGGTATACCGAAGACCTGAAAAAGCGGCCCGCGCCGCTGCGCTTTGCGGCGCGGGTGCAAGAAAACAACCGTGCGGCGGTTGGGAAAAGAAACACGCTGTAAATAAACAGAGAAAACCGGGCCGCTTCTAATGAAGCGGCCCGGTTCATATAGAGATTTTAGCTGCCATAAGCCAGGCAGTCCGTGATTGCCTGCTCCACAATATTCTTCACCGCATTGGCCTCGGTAACAATATTGTAGGATTGATTTTTTTGTGCACTAAAAAAGCGGTTCATCGCCGATTTATTATCGCCGGTCAGCATATCCCACTCATTCATCTGCACACCGAAATAGGTGTTGTGGATCACAAAATCAAAATATTCCTTTCGCTGTGCGTAGTTGAAGCCGATGTAGCAGCTGGTTGCAAAGTAATCGAAGATCGCCTCGGTAAACCGGCAGGCCCAGAGCTCCATAAATTTCACAGCATAGGGAATATTCGACTGGGTTTTCACCTTTTTCGGAATCATCATGGTATAACCGTAGTTGAACGCCACATCGCGCCCGGTGGCGGTGGTGGCCTTCGGGAACGGTACCCAGTTATACTTGTGATTGCGTGCGTATTCCTCATTTTCCCAGCTGTTCATCAGGTTCACAGCGTCCGCCATCATCAGCGTTCCGTTTTTATAGAGGTTGCTGTATTCTGATTTGTTGGCAATTTTGATGCTCTTATAAACGCCGGAAATGAACTCCCAAGCCTGCAGCGTTTTCTGATCCAGCCAGTTATTGATCAGGTTGGGCGTGCTGCTCTTTGTATCGATCTGGATCGGCGCAAGACCGTTGGTCAGCGGCCAGGAATACATGGTATCGGAGGAACATTGCATATAGGCACTCAGCGGCTTGCCATCGGAGGTGGTGGCAGGAACGCTGGTAACAAACGCCTTATAGGTATCCCAATTCCAGTTGCCTTCCTGCCACGTCTTATGCGGATCCTTCAGCCCAAACTCCTCGACCATCGATTGATTATACCAGAGTACATTCACCGCGCCGATCGGGCTGATGCAGCGGTAGGTTCCGCCCCATTTGGTTTCATTCAGCGTCATTTCATCTACGCCGGGGGAATTGCCGAG